>DASVGE010000255.1:0-18134 GCA_036379695.1 Pyrinomonadaceae bacterium | reverse complement strand
GCGTTGGTTCAGAACTGGCTTCCGTCGAACCGGCCATCAAGAAACGGATCACTTCACGACTATCGCGCGGGCGTGTTGACGTCACCGTGAGCATAGAACGCGCTGCGCAGGTCGCTTACGAATTAAACCGTCCCCTGATCGCCGGCTACGTCAATGCGCTGAAACAACTCCAGCAGGATTTCAATATCGCCGGCGAGCTCGACATCAACGTTATCGCGCGTATTCCCGGCGCGCTCCAGCCCGCCCGCAACGGCATCGACGAAAGAATGATCACAGCGCTCGAACAGGCCTTGGACCAGGCGCTGGACGAACTGCAAAAGATGCGCGAGCAGGAAGGCGAAGCTCTCAAGAACGAATTGCGCGACCGGGTACGGAAAATCGAATCGCTCGTGCCGGTGATCGAAGCGTCCGCCGCTGGTCTTGCTGATGCTTATCGTCAACGCTTACAAAAACGAATCGGAGAACTGCTGAATCGCGGTGGACAGGTTGTCGAGATCGATCCGGTGCGACTGGCCCAGGAAGTTGCCTACCTGGCGGATCGCAGTGACGTGAGTGAAGAGATGGTCCGGCTGCGCAGTCACTTGTCTCAGTTTCAGGAGGCGCTCGAGGCGCCGGGTGAGGCCGGCAAGATGCTTGATTTCCTGCTCCAGGAACTCAATCGCGAGGCCAACACGACCCTTTCAAAATCAACCGATCTTGTAATTAAGGAGGCGGGCTTAGCTATCAAAGCGGAGGTGGAGAAACTCCGCGAACAGGTTCAGAATGTCGAGTAGAGTGAAAGAACTGGAAACGTCCAGAACAATCAGCCACGCCACCCCAAGAGGCACGCTCTTCGTCGTCAGTTCGCCATCAGGCGGCGGCAAGGGCACGATCATCCGGCACGTGCTGGAAGTTGTGGCGGTGGAAAATCTTAGCTATTCTGTCTCGTACACGACTCGTGCGCCACGGCAGGGGGAAGTCGATGGCCGCGAGTATTTCTTTGTTAACCGAGAAACTTTCGACGAGATGGCGGCCGCGGGCGAGTTTCTGGAATCGGCCTGCGTACACGGCAACTTTTACGGCACGGCAAAGAACCAGGTCATGGAAGAGACCAACGCCGGCTCCGACATCATTCTAGAGGTTGATGTTCAGGGCGCGGCCAGCGTGCGAAAGTTGCTGATGGATTCGGTGAGTATCTTTATCCTGCCGCCGTCGTTTGAAGTGTTGAAGCAAAGACTGATCGCGAGAGGCACGGATTCGCCCGAGGAGTTGGCGGTTCGTTTGCGCAATGCCCCGGATGAGTTGAAGCAGTACTCCGCTTTCGATTACGTGATCATCAACGACGAGATCGAGAGGGCGTCGGCCCAACTGGCTTCGATCATTAACGCGGAACGCGCGCGTTGCATGCGCCAGGAGAGTCTGGTTCTGGAAGTAATTGAAAAATTCAAAAGCAATTCGATCATAGAGTGATAACAGAAGGAGCATTGGAGTGACAGAATTGATTGAGAGTGAAGTTGACGGAACTGCCGGACCGGAAGTTGATTCGAAATACCGTCTGATAATCCTCGCCGCGAAGCGCAGCAAGCAATTGCAGCGCGGCGCGCAGCCCAGAATCGAGATCGATCCTCAAAAACACAAGCCGACGCGGATTGCGCTCGAAGAGGTCATGCGCGGCCGCGTGCATTTTGATATCAAGGAAGACGGCCAGGCTGCGGGATAGTTTTAACCACCAAGGCACGAAGGCACAAATTTCGCTTTTGGTGTCTTGGTGTCTTAGTGGTTCGGATTTCCTCGCGAATTACATTCCTTTGTAGTCTGGACCACCGCCGCCTTCGGGTGTTACCCAGTTGATGATCTGGTAGGGATCCATGATGTCGCACGTCTTGCAGTGCACGCAGTTCGAGAAGTTTATCTGCAGGCGCCTGTTTCCATTACCGCCGTCCTCAACCATCTCGTAAACCGCTGCCGGACAGAACCGCTGGCACGGATTTCCGTACTCTTCAGCACAACGCGTGGAACATATATTCGTATCGAGCACGTGCAGGTGTGCCGGCTGGTCTTCATCGTGGCCCACCGCGGCGTGATAGACGTCGGTCACCTTGTTGAAAGTTAACTTGCCGTCGAAACGCAGGTCTTTGTAGCGCTGTTCGAGCCGATCGTCGCGATAGCCGTAAGTTGATAGCTTCTTCATCTCTTCGTGACCAGCCACGCTGCGATCGCGATCGAAGATTCCCCAGGCACGCCCGCCGGTGACGAATTGCAAACCCGCATTGATCAATGCCGGCCACCGACCATGCTTAAACGCTGAATGGAAGTTCCTGACTTTGCGTAACTCCGGAATGATCCAGCTTTCCTTGACCACCCTCTCGTAACGCTGCAACTGTTTCGCCGAGTAATCCTTCGCCACGAGGGCTTCGTAAATCACTTCGGCCGCGAGCATCCCGCTCTTGATTGCGGAATGGATTCCCTTCAGCCGTTGTGGGTTCAGCAATCCCGCGCAGTCACCTGCTAAAAGCACTCCATCCGCATACATGCGTGGGATCGCGAAGTAACCGCCGGCGGTCACTGTCTTTGCTCCGTAACGAAGCATCTTGCCGCCTTCGAGCAATCGCGCGATGTAAGGATGGGTTTTGAAGCGTTGAAACTCCGCGTGCGGATCGATTAGTGGATCCTTGTAGTCGAGCCCGGTGACGTAGCCGATGTTGAGCACGCGATTCTGCATGCCGTAGATCCAGCCGCCGCCGTAAGTCGACGTGTCAGAAGGAAAGCCGAGCGTGTGTGTGACTCGCCCGGTTGGATAACGATCGTCGGGCAACTCCCACAACTCTTTTACGCCAAGACTGTAGACTTGCGGTTCGCGCCCTTCGTCGAGTCCCAAACGTTCGATAAGTTGTTTGGTCAGTGAGCCGCGTGGTCCTTCGCCCAGCACCGTAATCTTCGCCTGCAGATCGACTCCCGGCTCATAATTAGCTTTCCGCTTCCCTTCCTTATCGATTCCCTTGTCGCCGGTGCGCACGCCCAGCACGCGATCGTTTTCGTCGTACAGCAGGTCAGCGCCCGGAAACTCCGGAAAGATGTTGACGCCTGCTTCTTCGCACTTCTCACCCAGCCACGCAGTCAGACGATTAAGCGAAACGATGTAATAACCGTGATTCTTCAGTGGCGGCGGAGTGATCGGCGAACGCAGTGCGAACTTCGGAGTCAGATAAAGAAAGTGATCTTCTTTGACCGGCGACTCGAGCGGTGCGCCCTGTGCTTCAAAATCCGGAATCAGCTCGCGCAGTGCTTTCGGGTCCATTACCGCGCCGGAAAGTATGTGAGCACCGACGGTCGAACCCTTTTCAATCACCGCGATCTCGACGTCGCCGAGCGAACCGTTTTGCTTAACGAGGCGCGCCAGATGCAGTGCACCACTCAAATTAGCCGGACCCGCGCCTACAAAAACTACATCAAACTCCAGAGTTTCTCGTTCCATGTCCACAGATTACACAGATTCCGCAGATTGTTTCAATCAGTGGAATCTGTGTAATCTGTGGACATGCCTAATCATCTTATTAATGAAACGAGTCCTTATCTCTTACAACACGCGCACAATCCCGTCGACTGGTACCCGTGGGGTGACGAAGCTTTCGAGAAAGCGCGCCGCGAAAATAAGCCAGTCCTGCTGAGCATCGGTTATTCCGCCTGTCACTGGTGCCACGTGATGGCGCACGAGTCGTTTGAAAACGAACAGATTGCGGAACTCATGAACGAGCACTTCGTGAACATCAAAGTCGACCGCGAGGAGCGACCCGATCTCGATCAGATTTATATGAACGCCGTGCAGATGATGACGCATCACGGTGGTTGGCCAATGACCGTATTTCTGACTCCCGACGCGGTTCCGTTTTACGGCGGCACGTACTTTCCACCGCAGGACCGCTACAACATGCCGGGCTTTCCGAGAGTCCTGATCGGCGTTGCCGAAGCGTATCGCGATAAACAGGACGACATTCGTGAGACGGGTACATCACTCGTCAACGAACTGCGTCGACTTAGTGCCACGAACGGTTCCGATCACCCGATCGAGCCAGAGCTGCTCGATGCTGCTTACGTCGGCATCGTTCGAGGTTACGACTCCGTCAACGGCGGCTTCGGCGGCGCGCCAAAGTTTCCGCCTGCGATGACGCTCGAGTTTCTGCTGCGCACGTACATGCGCACCGGCAATCGCGAGGCGCTGGAGATGGTGGACCACACGTGCAGGAAGATGGCCAACGGCGGAATGTACGATCAACTCGGCGGAGGTTTTCATCGTTACTCCGTCGACTCCAAGTGGCTCGTGCCTCACTTCGAGAAGATGCTCTATGACAATGCCCTGCTCTCGCGGCTTTACCTGCACTACTTTCAAGGAAGCCAGGAGGCGTTTGCGCGCGAGACTGCCGAGGGCATTCTGGATTACGTGCTGCGCGAGATGACGCATCCGGAAGGTGGTTTCTATTCAACGCAGGATGCGGACTCGGAAGGTCATGAAGGAAAGTTTTTCGTTTGGGACATTGATGAGGTTCGCAAGACGCTGGGAGATCGTGACGCCGAGCTCTTTTCGTCGTACTACAACATCACGGAATCGGGAAACTTTGAAGGCAAGAACATTCTCAACGTCACACGCCCGCCGGTAACAGTAGCGGTGGCTCATAACCTCACCGAGTCAGTGCTGTTGTATTCACTAAACGAAAGTAAGCGCAAACTGTTTGAGCTTCGCGAGCAACGCATCAAGCCGGATCGCGATGAAAAGATACTCACGGCGTGGAACGGTCTGATGATGGCGAGCTTCGCGGAAGCCGGTGTGATCCTGAAACGCCCGGATTACACGAACGCCGCGAGACGAAACGCCGAGTTTGTGCTTTCAAATCTGCGGCGCGATGGCGCGTTGCTGCGCACGTGGAAAGACGGCGTCGCGAAGTTCAATGCTTACCTCGAAGACTATGCATTCCTGGCGGAGGGCCTGGTCACGCTGTTTGAAACGACGGGCGAGCTTCGTTGGTTGAAAGAAGCTTTAGCACTGACGGAGCGAATGATCGAAGAGTTTTGGGACGACGAAAGCGGCGGCTTCTTCTTCACGGGCAAGAGTCACGAAAACCTGATCGTCCGCTCAAAGGACTACTTCGACAACGCGACTCCATCGGGTAACTCAGTCGCCGCCCTCGTACTATTGCGCCTGGCAACACTCACCAACAACGACCATTATCGCAATCTCGCCGTCGCAACCTTGCGTGAGATGGCAGATCAACTACGCCGCTACCCCTCAGGCTTCGGATACGCCCTTTCCGCCGTCGATTTCCTGCTCTCCACGCCAAAAGAAGTAGCCATCGTGGGAAAAGATCCCGCGGACATCAACCCCCTGCTCACCGAAACCTGGCGCCCCTACCTCCCCAACAAAGTCGTCGCCCCCGGCTTCATCAATCAACCCGAAGCCGCTGAAGTTACCGTATTACTCGAAAACCGTCCGCTCATCAACAACTTGGCCACTGCTTACATTTGCGAACATTACACCTGCCAGCAGCCTGTGACCGAGGTGCCTGCACTTCGAGAACAACTAAGCCGCTAAAAAAAGAACAAGTCAGGAAGGGTGGCTTGCCACCGCTGTTGGAAGAGCGGGGGCAAGCCCCTCTTCCTAACTTGCTCTTCTCCTTGACGCCAACCGCCTGCAAGCGCTATAGTTACGCGGTGCTCAACAATGTTGGCACCATACCAAGCGAGTAAATCACCTACAATCGTCGTAATCACGCTCCTGTTTTCGGAAGGATTGACCCAGCAATGCTGAAAACAAACCTGAAGAGCACCGCTCTTATGGCAGGAGTTATCGTGTTGAGTGCTCTTGCTGCTTCAGCGATCCTCTTTTATGCAGCCATTTTCAACAAGAATCTCACCTCCGCCGTTCTGGGGCTGCTGATCCTGGCCCTGGTCTATCTGCTCTATCGCTTCAACGAGCGACGGCTGGAAGAGGTAATCCACGCGGAAGCCGAGCGGCGCCAGCACGCCGAAGAGATGGCGACCATCCACATGAACACGATCGAGTCGCTGGCAATCGCGATCGACGCCAAAGACCAGACGACTCATGGGCACGTGCGCCGTACGCAGATCTACGCCACGCAGATGGGAACGCTGCTCAAGGTCTCTGACAAGGAGTTATGCGCGCTGCACGCCGGCGCACTGCTGCACGACATCGGCAAACTCGCAGTGCCTGAATACATACTCAATAAACCAGGCAAACTCACCGAAGCGGAATTCGCCAAGATGAAGATCCACCCGACTGTCGGCGGCGACATTCTCAAACGCGTCAACTTCCCTTACCCGGTCGAAGACATCGTGCGTTATCACCACGAGAAGTGGGATGGCAGTGGTTATCCCAAAGGGCTTAAGGGCGAAGCGATCCCGCTCATTGCGCGGATCATCTCGGTGGTCGATTTCTACGATGCCACGCGTTGCGATCGCCCGTACCGCAAAGGCATGAAGCGTGAGGAATCGCTGGCGTTGCTGCGCAGTATGGTCGGAAGTGCGTTCGATCCGAAGGTAGTCGACACTTTCATCAAACATGTGGAAGAGTTTGACCGCCTGATCGACTCTCAGGACATTCAAGAACAGGTTGCTTCGACTCCTGCGATCGATAATGAAACGACGACGAAACCCGATGCCGGGCTCGCGCCCGACTTTCTCGGTGTCGCCGAAGAGACTTCAGTCTTCCGAACAATCAGCGAAGCACAGCGCGAAGTCTTCGCACTTCACGAGATCGCTCAGACGATCGGTTCTTCGCTCAACTTAAGCGACACCGTGACTCTCGTCGCGAACAAGTTGCGCGCAATCGTGCCGTTCGATACGTGTGTGATCTATCTCGTTGACGACCCATCAGGCAAAGCGATTGCAGCGCACGTCGTCGGCGAAGAAGTCGAGCTTTTCAGACGGCGGCGCATCAACATCGGCGACGGGATTACTGGTTGGGTGATAGCGAATGCACGTTCGATGTGCAACGCGTCGCCTGATCTGGACTTAATCGGGATTCCAGATGAGATCGTGAAACGTTTTCGCGGGGTGCTGGTGTCGCCGTTGCTTCGTGAGGATGGTGCGTTCGGAGCGATTTCGCTCTATTCGCAGAGCCGAACGTCATACACCACCGAACACGTGCGCCTGTTGGAATCGGTTTGCCAGCATGCGTCGAGTGCTCTCAACAACGCGCTCACCTACGAAAAGACTCGTGAAAGCGCGCTCATTGATCCGCTGACAGAACTGCCCAACGCCCGTGGATTCTACATGATGCTCGAACAGCGCATCGCGGAGTGCCAGCGCATGAACAGGGAACCCGTTGCGGTAGTCTGCATGGACATCGACGACTTCAAGATCATTAACGACAAGTACGGACACTCGATTGGTGATCGGCTGCTGGCGAGTGTGGCCGGAGTGGTTCGTCGCGAACTCAGGCAGATGGACATCCTGACTCGCTATGCCGGCGACGAGTTCGTAGCCATCATGCCAATGGCCTCGAGCAAGATGGCGGTTTCAATCAGCGAGCGCATGCGGAACGCGGTTGAAGAGCAATTGTTCTCGGTCCGCACCGGTACGATGGTCGGCCTGGGCGTCAGCCTCGGCGTCGCCTGTTTCCCGGATGACGGCGAGACCTCCGAAGAGCTACTGAGCGCCGCCGCGCGCCGCATGCAGCACGACAAGAACGCTCGCAAGACCGTCCTCACGGTCGCCAGCGCCGGCGTCAGCTCGATCGACATGATGACCTGAGCCACCAAAAAGCACAGATAAATTCAGCCACAAAAAGGCACAACAGGCACAAATTATTTAGGAAGAAGGATTCAGGCAGGCCGAATTCATTTGTGCTTTTTGCGCCTTTTTGTGGCTAACTGCTTTTTGTGCCTTCTTGTGGCATAATCCGACCTTTTATGAGCAAACAAACAGCAGCACCCCCTTCAGCCGCCCAAGCCGAAGAGCAGCAGAGCTCTACCGGCGTGATGGATGCGCCTCCGGACGCAATCGATCGGAAGCAACTCAAACAGGAACGAGACGAGGCGAAGGAGCGACAAAAAGACCGTCTTAGCGCGCTCTCCCGCGATGAACTGATCGAACTCTACCGGCAAATGCTTCTCATCCGTCGCTTTGAAGAAAAGTCGGCGGAAGCTTACGTCGCCGGCAAGATCGGCGGTTTCTGTCACCTCTATATTGGCCAGGAAGCAGTCGGCGTCGGCGCCATTTCCGCCATTCGCAAAGACGACTACGTGCTCGCGAGCTATCGCGAACACGGTCACGCGCTGGCAAAGGGAATGACTTCCCGATCGATCATGGCCGAACTCTTCGGCAAAGCCACCGGCTGCTCGAAGGGCAAAGGCGGCTCGATGCACATGTTTGACAAGGGCCTCGGCTTCCTCGGTGGTCACGCGATCGTCGGCGGTCAGATTCCGCTCGCAACCGGCACCGCTTTTGCCGCTAAGTATCAGGGCACGGACCAGGTGACCCTCTGTTTCTTCGGCGAAGCAGCCGTGAACCAGGGCGCTTTTCACGAGTCGCTGAATATGGCGCAGCTCTGGAAGCTTCCCTGCATTTACATTTGCGAAAACAACCAGTACGGCATGGGCACTTCCCTCGCCCGGGCGATGTCTCTGAGTGACATCGCGCAAAAAGCCTGCGCTTTCGACATGGCCGCGGAGTTTGTCGACGGCATGGACGTGCTCGCCGTTCGTGAAGCAACGTTGCGAGCAGTCGAACGCGCTCGCAAAGATTTTCTGCCGACACTGCTGGAAATCCGCACTTACCGTTTCATGGGCCATTCGATGTCTGACCCCGGCAACTATCGCACGCGCGCCGAAATCGAGAAGTATCAGGAACGCGATCCGATCAAGCTTTTCTCTGCCAGTCTGCTCGAAGAAAAGATCGTCGATCAGAAAACCCTCGACGAGATCGATAAAAAGGTGCGCGAAGAAGTTGAAGACGCATTGCGTTTCGCCGAGGAGAGCCCGTTACCCGATCCGGAAGAGCTCTACACAGACGTTTACGCAAACCCAATCGAACCAGGCCGCAAATAAATCATGGCGACAATTACGATCCGCGAAGCACTTAATCAGGCTCTCCGAGAAGAGTTGGCCCGCGACGAAAAAGTCTTTCTCATGGGCGAGGAAGTTGCCGAATACGACGGCGCTTACAAAGTCAGTAAAGGACTGTTCCAGGAATTCGGCGGCAAGCGAGTTATCGATACGCCGATTACTGAGCTCGGCTTTGCCGGACTCGGCGTGGGCGCAGCGATGGTTGGGCTGAGACCCGTCATCGAGTTCATGACTTTCAACTTCTCGATCCTTGCCACCGACCAAATTATTAACTCCGCCGCGAAGATGCTTTACATGTCCGGCGGGCAGTTCAACATTCCGATCGTGTTCCGTGGTCCAGGTGGCTCGGCGTTCCAGGTTTCGTCGCAGCATTCGCAGGCGCTCGAGTCGTGGTACGCGTACTTTCCCGGCCTCAAGGTAGTGATGCCTTCGACGCCTGCCGATGCGAAGGGGCTTTTGAAGTCTTCGATTCGCGACGACGATCCGGTGATTTTCATCGAGCAGGAACGAATGTACGGGAACAAGGGCGAGGTGCCCGACGATCCTGATTTCACGATTCCTTTGGGCGTGGCGGATGTGAAACGTGAAGGGAAAGACGTGACGATCGTGGCGCGCTCATTGATGGTGCCGATTGCACTGAAGGCAGCAGAGCAACTCGCGCAGCAAGGTGTTTCCTGCGAGGTGATCGATCCGCGCACGATCAGGCCGCTCGATATCAACACGATTATCGAGTCAGTGAAGAAGACAAATCGGGTAGTGGTAGCGGAAGAGTCGCATCCGATTTGTAGCGTTGGGTCGGAGATCGCCACGCAGATCATGGAGCGCGCGTTTGATTATCTCGATGCGCCCGTGAAGCGTGTGTCGGGCGCGGACGTGCCGATGCCCTACGCGAAGAACCTCGAGGATCTTGCAATCCCCGACGTGAACAGAATTGTCGCCGCAGTCAAAGAAGTCGCATACATCGACTAGGACCCTTTTCCACAGATTACATAGATTATGGCAACGAAGGTAATCATGCCGAAGCTCTCCCCTACGATGGAGGAGGGACAGATCTCGCGTTGGTTGAAAAAAGAGGGAGACAAGGTCTCCATGGGGGAACCGCTTGCTGAAATCGACACCGACAAGGCGACGATGGAAATGCAAGCCCTCGCAAACGGCGTCCTGCGCAAGATACTGATCAACGAAGGACAATCAGCGCCGTTGGGACAAACGATCGCCGTAATCGGCGAGCCTGACGAAGACATCGCGTCGTTGGTGTCAGAAGCGCCGGCTCAGCCGAAAGTGCAGGAGCAGAAGGAAACGGACGTACCGCCTCCTGTACCTGACCTGGCTCCACCGCAACCACAGGCGAAAGCGGCTGCCGCTGCAAGCAGTGCTCCCGCTCCACGGCCGGTTGATAATGGCCGCGCGCCGCAGGCGGCAGCCACCAGCGATTCAGGCCGCATGATAGTTTCACCGCTGGCCGCGCGTATGGCTGCGGAAGCCGGCATCGATCTGCGCTCTTTGCAAGGCAGTGGACCGGGTGGGCGCATCATCAAGCGAGACATCGAAGCCGCCATCAGCCAGCCAAAAGCCGCGCCGAGTTACCCGCGCGCCGTCGAACCAGGTCAAATCCCACAAATCGGCGCCTCGCCTTATCGCGACGAACCCGCCAGTCAAATTCGACAGACAATTGCGAAGCGACTCGTTACGTCGATCGGGCCGGTGCCGCATTTCTTTCTCACCACCGAGATCGAGATGGACCGTGCGGCGGAAATGCGCAAAGGTATCAACGCACTCGACCCGGATCTCAAGATCAGTATCAACGACATCATTATCAAGGTTGTGGCAGCAGCGTTGATTCAGCATCCGGAAGTGAACGCGTCGTTCCAGGAGAAATTCGTCCGCTATTACGAACACGCCGACATCGGCGTGGCGGTCGCCATTGAGGATGGATTGATCACACCCGTGGTTCGTGCGGCAGATCAAAAGTCACTCAGCCAGATCGCTACTGAAGTACGCGAACTGGCCGAGCGAGCGCGTTCGAAAAAGTTGAAGCCGGAGGAGTACACGGGCGCTACATTCTCGGTCAGCAATCTCGGAATGTTTGGCATCGACGAGTTCACCGCCGTTATCAATCCGCCTGAAGGAGCGATACTCGCCGTTGGAGCGATGTCAGCGAAACCGGTGGTGCGAGACAACGAGATCGTGATCCGGCAGATGATGCGTGTGACGATGTCGTGCGATCACCGCGTTATCGACGGGGCGACCGGCGCAAAGTTCCTGCAAACCTTCAGGAAGATCCTGGAAAATCCGCTGTACCTCGTCGTGTGAGCCACGGATTTGCGCGGATTGGAGACAGATCGGAGATCAGCACACCCAATTGCCCCTCACCTGGCGCTTGTAGCGGTCCAGATTCTCTTCGGTACCTGGCCCATCTTCGGCAAAGTCGTGCTGCGATCGATGTCGACGTCGACCCTCGTGGCTTTACGACTCACGGGCGCCGCGCTGGCCTTTGCGCTCCTGCAACGCAAACTCACGCCACTCTTCAAAATGCCGGCCAAAGATTTTTGGTTACTGGTGCTGTGCAGCATGATGGGCGTCATCGGCAACCAGTTTCTGTATGTCAAAGGTCTTTCGCTTACCACGGTCATCAACGTCACGCTGCTGAACACGACCATTCCCGTATTCGCACTCTTTGTCAGCATTCTTTTTCGCTACGATCAACTGTCGTTCAGGCGACTGATCGGCATCGCACTGGCGGCCGGAGGTGTGATCTATCTTGTCAATCCGGCGCGCGCGGATCTGTCGGCGCAAACGACAGCAGGTAATCTCCTGATCATCGGGAATTCGCTGCTCTACGCGATATACATCGTCATCTCGAAAACTCTCTTCGAGCGTTATGGCGCTTTGAACGTGATCACGTGGATCTTTCTGGTTGGTTTAGTGGTGACAGTGCCGGTCGGGATTTATTCGCTGCAATACGAGAATCCTGGCGCGATCAGCGCAGGCGTGTGGGTGATGCTTGTATTTATCATCCTCTTCCCCACCGTCGGAGCTTATTACCTCAACGCCTGGGCCTTAACAAAAGTCACTCCCAGCACCGTTGCGATCTACATCTACATGCAGCCACTGATCGCCTTTGGCTTCGCGCCGCTACTGCTGGGCGAACAGTGGAACTCCCGCACCATCATCGCCGCGTTACTCATCTTCGCGGGCGTTGCCGTCGTCACCAAACGCGGACGCAGCCGCGCGATTAGAGAAATCTCCGAACATCCCGACGCCCTCGCTCATTAGCCACAAAAAGGCACAGAAAAGAGTTAGCCACAAAAAGGTACAGAAAAGAGTTAGCCACAAAAAGGCACATAAGGCACAAAACAGATAAAGCAAAACCGCTTTTTCTTTTGTGCTTTATGTGCCTTTTTGTGGCTAACTCTTCTGTGTGCTTTAGGCGGCGCGTCGTTCGCGTCTGAAGCAACTCTGGATTTCTTCAGCGTCGAGGGTGTCGCGTTCCATGAGCAGCTCGACCAGGCGTCCGATTGATTCCTGCTCCGCACTAACGATGGCGCAGGCTCGCTCCAGTTGCTGATTGATCAACTCGTTCGTCGCTTCCTCGACTTTGTCGAGCAGGCTCTGGCTAATTGGCGAATCCGGCTGCCCCAGGTGAATCGGACCGAGGCGGCTCATGCCAAACTCGCTGACCATCGCCCGCGCGATCTCGACCGCGCGCTCAATGTCGTTTGAAGCACCGGCAGTCATCGTTGAGAGCAACACCTGCTCCGCAGCACGGCCACCCAGCAACAACGCGATCTGATCTTCCAGATACTCACGCTTCTTCATGAATCGATCGCGTTCAGGCAATGACTGCGTCACACCCAGCGCTCGTCCGCGTGGCAGGATCGAGACTTTGTGAATCGGATCGCCATTCTCGACCGCCAAACCAACCGCGACGTGACCCGCTTCGTGCACTGCCGTAGCGTAGCGCTCATCGTCGTCCATCATGAAGCCCTGTCGTTCGGCGCCCATCAGAATGCGATCGCGCGCGATCTCGACGTGCTTGCGGCCAACAGCCTCGGCGTCATCACGCGTCGCTGCAATCGCCGCCTCGTTCATCAGATTAGCCAGCTCGGCGCCGGAGAACCCTGGAGTGCCGCGCGCGATCCATTGAAGATCGAGACCGTCTTCAAGTTTCAGATTGCGGGCATGGACTTTCAAAATCGCTTCACGACCAGAAACGTCGGCGAGATTGACGGCGATCTCACGATCGAACCTTCCGGGACGCGTGAGAGCCTTGTCGAGAATGTCAGGACGGTTAGTGGAAGCAATGACCACCACTGCGGTTGACTGATCGAATCCATCCATCTCGACCAGCAACTGATTGAGCGTCTGATCCTGATCCGCCGATGCCGAATCACCACCGCGTCCACGCTGGCGTCCGAGAGCGTCGATCTCGTCAATAAAGATGATGCAGGGCGAGAGCTTTCTTCCTTTTGCGAACAGGTGTCTCACACGAGCCGCGCCCAATCCGGCGAATTTTTCCTGAAAACTCGATCCCGATGCGGCCAGAAACGCGACGCCCGCTTCTTTTGCAGCCGCGCGCGCGAGCAACGTCTTGCCCGTCCCGGGAGGTCCGTAAAGCAGGATACCTCGCGGAACACGTCCACCAAGCCGGCTGAATCGTTCCGGATTGCGGAGAAACTCGATCGTCTCCGTTAACTCCGCGCGTGCCTCATCTACTCCGGCCACGTCTTCGAAGCCAACGTTCTGTTTGCCGTTGTGATTCTCCAACTCAAACGACCCGCGACCACTCATGCTCGCGTAAATGCGCCAGGCGGCGAAGCCGATCAGCGCCAGCGTCAGGATGGGCAGCGCCCAACTCAGCAAGTTCGACAACGGTCCGGGCTGTAGCGGACGAAACTCCACCGGCACGCTGTTCTTCCGGAACAGTTGCACGACTTCGTGACGCGTCGATTCGCCGGTGACAGTCGCTTCGACAATCGAACCGTCAGTCTTCGTGACGGTCAGAGTTTCACCGTCGACCGAAAGCGCAACCGCGGCGCCAGTTTCGGCCAGGCTAAAAATTTGCGAGTAGTTGATCTTTTGTACGGGCGGCTGCTCTCGAACGTAATTAACAACCGTGGCGGCAATTAAGAAAGAAAGCGTGACAACGAGGCCAACGAGGGCGACTTTTCTTGTACGAACTGATACCCGCGGCGTGGGGGTGGGCATAAAAAACCTCCAGCTAGGTCTGGCGGAGCGTTTCTCCGGCGACCGTAAAATTCAAAACCAAAGAATCGGGGTTGAAAAGCGACGGAACTTCGAAGGAAGGACCCGCACGCGAAAACCGAGACAGGCTCTAAAACATCGACGCGTCCGAGACTCGCGAACGCTGTTGCTCACTTTACCAGCGAGTAATGTGTGAAGTCCAGAACCATATCGTGAAAATTTTGGCATAAGCCACAGATTTACACTGATGAGTTACGGATTATATGTGTTGTCCGTGGCCGGAAATCATTTCAATCAAGCAGTGACTGCTATATTTCCGTACGCGCTTCTAGCCTGAAATCGCTAAAAAACGCAGAAAACCAAAACGGCATGGTCGTTGCTCAGTCCCTCTACGATTGCTTTTGTACCAACGAAACTTGGACCGTGGTTAACAAAAGGAGGAGAACGAAATGCTTTGGACGATTTTTGTGATTCTGTTAGTCCTGTGGTTACTGGGCTTGGTGAGTGGCTACGCGGTTGGCGGGTTCATTCATATTCTTCTTGTGATTGCGCTTGTAGTGCTACTTATCAATATCATCGGCGGTCGACGTCCGGTCGTATAGGCAAACGCACACTGTTTGCCCTGCTCGACGCCCGACGCTATCCGATAACCAGTCGCTAGGATTGTCGGGCGTCTTCGATATCAGGCAAGTGGTAGATCGATCAAACTAATGATTCGCCCTACTGGATAAAGATTCATTTGTGGATCCCAGTAGGGCGAACGTTTGTAGAAAAACCGCAGCCGCGCGGCAGGGCTGGCAGCAAACTCCGGATCCAGTGCAAGCAGTTGTTCAAACTCCTGCTTCAGATCGGGATCGTTGGCCAACATCTCGCGAGCGAGTGTCTCGAGCACGTAGTGTTCGGCGTACTCCTTCTCTTCAAAGATCGCATTGAAGAAGCCCCAGCGGGCGAGCGAGTCGGGTGCATGCGGCTCGAGCAGGTTGAGGATTACTTTGCCGGCCGGTTGCGCTAACGGAACGACTACCGAACCGGGAGGGAATACTCTCGTCTCGACCGTGGGCTCCACGTCGAAGCGCGGCATGTGTCGTCCTTCAAACGGTTCGTAAGGCCACGTCACGTTTTTAAAGCGATAACTCTCGACGTCAATCGGGACAAATGCGGCCAGCGTTTTCATTTCCAGGCCGTGCGCTTTCAACACACTGATCACTTCAGTCCACTCACCGGGAACGATGTAAGAGAGTGGCGGCGCCACAGCCGTCTTAACTCGGAACGTCTGATACATCGGGATAGTTAAATCCAGTGGTTCGGTACCGAAGATCACACGCAGGTCGTCTGAGATCTCGCTGTGTTCTGTTTCGTATTTGAAAGCTTTCAGCTCGAACGGTGTTGTTTCGTCAGTCAGTTCGAAATCCAGAGGAAAACTCGGCGTGGGATCATAGTGCTTACCAACGGCGACTGTGCGTTGATCTGCTTCGCGGCCAATCTGTCGCAGGCGCTGCGGATCGCGATTGACTTCGACCAGCGCGGCGCGCAGGAAGTCGTACGTGCCAATCACGCGCGAGCGATAGTCTTTGAGCATGTGCGTCTCGATCAGGATTCCCGCGCGATTTCGAATCGGAACGAAGCCCGTCGAGAAGCGAGGCGAACCGTTGAAGTCGCGCGTGCCGAGAGTGAGATTGCGATTGTCGATAAACTCGAGATACCAGGAGATCACGTTGCCGGCTGCTTCAGTTGCAGGCGCGACTTTCCCGCCGAAAACTTCTCGCTCCCAATCGAGGATTGCGTCGTCGACTCCGGCGTGATGTTCGTGGTGATACGTGATGTTGCAGCGGTAGTCGGCGCCGTCGGTGACGTGGCAATCGATGAAGAGATCGGGCTGCCACACGTTCCAGAGATGAAGCCAGGCGCGTGTCTCGGGCGTGTCGGCTTTCATGTAGTCGCGGTTGAGATTCTGGTACGTGCTGGTCGTGCGCCAACCCATTTCCGAGGGACCGTTTTGATTGATGCGATTGTAAGGGGTAGCACGTTCGTGGCCGTCGGTGTTGTAGATCGGGATGAAGAGCAGGACGACGTTCTCGAGTATGCCGGTGGCGGTCTTCGTGATCGCGATGTCGCGCAGGAGTGCGAAGCCTGCGTCTTTGCCGTCGGGTTCGCCTGAGTGAATGCAGGCTTGAATCAGGACGATGGCTTTGTTTTCCGCGTGGGCCGCTTCAGGTGTGAAGGTGCCGGTTTCGGAGGCGATGATCAGTGGCAGTTCCCTGCCCTGGCCGCTGAATCCGAAGCCTTCGTATTCGATTGAAGACGATGCATGCGCGAGGCGTCGTGCGAACGCTACGGTGTCGTCGTAACTGGGTGTCTCGCGATAGTCGGTGAGTTCGGCGTGCGTACGCCACTCCGGGGGTACATGTGTTGTAGACATCGATTTTCTGTTTGAACCACTAAGGCCCGAAGACACAAAGAAAAAATTCGTGTCTTTGTGCCTTAGTGGTTAATTTTTGAGTTGGGTGCTACAAGAGCGGCACTCACTGCGACGGCGCGCGTTGAGAGTGCCGCAGGCTGAACAACGAATGTACATCGTACGAGTAAACCAACCAGTGATGAACGCACTGACGAGCAGTATCCCGATCAGAACAGCAGCGTTCAGCAGAAAATCTCTCAACCTTTAACGGTTCTCCACTCCTCTGGGACGATACGACTGACCGCGTTCATAACCCGACTGAAACGGCCTGTCAAGCACAGTCCCCGCGTACGCCGTTGCCAAATCCTCTTCGACATCGGTATACGCCTTTCCGCGGCGGCTCGGGTGCAATGCTGCATGGTAACCGCGGCGGTAACTCTCCTCATCGCGATCGAAGTCGCTACCGTAGTGCGCCCGCTCGTCTTCTCTCAACTCCCGCCACCAGTTTTCACGCAGTTCATCGAGATCTTCAGCGCCCGCATTACGTACCACTTCCTCGGCGCGATCCGCCTGTTCACCCTCTTCGACATACGCAAGCACTATCGAATGCCCGTGCCGGAGAGCGTCTTCGTACAGGTAAACATCTTCGTGCGGTATGCCCTCGCCGAGTTCCTCTTCCACCTGATCTCCGACCGCGGAACCGGCCGCCGCGCCAACAATGCCCAGCAACCCCGCGCCAACCATTCCAAATGCGATCAGTGGCCCGATGCCTGGGACGGCCAGACTCGCAATCGCCAAACCCGCCGTCGCGCCACCGGCGGCGCCCATCGCACCTCCGACAGCAGCACCCATCGCGCGGCCCATGCCCGGATCCTCCGTATCCGTGACTGGCACGCCTGCTTCGATCCGTTGCGGAGCAGTTCCTGGTCTCACTATTCCGATCCTCTTCTCCTCTATACCAAGCTTTCTTAACTCACTGAGTGCTCTTTCCGCGTCATCCTGTGATCTGAATACTCCCGTGACTACCTGCATATGTATTCCTCCCCATTTAGTGTTCGACTAAACTTCTTAATGCTAGTGACATTCCCCCAGCAAGCATTTGCCGTCGTCGACACAAATCGTTGAGGATTTCCGCAAAGCTATGTTAGAGTCGAACATCGATTCAACCACTGCAAACGTGAGGCTCAAGAGCGGATGTTCGACATCGTAGAAAAACACTGGCCTATGTCGCAGGGCGACGGAAAGGCCACCCGGAAAAAACGGCCGCGCATACTCGCCATCACCACCGATTGTTGCACCGGCTGCTCCGGTTCACCGGCGTGTGTTGAGTATTGTCCGATTGAAGCCTGTATGTTCTGGGTACCGGACGAAGATCATCCGCCGTTTGGACGAATCGAAGTAGACCCTTACCTGTGCATCGGCTGCCAGAAGTGCACCAGCAAAGGTCCTGATGGCGCGTTTCTCGACGGTTGTCC
>DASVGE010000254.1:0-13970 GCA_036379695.1 Pyrinomonadaceae bacterium | reverse complement strand
CCACGCCACCCCACTCCAAGGAGGCGCCTGATACAAGTAGATCAAAAATGCTTAACGTTGAGAATCTCTCGAAGGAGTATGACACTCCCGCTGGACCGCTCCGAATAGTTTCTGACGTCTCGCTTTCATTACCGCCCGGCTCGGCAGTCTCGATTATGGGACCGTCGGGCAGTGGCAAGAGCACTCTGCTCTACATGATGGGTGCGCTCGAACCGCCGTCGAGTGGTACCGTGACACTGAGCGGCCAGAATCCGTTTCTCTTGAACGCCAAACAGCTTGCTGCTTTTCGCAACCAACAGATCGGTTTCGTGTTTCAGGATCACTGCCTGCTGCCGCAGTGTTCCGTGATCGAAAATGTGCTCACGCCGACGATGGTTTCGACGACGACCAACGGCGAGCCCAGTCGTCGCGCCAACGAACTGCTCAAACAGGTCGGTCTCGCCGAACGTTTGGACCACCGCCCGGCGCAACTCTCCGGCGGCGAGAAGCAACGAGTGGCTTTGGCGCGTGCGCTGATCATGAAGCCGCAGCTCTTGTTGTGCGATGAACCGACCGGAAATCTCGATCAGAAATCCGCGGAGGTGGTGGCCGATCTACTGCTCGAAACACAGCGAGATGCGAAGACGATTCTGATCGTCGTCACGCACAGCAAGGAACTCGCCGCTCGTTTTCCCCAACGCTTCGAACTCCGTAACCAGCACCTCGAACAGTTTTAATGCGTACCACTCAACTTATAAAACGAAGTCTGTCGTACTACTGGCAAACCAACCTGGTTGTCGTGTTGGGTGTTGCGATTGCGGTGTCAGTGTTGGCGGGTGCGCTGCTGATCGGCGAGTCGGTTCGTGGCAGCCTGCGGGATCTGTCTGCGCGCCGGTTGGGGAAAACTGATGATGTGATTTCCTCGGCCAGCTTTTTCCGCGAGGGGCTGGCGGCAGATCTGGAACAGCCGGCTTGCCCGTTGATTGTGCTTGAGGCGGTCGTGGTTCACGAACCGAGTAAGCGTCGTGCTGGTGAGGTGAAGGTGTACGGCGTTGATGATCGGTTCTGGAAATTCAACGGCGTTGCTGGTGTTACCCCGCCGGATAATCGTAATGCGTTGATTAGCGGGAGTCTTGCCAGCGAACTGGGCAGTGCTGCAGGTGAGTCGCTGTTGTTGAGACTGGAAAAGCCTTCCGATATTCCGGTCGAGTCGTTGCACGGGCGCAAAGAAGATCCGGGCAAGTCGATCCGTTTGAACGTCGCAGGCGTGCTCGGTGGCGAGTCGCTGGGAGAGTTTTCACTTCAACCACAGCATGGAGCCGTACACGCTGTTTTTGTTTCGCTTAGTTTTCTGCAAAAAGAACTGGAACAGGCAGGTAAGGTTAATACGATCCTGGTTGGTCGTTCCTCCGGGATTCAACCGGGGTTGATTTCCGAGGCATTTAAAAAGAAATCTACGCTGGAAGATCTCGGTCTGAACTTACGAGTCATTAACAACCAGCAGAGCCTTTCGCTGGAAAGTACCAGCAAGATCATCAACGAACACGTGACTGCGGCGGCAGGCGAGGCAGCGAAGTCGCTCTCGCTGCGGACCGTGCCAGTGCTCTCTTACCTGGCAAACAGTATTAACTCAGGCGAACGTTCGACTCCTTACTCGCTCGTCACGGCGCTCGACGACGAGACGCTCGCGAAGTTAGCCCCCTCGCAAACGCAAGCCTCCCCGCCGATCATTCTCAACGACTGGACCGCGCGCGATCTCAATGCGAAGCCAGGCGACGTTGTTTCACTCGAATACTACCTCTGGCACGAGAATGGACGACTGGAAACGAAGAAAGCCGATTTCCAGTTGGCGGCCGTGGCGCCGATTGCAGGACTCGCAGCCGATCGCGAGCTCGTTCCTGAGTATCCCGGCATCACTGAATCTGAAAACCTTGCCGACTGGGATCCGCCGTTTCCGATCGATCTCGATCGAGTGCGAAAGGTTGATGAGGACTACTGGCATGAGTATCGCACGACGCCAAAAGCATTCATCCCGCTTTCGGTCGCACAGAATCTGTGGGGAACGCGTTTCGGTAAGCTCACTTCGATCCGCATCGAAGGAGCACTGACACCTGACACTGTTAACAACTTCAGCGAGAGACTGCGACAGGCGATCGATCCGGCGTTGATGGGCGTTCAAGTTGTTGCCGTTCGCGATCAGGGTCAGGCGGCATCGCGCGGCGCCACTGACTTTGGTGAATACTTTCTTTATTTCAGTTTCTTCCTGGTAGTGTCGGCTTTGATGCTGACGACGTTGTTTTTCAAACTCGGAATCGAGCAGCGCGCGCGTGAAATCGGGACGTTGCAGGCGATCGGTTTTTCTGATGCGGGGATCCGGCGGTTGTTCCTCATCGAAGGCACATTGCTGGCAGTCGTCGGGAGTTTGCTGGGGCTTGTGGGAGCGATAGCGTACGCGGCGTTGTTGATGCACGGGCTGCGAACGTGGTGGGTGGATGCGGTCGGCACGACGGCGTTGACGTTGCATGTGTCGTGGAAATGGATGGCGCTGGGCGCGTTCGGCGGAATCGCGGCGGCGATCATTTGCATCTTCTTCACGTTGAGAAGACTCGGGCGATCGTCGACACGCAGCCTACTCGCAGGGTCCATTACACCGGAATCGGTTTCACGCAAAGGCGCAAAGGAGCCAAGCAAGTCGCTTGCTATCTTTGCGCCTTTGCGTGAGAGATTGCTTGCGATTGTTTTGGCGGTCATAGGCGTGGTGCTGTTAATCGTGGGCGCTCTTCAAGCGATTCCCCGGGTCGCCGCGTTCTTTGGTGGCGGAGTGGTGCTGCTCGTGGCCGGCGTGCTCTTTCTTTCGAGCTGGCTCAAACGCAGCAAGAAACCTCCAATCCAGGGCGCCGGTTGGTGGACCATCGCCCGTCTCGGCTTTCGCAACGCCACCTATCGCCCCGGTCGCACCGTCCTCTGCATCACGCTGATCGCCTCCGCGGCATTCATCATCGTCGCCGTCGATTCATTCCGTCGCTCCGGCGCCGCGGCCACGGATCGAAAATCAGGTACCGGCGGTTACCCACTCCTCGCGGAATCGCTACTGCCTCTGGTCCACGACGCAAACACTCCTACGGGTCGTGAGTCTTTAAATCTAAGCGGCAACGACGCCGCGCTGAAGGATGTGAGCTTTGTAAACTTCCGCGTCCGCCCCGGCGACGACACGAGTTGCCTCAATCTCTACCAACCACGCAACCCGAAGATCGTCGCGCCACCGGCATCTTTCATCGCTGACAACCGCTTCACTTTTCAGAACTCACTCGCCCACACCAACGAAGAGCAAGCAAACCCGTGGCTGCTCCTCGATCGCGAGTTTGCAAATGGCGTTGTACCAGTCATCGGCGATGCAAACTCCCTGACATACGTGTTGCACTTGAAAGTCGGCGACGAACTCGTAATCGATCACGCTACCGGGCCACTGCGGCTGCTGGTCGTCGGCGCCTTGTCAGACAGTATTTTCCAAAGCGAGTTGTTGATGTCGGAGAAAAACTTTCTGCGCCTGTTCCCGGCACAGGAAGGCTACCGGCTTTTCCTTGTTGATAGTTCTGACCGGCAACAGCTCGCACAAGTCTCAACCGTGCTCGAAGATCGCTTGTCAGACTTCGGCGTCGACGTCGTCGCAACCGACGAACGACTCGCCAATTTTCATCGCGTCGAGAACACGTATCTCTCGACCTTCCAAATGCTCGGCGGGCTCGGGCTCGTTCTCGGCACGTTTGGCATGGCCGCCGTTTTGTTGCGCAACGTCTTCGAACGACGAAGAGAACTAGCCCTCCTGCGTGCGGTGGGGTATAACTCTTCACACTTCGCAGCCATGGTGATTACGGAAAATGTTTTGATGCTGTGCTCCGGTCTGGCTGTGGGTTTCGTCTGCGCTTTGCTTGCAATTGCACCTGTGTTCTTCGAGCGCGGGGGCCGGTTACCAAACATCTCGCTCGGTCTTTTACTGCTGGCTGTTTTGCTCTCGGGCGCAATCGCCTCACTCGTGGCCACCTGGGCCGCCCTGCGCTCGCCTTTGCTGCCGGCACTACGGGCTGAATAGTCCACAGATTAGACGGATTTCACAGAAAATCTGCGTAATCTGTGGATAGATAAGGAGCAACCATGCGGATCACAAAGTGGGTTCTTGCTTCGCTTCTTCTTTTAATCATTGCTGCAGGCACGCAAGCGCAGTCTGACTGGACGCAGTGGGGCGGACCAAATCGCGACTTCGTCATCAACTCAAAAGGCCTCGCCGCCACCTGGCCCGCCACTGGACCAAAACAACTGTGGTCACGTCCACTCGGCGCGGGTCACTCTGCCATCCTCGCCAGCGGGAATACGCTCTACACGACGTACGGCGTTGATGAGCAGGAAGTCGTCATCGCACTCGCGGCTGACACTGGCAAGACTAGCTGGGAACACAAATACGCATCGCCGAGTGCGGGCATGAATTACGAATACGGCATCGGCCCACATGCCACGCCACTGCTGGTCGGTGATCTGCTCTACAGTGTCGGCGCCACCGGCAAACTCTTCGCCCTCGACAAGAAGACAGGCAAAGTCGCATGGTCTCACGATCTCTGGAAAGACTTCGGCGGCAGGAAGATGGATCGCGGTTACTCGTGCAGTCCTATCGCTTACAAAAACACCATCATTCTCACACTCGGCGGCCAGGGACAAACACTGATCGCGTTCAACCAGAAAGACGGCTCCGTCGCCTGGAAGAACCAGACGCTCGACATGTCGCCCTCATCACCCATCATCGTCAACGTCGATGGCCAGGACCAGCTGATCATGTTCCTCGGCAAAGTCGTCGCGGGTCTCGATCCGAACAATGGCAACTTGATCTGGACTCATCCGCACGTCACTGAGTGGGGACTGAATATCAGCGTGCCTGTCTGGGGCAAAGACAACCTACTCTTCATCTCGTCTGCGTACAGCGGTGGCAGCCGTGTTCTCAAGCTGGGGCAGAAAGGTGGAAAGATGTCGGTCGAGGAGGTCTGGGCGAGCCGGCGCATGCGACTTCATCACGGCACGGCTATTCGCATCGGCGACTATGTTTACGGATCGAGCGGCGACTTTGGACCAGCATTCTTCGCCGCCGTGAACGTGAAGAATGGCGAGATTGCTTACCAGGATCGGACGTTTCCTAAGAGCAACCTCATCCTGGCCGGCGAAAGGTTGATTATTTTAGACGAAGACGGCAATCTTGCTCTCGCAACCGCAACACCAACAGAATTGAAAGTGATCTCGAAGGTGAGTGTTTTGAAGAACCTCGCCTGGACCGTGCCGACGCTTGCCGGAACGAAATTGTATTTGCGCGACCGGCGCACGATCACGGCGCTCGATTTGAGCTAGAATTTAGCGCCTCCTTGGAGTGCGGTGCCTTCGCACCGCTATGGCCAAAGCGGTGCCAAGGCACCGCACTCCAAGGAGGTACCCAACTCGGAAAACTCGGAGGAATAAAAGATGAGATCTCTCGGCGTCCTGGCTTTTGTGTTGTTCTCGTTTACTGTCGTTCAAGCGGAAAACTGGCCGCAGTGGCGCGGACCCAGTCTCAATGGTGTGAGCAACGAAAAGAACCTGCCTGTTAAATGGACTGCCGAAGAGAACGTCGCCTGGAAGCTGACCATGCCCGGCCTAAGCGGATCGACGCCCATCATCTGGCGCGACCGCATCTTCCTCAGTGTTGCCGAAGGCGACGATCTGTTTCTCTGGTGCGTCGACAAAACAAAGGGCGAAATGCTCTGGAAAAAACCGCTGGGGGGCGGCAACGTCAAGATGCGCAAGCACAACATGTCGTCGCCTTCGCCCGTCACCGACGGCAGAAACGTCTACGTGATGACCGGCACCGGCATCCTCAAAGGCTTCGACTTCACCGGCAAGGAACTCTGGTCGAGAGATATCCAGAAAGAATACGGAACGTTTGGACTCAACTGGGGTTACGCTTCATCGCCACTGCTGTTTGAAGATTCGCTGTACGTGCAGGTGCTCCACGGCATGAAGACGGACGATCCGTCGTACGTCAT
Source organism: Pyrinomonadaceae bacterium (assembly GCA_036379695.1). GTDB lineage: Bacteria > Acidobacteriota > Blastocatellia > Pyrinomonadales > Pyrinomonadaceae > PSRF01. Next base: position 7,932 of record DASVGE010000254.1, on the reverse strand, counting down.
GCGCATCGACAAGAAGAACGGCAAGACGTTGTGGAAAGTGGATCGACCCACTGCCGCCATTCGCGAATCTCCGGATTCGTACACCACGCCCGCGTTGCTTCGTTACGGCAAGACCATCGAGATCGTGATCACCGGTGGCGACTGTGTCACTGGTCACGATCCGGCCACAGGCAAAGAGCTCTGGCGCGCAAACGGTCTGAATCCCGAAAACAATCCGTTCTATCGCATTGTCGCTTCTCCCATCGTCTTCAACGAAATCATCTATGTTCCGACACGCGTCAAACCGTTGCTCGCGCTGAAGGCAGGTGGTCGCGGCGACATCACCAGCTCGCACGTGCTCTGGTCCACCATTAACGGGCCCGACGTGCCCACGCCTGTTACCGATGGGAAGTATTTCTACGTCGTAAAAGATAACGGCGTGATGTTTTGCTTCGACGCCAAGACTGGTGCTGAAGTCTACGGGAACCAGCGCATTAAATCCGGGACTTACAGCGGCTCGCCCGTACTCGCCGATGGAAAGATTTACGTTACCAACGAGGACGGTGTGACGACGGTTGTTGCCGCTGGTCCAAAGTTTGAAGTGTTGTCGGAGAATCCTTTGAATGATTATTGTTTGAGTTCGCCGGCGATCTCGGATGGACGGATTTACATCAAGACCTCGCAGAACCTTTACGCGATTGGAAAAAAGTAACCACGGATTTCACGTATTTCTGGACGGATAGGATTTGATTATGAAACGTTTGCTGGTTCTCGTTACGGTTATCGCGGTCATCGCGTTGACTGTCACTGCGCAGGAGTCGCAACTGGGGCGCGTGGAGTTTTCCACGTCGGGATCGGAAAAGGCGCAGGCGCACTTTCTGCGCGGGCTGGCCGCATTGCACTCTTTCTGGTACGAAGAGGCCATCGAGGCGTTTCAGGAGTCGACCAGGGTCGAGCCTGACTTCGCCATGGGCTACTGGGGTGAGGCGATGGCCCATAACCATCCGCTCTGGTCCGAACAGGACATTGCCGCCGCCCGACAGGTGCTGGCCAGGCTCAAAGAGTCACCCAAAACGACGGAGCGTGAACGAGCTTACCTCAACGCCGTCAAGGTGCTTTATGGCGAAGGCGACAAGCGCGCGCGTGATGCGGCCTACTCAGCGGCGATGGAGAAGATCTATCGCGCGTATCCGGACGATCTGGATGCCGCTTCGTTCTATTCACTGTCACTTCTCGGTCTCGTGAGGTCCGAAGACAGGAACTATCGCTTGCAGGCAAAGGCCGGCGCGATCGCGCTCGACGTCTATCAGAAGAACCCGAGTCATCCGGGCGCCGCTCACTACATCATTCACGCGTTTGACGATCCGGAGCACGCAATACTCGCGTTGCCGGCGGCGCGTCGTTACGCTGATATTGCTCCCGAAGCACATCACGCGCGGCACATGCCGTCGCACATCTTTCTGCAACTCGGAATGTGGCCCGAGGCGGCGGCGTCGAACCTGTCGGCATGGGAGTCGTCCGACGCGTGGATGAAACGCAAGAAGCTTCCGCTCAGCGTGCGCGACTATCACAGCCTGCACTGGTTGCTCTACGTCTACCTGCAGCAGGGCCGTTACAACGACGCGGAACAACTGCTCAGCTTGATGAAGAAAGTGATGTCGGAATCGACTTACGACAACAAGTTGCGACCGGCATACTACGAGAACAACTATGCCAACATGGCCGCGACGTTCATCGTGGAGACGGAAAGATGGAACCTGGCCGCGGAGCTATTTCCGGAGAGCAAGGCACCAGCTGCTTCGGAACCGAGCGCAATGAGCGGCAGTCACGGTAGTCACGGTGCAACGGTACGCGCATCTTCAGTCAGTCTCACGCTGCCGTTTTTCGTTCGTGGTCTTGCCGCGGCCGTAAACGGCGCTGCGGTCGCTGAAAGCCTCGGCGGCCTGGAGGCGCTGCGATCAGACAAGAACCCCGGCAATCCGGCGATGCTGACGCTCAGAGTATTAGAAATATCCGCGTTGAGCGCGTCGATGAAGAAAGATCACGACAAAGCGATCTCGTTAATGAAGCAGGCGACGGCGCTGGAAGAGCAGATGAGTCCGCCATACGGACCACCTAATCTCATTAAGCCCACGCACGAACTGTTTGGCGAGATTCTGCTGAGGGCGGGAAAGCCGGCGGAGGCAGCGGAGCAATTCAAAGTAGCATTACTGCGACAACCAAATCGCGCCCGTTCCCTGCTCGGCGCCGCACGCGCAGCCGCACAGACCGGGAACCAGTCCGGCGCACTCACTGCATACGCAACACTCATCGAACAATGGAAACAAGCGGACGCCGGCCTCCTCGAACTGCGCGAAGCCCGCGACTACCTCAAACAAGCGAAACGTTGAACCACAAAGGCACAAAGAACACAAATTTTTCATTTGTTTCTTTGTGCCTTCGTGCCTGTGTGGTTAAGGAGCTATTTCTTCTCGCGGACGTCGTAAGCGTAGATCGTATCCTGATCGCGTAAATACAATCTTCCTCCCGCAACTACCGGATGCGCCCACGTCGGCAGCGAATCCTGTGGAATGCGGAACCGCCCCTTCTCTTTGTACTCGGTCGGTGTCGCTTCAACCAGACCCACAACACCATTCTCGCTCAGCAAGTACAAATGTCCATCCGCATACACCAGCGAGCCTTTGCCGACACTGCGATTACGCCACGCAAGCTCACCCGTATCAAACTTCATCGCCGTGAGAATCGAGCTCGAGAACCCGTACAAGTGATCTCCAATCAACACGGAACTGCTGTGATGATTCTTCATTTCCTTGGTGAAGTAGATCTCCTGTGCCTTGTTATCCGGTTTGATCTCAACCACACCACCACCGGTGCCATAGTCAGACGAGATGAAGATCCGGTTCGCACGCACGATCGGCGTCGCTGCATTCGCTACGTTGTTCGCCGGCCGTTCGTATTCCCACAACAGCCGCCCATCTTTCGAGTCAAGACCGACGGCGCGTTTCGCAGTAAAGAACACGACCTGTGTAACACCATTTAGATCCACCGGGATCGCCGACGAATAACCGGCTTCATCGCTCTGGCTCTTCCAGATAACCGAGCCGTCAGCCTTGTTCAGCGCCACAATGGATGCATCACGGCCGCCGGCATTCACGAGCACTTTGTTTCCCAGCACCAGCGGCGATTCACTGATGCCCCAGACGATGTTAGAACCGCCAAACGTCTGCAAAATATTTTTGGACCAGACGATCTTGCCGGTACGTGCGTCAAGCGCCGACAGATCGCCGTTGCCGCCCAGCGCGTAAACTCGATCGCCATCGATCGTCGGTGTTCCTCTTGGTCCGTCACCGCGATCGTTTCGAAAAGCTGAACCGTGCGCGGTGGCCCATGCTTCTTTGCCCGTGGCGACATCAAATGCGATCACAAACTCGCGATCGCCGCGGAGTCCCATCGTGTAGAGCTTGCCGTTGGAAATGGAAAACGAGGAGTAGCCACGTCCCGCGCCGCTTGCTTTCCAGGCCAGCGGCGGACCTTCGGCGGGCCACTGTTTGAGCAACCCCGTTTCCTTCGAGATGCCGTCGCGATTTGGACCACGCCACTGCGGCCAATTAGCTGCCGATTGGGCCAACGCCGCAGACGCCACGCTCAACAACAATACCGCTGCAACGAATAAAAGCCTGAACTTCATTCTGATCTCCTTCGTGTTGAAAAATCCTGTCAATTTAGGGGAGACACGAAGAACCGTCGTGCACTTATGATTGCGGCTTGAAGTAAAGCACTAAGCCACCACCCAGCGCAGCCAAAACAAAACCAAGATAGAGCAACGGATTTGGTGAAGTCTTTGGCGGGTGCAGCCACATCGAATACAGCACGTTCACCAGCGGCGCTCCCGCAAAAACAAGTGGCATCACGTAAGTCGGCAATCCTCCCGATCTGAATGCGAAGATAATACAAACTGCTCCTGCTGCGCCGAGCGCACCGGCGAGCGTCGCACCAACCGAGCCTTTCATAGTGAAGCCGTTGAGCTGGCCTTGTGAAGAAAGATAAACCACAGGCACCAGCACGCCAATTAAGAAGTAAGCGACACCCACACAGAGCAACGCGCGCATGGGATTGCCGAGCTCTACTTGCCCGCGATGCAAAGCAGGACCATAGAGTCCCCACGAGAGCGCGGCGCCCAGAGCAAATAGGATCCAGAGCATTCAGACCTCCAGCGCCACAGATAAACGCCGATCTTGTACGGATCAAATCCGTAATCAATCGGTGTTCATCCGTGGCTTAGATTTGATGGCAAAACTGAAACTCAAGAAAGACTTTCGCCGTAATTCTAACACTGTACCTTAGACATAGCAGTAACTCATTTGCTAAGGTCTGCCGAACACGGACCAATCCAAAATCTTGAACGGAGAGCAAAATTTTGAAGCCGAACTTTCGACGCCTCGTCCTTATCGTCCTTTCGCTGCTGCTGCCGGCGACAATCGCAGCGCAAACGCATCGCGCATCCTTGCGAGGTACCGTCTACGATCAAAATCAGGCCGCCGTCGCCGGAGCAAAGGTTAACCTGACGAGCACTGCCACCGGCGACATTCGCACGACCACGACGGACAGCAATGGACGGTTTGCAATCACGTCGCTGCCATCAGGCGAATACGAAGTGACAGTCGAGGCGTCGTCCTTTAACACTCACAAAGAAAAGATTGAGGTGTTCGTCAACCAGGAGCTGCGGCTGGATGTGAATCTCAATGTCGGCACCCTGACGCGGCAAATAGTCGAGTCGCCCTTTTCGGAGCTCTTGAAGAAAGATTCGGCTTCGCTGGGCTCCGTCATAGAGAACCGTCAGATTACGGGCTTGCCACTGGATGGCCGCAATTTTTACGAACTCAGCTTGCTTGTCCCGGGAGCGGTGCCGCCCGCGCCGGGTTCGGCCGGATCCGTTCGTGGTGATTTTGCTTTCAGCGTTAACGGCGCCCGCGAAGACTCAAACAACTTCCTGCTCGATGGTGTTTACAACGTCGATCCAAAATTGAACACGTTCGGCGTGCGCCCGTCGGTTGATGCGATTCGCGAGTTTGAGATGCTGACCAGCACTTACGACGCTTCGTTTGGCCGCAATCCCGGCGCACAGGTGAACGTGATCCTGAATTCGGGCTCAAACGACTTTCACGGTTCGGTGTTCGAGTTTCATCGCAATGCAGCACTCGACGCGCGCAACTTCTTCGCGCCCGCTTCGGAACCCAAACCGAAGTACATTCGCAACCAGTTTGGCGGCGCAATTGGCGGCCCGATCGTGCGCGACCGCACGTTCTTCTTTGCAGACTACGAAGGTACACGTTCGCGAGAAGGCATCACGCGCATCACCAACGTCCCGACCGCGCTCGAGCGCGCCGGCAACTTCTCGCAGAGTCTCTTCGGCGCCCCGGTTAGTCCGTTCCCCGGCATTTCGTTCGATAATGGCATCATCCCCGATTTCTTAATCAACCCGGTCGGCCGCGCGATCGCGAATCTGTATCCGCTGCCAAATCGCAACGTGCCTTTCCAGAATTTTGTAGCTTCGCCAATTCTTCGTGACAACAACGATAGTTTTGACGCCCGCGTCGATCATCACCTGACGGATCGCGCCGAGCTCACGTTCCGTTACAGCTTCGGCGAACGCGATCTGTTTGAACCGTTTACGGGTCCGTCGTTTTCACTCGTGCCCGGATTTGGCGACACCGTAGGGCGGCGCAGTCAAAACGCTATGGCGGCGCTGAACCTGGTGTTGACGCCAAACCTGATCAACGAGAGTCGCGTCGCTTTCAGCAGGGTTGCCGCATCGGTCACACAGGAAGCGAGCGTGCTGAATTCGCAGGTTGGCTTGCCGGTGATTTCACCGCGCGAACGTGATTTGGGATTGAGCTTCATTACCGTCACCGGTTTTTCGCCGCTGGGCGATGAAGGCAATAACCCGCAAAACAGCGTCACGAATGTTTACCAGTTTCTGAACAACTGGAGCTACATACGCGGCAATCACGTGTTTAAATTCGGCGCCGACCTGCGCTTTTCACAACAGAACGCGTTTCGTGATGTTGAGTCACGTGGCCGGCTCCAGTTTTCGCCGTTCGGGCAGATCACAGGTAATGCGCTCGGCGATCTCCTGATCGGTTTTCCATTCCTGACGAGCGTTGCGCGCGTGGATAATCCGCAACAGATTCGCACTGAGAGCTACAACTTCTTCATCAACGACAGCTATCGCGTCACGCCGCGCCTGACGCTCAACGCGGGCCTCCGTTACGAATACAACTCACCACCGGTCGATGCCCAGGATCGCGCGACTATTTACGACGTCGCAACAAGATCCCTCGTGCCCGTCGGCACCAACGGCGTTCCACGTAGTGGTTTCGACGCTGATAAGAACAACTTCGCTCCCCGCGTGGGTTTCGCCTGGACACTCGGCGAAGATGAGAAGACGGTGCTGCGCGGCGGTTACGGCATCTACTACGATCAATCACCGTTCGCGCCTGCCGAAGCGCTTTACTTCAACTCGCCGTTCTTCGATAACAACATCTTCTTCTCGTTGCCGGGTTTGCCGCTGACGTTGAACGATCCGTTCCCGTCGTTCTTCCCGTTCCCGTTGCCCGATTCCGCGCTCGCCATCCAGCGCGATCTGCGCACCGGTTACATGCAGCATTGGAACCTCAACGTGGAACGACAGCTCTGGCGCGCGAGTGTGCTTGAAGTGGCTTACGTTGGTTCGAAAGGAACAAAGCTCCTGACGGCTCGCGACATCAACCAGCCGCAACCCAGCGTGTTGCCGCCGGGACTACCTTTTGTGCCGCGACCCGATCCGCGATTTGACGACATTGACCTGCTGGAGTCGCGCGCCAATTCGAATTACAACGCGCTGCAGGTGCGCTTTCAGCAACGTTTGACGCGTGGCTTCTCGGCGCTCGCGTCCTACACCTGGTCCAAGTCGATTGACGACGCTTCAAACTTCTTCAGCAGCGCCGGCGATCCAAACTTCCCGCAGAATAGTTTCAACGTCGCCGCCGAGCGCGGGCGCTCGAACTTCGACATCGCGCACCGGTTGTCGGTGAGTTATTCGTATGCGTTTCCAACCAGAAGATACGACGGAGTTCTTGGGACGTTACTAAATGGTTGGGAGAGCTATGGCATCGTGACACTGCAAACGGGCAGACCTTTCACCGTCGCACTGCTCTCCGAAATCGACAACAGCGGTACCGGAAGATCGATTCTCGGTTTCGGCGCCAACGATCGGCCGAACCTGGTTGGAAATCCGGAGCTGTCGAATCAAACGACCTTGCAATGGTTCAACACCGCGGCCTTCGCGTTCCCGGCGCGGGGGACGTTTGGAAATGCAGGCAGGAATATCCTGGAAGGACCGGGATTCCAGAACGTGAACGCGTCGTTGCTGAAGAACACGCGGCTCACTGAGCGCTTTAATCTTCAGTTCCGGGCGGAAGCCTTCAACCTCTTCAACCATCCGAACTTCAACCTGCCGGACAACTTCCTCGGCTCCCCGACGTTCGGCCGGATCACTTCAGCACGCGATCCGAGGCACATTCAGTTTGGATTGAAGCTGTTGTTCTAAAGGAGTAGTTGGAATCTAAAGGCGGGCAAACCACGCGGCAACCGCAGGTCCTGTACCCCTCCTGCCTGATTGTCGCATAGTTCCGAAGTTCCGAAGGGCCTTGCACAAAAAGTCATTTGGCGCGCTTCGCTTCGGCTTCGCCGTCCGATGTGCTTCGGCTTCGCGGCCCGATGTGCTTCGGCTTCGCCGCCCGATGTGCTTCGGCTTCGCCGCCGGATGTGAGGCAAGGCTATGCCTTGCCGTTAGCACCCCTCGTAGTAGTGGGCTATGCCCTCGGTTCGGGCTCTGCCCTAAGGACTTATGGGCCAAGGCCGAACCGGGGGCTTAGCCCCGAACATTATTTTAAAAGCCTGACGGCAAGGCAT
>DASVGE010000253.1:0-2301 GCA_036379695.1 Pyrinomonadaceae bacterium | reverse complement strand
CCACGCCACCGCACTCCAGGGAGTTTCGTAAATCAATGATCCGCTCGCCGAGCGCAGCGATATGCCTCTCCGGCTCGTATCCGGGTCTGGTCACGACGATGTAATTCGTCATCGCCAGCAACCGTTCCCACTCCCGCCACGTCGTGATCTCAGCCCACGAATCGGCGCCCATGATGAAAAAGAGCTCGGTCGAATCACCCAGCGCTCGTTGAAAATGCGCAACCGTATCAACCGTGTAACGTCGATCCGGAGCGTCGAGCTCAAAACTCGAAATCAACAACTGCGGATCGTTCTGCGTTGCCAACGCGAGCATCGCATAACGATGTATCGGCTCCGTTACCTCGCGTCCGACCTTGTGTGGCGCCAACTGGGCCGGAATAAAGAGTACTTTCTCAATCTCAAATAACTGCGAAACCCTGCGTGCAATTTCCAGATGGCCTACATGAACCGGATCGAATGTCCCGCCATACAATGCTATCCGCCGCTGCGCGCACATTTTTTACAAAGCCAGCTCGACCGTGTCCGTCCGGTTGCGTTTCGTACTCAACTCTTCCAACTTTGCCGCCATCGCATTCACGAGCTCGCGAACACCTTCGCCAGTCGCCGAAGAAATCGCGAAGAACGGCTTGTTGTCTTTCTCAGCACTGCTCTTCAACGACTCTAAACGCTCCGGCTCATCGAGCGCGTCGATCTTCGTCGCCACTACAAACTGTGGCCTCGTCGCCAGTTCCTCGTTGTAAGAAGCCAACTCGCGGTTCACCGTTTCGTAATCACCGACGGCTTCTCTCCCCGACACTGAGGAAACATCCACGAGGTGCAACAGCAACTTCGTGCGCTCGATGTGTCGCAAAAAACGATCGCCCAACCCCGCACCCTCATGAGCTCCTTCGATCAGCCCTGGTATGTCGGCAATGACGACGGTCCGAAAGTCGCCGAGATCCACTACGCCCAGGTTCGGCTCCAAAGTCGTGAACGGATAATCCGCAATCTTCGGGCGCGCAGCCGACACCGTTGAGATAAACGTCGACTTGCCTGCGTTTGGAAAACCCACCAGACCAACATCCGCGAGCAACTTCAGTTCGAGTTGCAGGTCCAACGCCTCGCCCTTGCTTCCTGTTTGATGGTAGCGAGGAGCACGATTCGTCGAGGTCGTAAAGTGCGCATTTCCAAAGCCACCGCGGCCACCGCGCGCAGCCAGCCAGCGATCACCGTCGTGACTGAGGTCGTGAAGAAGGTCGCCTGTATTCGCGTCAAAGATCTGCGTGCCCACCGGCACGCGCACAATCAAATCATCACCTTCGCGACCCGACCGATTTGAGCCTTCGCCGTGTAGCCCGCGCTCCGCCTTGTGTTGCGGGTTATAGCGCAGGTGCAACAGCGTGTTCAGCGAGCCATCAGCTACCAGGATGACGTCGCCGCCGCGACCGCCATCGCCTCCCGATGGACCACCGCGCGGCACAAACTTCTCGCGCCGGAAAGCCGTAACACCGTTACCCCCGTCACCCCCCTGTACATGAATCTTGGCGCGATCAATAAACATCCTAAATTGAAAGCGACGCCGGGGCGCGCAGAACTAGCGGCTCAGGCGTCGCGAACTTGCACAAAAACTTTACTACGCAGCCGTTTGCTCCAAAGGATAAACGCTGACGAATTTTCCAGAACGGCCTTTGTCTTCAAACTTGACGACGCCATCAATCAAGGCGAACAACGTATCGTCCTTGCCGCGGCCCACGTTGTTGCCGGGTTTCCACTTAGTGCCTCGCTGGCGCGCGATGATGTTGCCGCCAAGCACCTTTTCACCGCCAAACTTCTTCAGTCCGAGGCGCTGCGACTGCGAGTCGCGACCATTACGAGATGAGCCAACACCTTTTTTATGTGCCATTGTCGTTACCCAATCGAATCAATCTTTAACGTCGTATAGCCCTGCCGGTGACCGCGCGTGCGCTTGTACTGCTTGCGGCGCTTCTTCTTGAAGACCACGATCTTCTGGTCTTTACCGTGGGCGACAACAGTGGCGGCGATCTTTCCCTCGCCTGAACTCAGCAGCGTTTCCAGTTCAATCGAACTGCCGGCCTCGGCCTCGATGGAAGGCACGCGAATCGTCTGGCCCTCTTCGACCAGGAACTGCTTTCCACCGGCTCTTACAACTGCATGTGACATCTTCAATTTACCTCTCAGACGAGTCAAATCGTCATAGAAAAGTCGGACATTATAGGCGACTCGGGCTCAAATCGGCAAGTATAGGACGCCTCCGTGGAGTGCGGTGCCTTGGCACCGCTTTAGCCAGTTCTTCCGGAAGCA
>DASVGE010000252.1:0-67456 GCA_036379695.1 Pyrinomonadaceae bacterium | reverse complement strand
CAAACTCTGACACGCCAGGTGCACCGCCACTAACGACGTCGAGCAGGCCGTGTTCACACTCATACTCGGCCCATGCAGGTTCAGCTTGTAGGACACCCGCGTGCTCAGAAAGTCTTTCTCGTTCCCAAGCCACACTTGCAGTCCGCCTACTTCCTGGTCCAACCACTCCCGTTCCGGCAACAGGTTCTCCAACAGATACCGGTTTACACCTGCTCCCGCCCACACGCCGATCTCTCCTGCATACCGCTCCACGTCATAGCCCGCATTCTCCAATGCTTCCCAGGCTGTCTCCAGCAGCACCCGTTGCTGCGGGTCGGTGAGCATTGCCTCCCGCGGACTGAACCCGAAAAACTGCGCATCAAAACTCTCTACTTCCGCCAGTTTCAACGGCACACGCTTCACATACTGCGGATCCTCTTTCTCCGCCTCCGTTACACCAGCCCGCTCCAACTCTTCGGCGCTCAACTCGCTGATCGATTCCACTCCACCACGCAGGTTCGCCCAGTACTCTTCTATTGTCCGCGCCCCGGGAAAACGTAACCCCATCCCGATGATCGCGATCGAATTGTTTGTCGCCTGTTTGCTGGCCTGTGCTCGCTGCGATGCAGGCTTCGCGGTTGGATCACTTTTCGTGGACTCGCCCAGATACTGCGCCAGCGAACGGACTGTCGGATACCTGAACAAATCAACCATCGGGAGATCGCGATGCAGGAGTTTGGAAAGTTTGTTTCGCACCTCGGCTGCCAAAAGCGAGTGACCGCCGATATCGAAAAAGTTGTCGTGCGCTCCGACACGAGGGAGTTGAAGTACCTCCTGCCATATACCCGCAATGCTCTGCTCGATCTCCGTTGTGAGCGGTACAAAGGTGCGCTGAGACGTCATCTTGTCAGGCGCGGGCAGCGCACGCCGATCGATCTTGCCGTTGGCTGTCAACGGCAACTGGTCCAACTCAACCACGAGGCTCGGGATCATGTATTCCGGCAAACGCTCGCGTAACCAACTCCGCCAATCACCGATCGCGCTCTCCTTCACCACATACCCGACTAACCGCTGCTCCCCACTCCCATCCTCCTGCGCTACTACCACCGCTTGCCGCACCCCAGCCACTCTTCGCAGCTCACTCTCCACCTCGCCCAACTCCACCCGGTGCCCGCGCACCTTCACCTGCTCGTCCTTCCGCCCACTCAACTCCAACCGCCCGTCTACTCCTACCCGGCCCACATCTCCCGTCCCATACAACCGTTGCCCATGACCGCCGCTGTACGGGTCCGGTCGATAACGCTCAGCCGTCAGGTCTGCTCGCTTCTCGTAACCACGCGCTAACCCCGCGCCGCCGATCCACACCTCACCCCACATCCCCAACCCACTCAACTCCAGACCCTCGTCCAACACGTACATCTGCGTGTTGTCGATTACTCCTCCTATCGCTATCCGCTCTTCCGCTTTCTCTACCATCCGCGCCGCCGACCAGATCGTCGTCTCTGTCGGCCCGTACATGTTCCACACCTGCTCGCTTCGCTCCCACAACGCCGCCGCCAACTCACCACTCCAGCGCTCGCCCCCGCACAACACTCGCAGTCCCGCCTGCCGCTCCCACCCCGCCAGCAGCAACAGCCGCCACAGCGCCGGCGTCCCCTGCATCACCGTCACGCCACTCTCTCTCATCCGCCGCGCCAGCGCCGGCCCATCTACTACTTCCGCCGCGGTTGCTATCTCCAGCCGCCCTCCTTCTCGCAACGGCAGCCACAGTTCGAGGCCCGCGATGTCAAAGCTGACCGTCGTCACTGCCAGCATCACATCCGCGCTGCTCATTCCCGGCGCCCGCTCCATCGATTGCAAAAAGTTATCCAGCGCGCCCCAACTGACCCCTACTCCCTTCGGCTCCCCCGTCGTCCCCGACGTGTACATCAAGTACGCCAGCCGCTCTTCCCACTCGCTTTCTTCTGCTCCAGCTGCCCTACTCTCTGTTGCGCGTAACGTCCCATCTACAGCCAGCACCGGTACACTGATCCCGGCCGGCACCTGCTCCCGCAACTTTCTCTCAGTCAACAGCAGCTTCACTTCTCCATGGCTCAACTGCCACTCCAATCGCGCCCACGGTAAGCGCGGCTCCAGTGGCACGTACGCCGCTCCCGCTTTCGCTACTCCCAGCAACGCCACCATCAGCCACACCGATCGCTCCAAATACACGCCCACTCGCGCTTCCGCTCCCAACCCCCGCCGGCGCAGATCCGCTGCCAACTCATTCGCCCGCTGCTCCAGCCACGCGTACGTCACCTGTTGCTCGGCCACGACCGCGATCGCGTCCGCGCGCTCCCTTACCTGCTCCGCGAAACACTCCAGCAGCGTCCGTCCCCTGGCTCTTTCACTCGCGTTGCACTCCCGCAGCAAGAACTCTCGCTCCCGCCTGCTCAGCAGCTGCACTTCTCCTATCCGGCGCTCCACATTCTCCGGCAAGCTGCGCAACACCCGCTGCAATTGCTCGCTCAACCGCTCTATAAACGCCGCGTCATACAAATCGCGGTTGTACTCGATGGATCCCTTTAACCCTTCCTTTGTCTCTGAAAAGAAAATCGTCAGATCAAGACGTGAGGTTTCGGTCTCCAATGCCTCCGGTGTCACACGTAGTCGCGCCAACTTCGGCGTGGGAGTGTTGTGCATGACGAGCATTACCTGAAATAACGGGTTCCGGCTCAGGTCGCGTTGTGGTTGTAGTTCTTCAACCAACCGTTCATACGGCATCTCAGCGTGTGCTTCAGCTTCCAGCGAGGTCTTGCGAACCTGGCCCAACAACTCCCTGCACGTTAACTTGTCATTCAGCCTGCCACGCATCACGAGCGGATTGACGAAGCAACCGATGAGCGGCTCAGTTTCAAGCTGAAGCCGGCCCGCAACAGGCGACCCGACGCAAATATCCGATTGCCCGGTGTAGCGATATAAGAGAATCTGGAATGCCGCTAACAAGGTCATAAAGAGCGTCACATTTTCGGTTCGGCTCAAAGCCTTGAGTGCCTGCGTCACCTCCCGATCGAGACGAAAGTCGCATCTTGCTCCCCTGTGACTGAGACTCACAGATCTGGGTCTTGACGAGGGTAGATTCAATACCGCAACTGCATCCGCCAACTGTGACTTCCAGTAGTCCGTCAATCGCTTCAACACGGCGCCCGCGATCCGTTCTTTTTGCCAGACGGCGAAATCGGCGTACTGGACGGTCAACTCCCCCAGCGGCGAGCGGCTCCCCTCAGAAAAAGCTGCGTAGAGAGCAGTCACCTCCTGCAACAACACTCCGAAGGACCATAGGTCCGAAACAATGTGATGGACCACCAGCACACATAAATGTTCCTGACTATGCAACCGCAGCAGTTTTACGCGCAGCAGTGGGAGCTTCGAGAGATCGAACGGCTGCCGTGCCTCTGCAGCACTCAATCGTTGAGCCTGCGACACGCGCGTCGCTGACGGCAATCCGCTCAGGTCTACGAGAGGCAACGGGACGTTCAGCGTTTCGGAGATCACTTGCCTCGGGTGGCCGTCCACAAAATCGAAACGGGTGCGTAAGACTTCATGGCGGGAGACGATCTCATTGAAAGCCTGCGCCAGCGCAATCAAGTTCAGCGGACCTTCGAGACGAAGCAGACCGGCCATGTTGTAGGTCGCAGTGCCGGGTGACCACTGATCAAGAAACCATAATCTCTGCTGTGCGAATGAGAGCGGTGCATGGCGCGAGTGTGGGCGACGCGTAATGCGCTCCGCCGGCGCAGGCGAAAAGCCCTGTGCGGAAAGAAGCTGGTCCAACGCCGCCTGCTTTTCCGCTGACAGATGTAATTTCGAACGACGAGAGCGCGTCATGGATAGAACTCTTTAGCTTTGCCTCAAAAGTCGAAAAATGGCTATTGGGCCGGGTCAGTACCGTAACGCGGTAGCGTCGGGTCAGTCTCGCGCATACGACAATGTTAGGGTTTTGAATGACATGCGACCCGACGCTACCGCGTTACGGTACTGACCCGGTCCAACTGTGTTCCATGACTTTTGAGGAAAGTTTTTTACGGATGCGTTTCAGCAATCTGCTCGCCGGCGACGGCTGGCGTTTCCGACAGCGCCAGCACGAGTTCTGCTGTCTTTTCAATCCTGGCCGGCTCCGGCGAGTTCTCCAGAATGACGGCACCGAGTTGCGCTACTGTTGGAGAGTCGAAGAACAGTGGCACCTGAAGCTCTACCCGGAGCAGGTCGCGAAGACGAACCAGAATCTGGGTGATCAGCATCGAGTGTCCACCCAAATCGAAGAAGTCGTCGTTGACACCCACTTGCTCAAGATCAAGAACCTCGGCCCAAACTTCTGCGATAACACTTTCCAATGGTGTACGGGGAGCGACATATGCCGCCCGAAGCTCAGGACGATCGTGCCCAGGCAACGGAAGCGCCTGGCGGTCGAGCTTTCCGGTCGGCGTCAATGGCCATGCGTCCAGTAATACGACGGCGGCGGGAATCATGTAGTCGGGCAGGCGCTGCAACAGGAATTCCCGTAACTCGGCGACTTCAGGAGTGCTTCCCGGTTGCGCTGTAACATAGGCAAAGAGACGGCGATCTCCACCAGCATCTTCTCGCGCCACTACCACCGCCCGCTGCACGTCCTGGTGCTGACTCAAGGCCCACTCTACTTCTTTCAACTGAACGCGCATGCCGCGAATCTGCACCTGATCGTCGCCACGGCTAATGAATTCCAGACGACCGTCCGGCAGATAGCTCGCCAGATCTCCGGTTTTGTAAAGCCGCTGTCCCGGCTCGTCACCAAATGGATTTGGAACAAAACGCTCCGCGGTTAAAGCCGCGTCGAGATAAGCTCTGCAATGACTCGCCCCGCTCAGGTAAAGCTCTCCCACTGCACTAACAGGTACCGGCTGAAATAGCGGGTTGAGCAAAAAGACCTCCGTGTTGGAGAGAGGTCTTCCGATCGGAGCTGAAAGCGGCTTTCGTTCTGGCAGTGCCCGGAAGGGTTCGAGGATCACCGTTCCAGTTGTTTCCGATTGTCCGTATAGATTTACTACCCGCGCCGTTGACGGCAAACGTTCCAACCATCTTTCAATCACGTCCAGCGGCAAAATTTCTCCGGTTACCACAATCAACCGTGGAGCGCGCTCGAAGCGATACGCGGATTTATCAAGTGTCTCGAGTGCCTCAAAAACTGAAGCAAGAAACGATGGCACCGTATCCCAAACAGTGACGCCCGCCCACTGGAAAATGTTCGACAGCGCGAGCGGATCTTTGCGCTCGAGTGAAGTGGCCAGCACCAGTCGCGCTCCACAAGAGAAAGGGACGAAGATTTGCCGCGCCGAAGCGGAAAAGGAAACCGAGGCGGTGTGCAGATAGGTATCTTCGTTAGTCAGACCCAGTCGCTCAGACATGGTCTTGACGTAATTGGCGAGACTCCGGTGACACACAGCCACACCCTTCGGCGCACCGGTAGAACCCGAGGTATAGACCACGTACGCCAGATTCTCACCCGACGACGATTTCTCCAACGGCTCACTGCTCAGGCGCAGAATCGCCGGCCATTCGACGTCGAGACAGATCGTTTTCAGATCTGGCGGTAACAACTCAACTAAAGAACTCTGGCTGAGAACGGCGAAGGTCCCGGCATCGTTGAGCATAAAAGCGATGCGGTCTTTCGGGTATGCGGGGTCGAAAGGAACAGCGACGCCTCCGGCTTTTAGCACGCCCATCATTCCGAGGATGAAAAGTGGGGAGCGTTCGAGCAGTAGACCGACTCGTGTTTCCGGTCCGATGCCGAGACTCTGCAAGTGGCGCGCGATCTGGTTCGAGATCGCGTTGAGCTGTGAGTAAGTCAATTGCTCATTTTCATAAACTAACGCCACTGCGTCCGGTCTCAAGCTCGCGCCTCGCTCAATTAACGCGGTTATGCTCGTTCGAGACTCATACTCGGCCTGCGTGTCATTCCACTCGATCAACAGTTGATGGCGCTCGGCCTGGTCCATCAGTTGAAGTTCGCCGGCGCGCACATGTGTATGAAGAGTTACGTCGTTGATTAGAACCTGGAGTTGCCGCGCCAGACGAGTGATATTGGACAGTGAGAAGCGACTTTGATCGTAGCTAAGCGCGAGAGTGAGGTCATCCGTATTCTCGATGCAGGAAAGATTCACCTCGAAGCGCTCGCCTTCACTCGTTAAGTTAGAGATCGAGAACTTAACCCCGGCTGCGAGTTGCGTTTCCGGCGAGCTTAAAAACTCAAAGCCCCACGAAAAAGGAGTTTGAAATAGTTCCGCGTCGTAGTAGTCGAGCCAACGTTCGTCTTCACCGGTGGCTTGGGCCACGTGACGAAGAACATCATCGAATCTGAGTTCAGGCTCAATGTTGCATAACGTCGGGACCTGGCGACAAAATCTTCCCATCGCGCCGGAGAGCTCTTCGTAACTTCGTCCTTCGCACATCCGGCCAACAACAAACCGGTTCTGCCCTGTCGTCAGCCCTAATAACGTCTCCCAGCATGCGAGGAGAAAGACGGGGAGAGAGACTTCATGGTCCGCGGCCAGCAGTCGTATTCTCTGCAAGAGATCAGCGGACAGAGACATCCTGATCGTTTTCAGTTGGGCCACTGCGCGCGGCGAGGTTTCGATCCGCGGAGGCAAGCTGGCTTTTGTTACAGTGTTCGCTCGCTCGAGCCAGTAGGAGCGTCCTTCGCGAGCCTCCGGCGCCTCGCCGAGCTGCTGCTGAAATTCAGCATAGTCCGCATACTGCCACACGGTTTCGTCAACCTTCCGGCCATCAATCACGGCGGCATATAGTCGCGGAAGCTCCAACGCTACATTCTTCAGCGTGCGCGCATCAGCGCATAGAGAAGGCACGGTTAAAACCAACACCGCCTCGTTGGTCGAGAAAACACCAATGGTGGCTCGTAAGGGTCGATCCGAAGCCAGGTTGAACTGAGCCCCACGGTCCTCTTCACACAACTGTTCGATCGCATTCTCGTGATGGACCACGTCAACGCGGCGACAATCCTGATTCAACCCGTCATTCACGATCTGGACCGGCAGGGTCATTCCCGGCAGACTCTGGAAGGTGGTCCGAAAAATCTCGTGACGCTCAACTAAACTCTGCAGAGCCACAACCAGGGCGTCACTATCAAGCGGCCCGTTCAGCAGCAGCGCACACTGCGATAACGGACAATGCCCTTCTGCCTGCAAGGCCCAGAGCCGTTCTTGTTGGGGCGATAAGCGAAAGCCCTGTACTGTCTCGCCAGGCTTCACGATTGTCCTTCTCCCACGGTTGCTTCGAGTGCCCCGTGCCGTTCTGTCATGGCGACAAGAATCTCTCGCGGTCCCCGGAAAGCACGACGCCCGTGCGCGACCAGCATGTTATCCACGAGCAGAACATCACCCTCCTGCCACGGGAACGCCACAGTGCTTTCCGCATAAGCCCGGCGAATCTCTTCGATTACTGACGACTCGATCGTCGAGCCATCGCCGTAGTAACAGTTTTTAGGGAGATCCTCTTCGGCAACGATTGAGAGCAGCGAATTTCGAACAGAAGCAGACAAACTGCTCGGATGGAAGAGAATGACCTGGTTAAACCAAACGGGCTCGGCTGTGCGCGGATGGAAGCTTACGGCCGCACGCAACTGGCGGAGTCGTAACCGGTCTGGTCCTCGCCATTCAAACTCTATCCGGGCACTGCGACAGTATTCCTCGACCTCCGCCTTCTCAGTCGTTTGAAAAACTTCCTGCCAGGGCAGGTCGGTGCCCTTGACGAAGTTGCGCACGTACATGATGCCCTTTTGCCTGAAGTGGTCCACGACTCGTTTGTCGCACAGTTGCAGGATGCGCCGGCTATCAGCGATCGGCGTCTCTCCGCCTTCACTGGCAGGCCGCCGACAGCAGAACCATATTTTCATCGGCCAGGAGTGTGAATAGGCGAGCTCGTTGTGCAGGGGGATCTCATGATCGGACGGGTATTCCGTCGAGGTATAAACATTTCGGCCTATTAGTGTGCGTGGCGAGGTGCGTTCGACGTAATCGAGCGGTTCAGAGTTCGTCGCCCGGCTCACTCTTTCGAAGGCTGAAATCGTGTTGATGCTGAAGCCACGGAACAGAACTGCTCCACTCTTTAACAGCTTACCGTCGATAAGCTCCAGATTGTTCTGCAGCCATGCGGCCAGATCCAGTTTGTAATCGGCCGGACTGATCAAAAGCGGGATGGATTGACCTTCTTGATACTGCTCTACGCGAACCAGACTCTCCGGCGACACGCTTATTGACTTGCGACGTACCTGCGTCAATCTTCTAGGCTGACTTTCACGTCGCTCGCCTGTCGACACATCGAAAGAGTGGAGCGGATCATCAGGACTTTGGACCAGTGATCTAAGCAGCAACTGATAGCGCGTCAACAGTAGCTTTATGGACTGCGGCTGAAAAATGTCGACGTTATAAGTGAGCACCGCCGCGACCTCAGCCGCCGTCTGCCACATCTGCAATGACAGATCAAACTTCGACATCACGAATTCGGCTTTGTGCAACATGAACGAGAGCCGGGGCAGTTCGAAACGTTCCGCCGGCGCCTGGGCCTGAAAGTTGAACATCACCTGGATGAGGGGATGGTGGCCGCGGTCGCGTTCTGGCCGGATGGCCTCGACTAACTTCTCGAAGGGAAGATCCTGATGTTCATAAGCTCGCAAACAAACCTCGCGCACCTGTCTCAGGATTTCCCTGAACGTCAGCTCTTTCGCCAGCTTCGCGCGCACCACGAGCGTGTTTACAAAGAACCCCAACAACCTCTCGACCTCGGATCGATTGCGGTTGGCGATGGGAATGCCGACTAATATGTCGTTCTGTCCGCTGAAGCGATAAAGCAGAATCTGAAACGCCGCCAGCACGGCCATAAACATCGTGGCGTCTTCAGACTGGGCGAGTTGTTTTAGCGAAGCGACCAAATCTGCCGGCAAGGTGAACGACTTTTCCGCCCCGCGAAAACTTTGCACCCGGGGGCGTATATGGTCCAGAGGCAGATTCAGCAACGTCGGCGCTTCAGCCAACTGTCGTTTCCAGTAGGCGAGCTGCTGGTCCATCTTTTCTCCCGTTAACGATTTGCGCTGCCAGGCGGAGTAATCAACATACTGAATCGGCAGTTCGGGCAGTGGGGATGGAGAGCCCTGAGAGAAAGCCGCGTAATGGCCCACCAGTTCGTCGATAAAGAGGCGCAAGGACCATCCATCTGAAATTACGTGATGCATGGTAATCAACAACGAATGGAGATCATTCTCCAGTCGCACCAGGACTACTCGCAGCAATGGCGTTCTCGCCAGTGAAAAAGGCCGCAGCGATTCGCGTTGCTGCAAAGAGTGCAACCGCTCGCTCTGGCAACACGTGGAGAGACCGCGTAGATCCACGAGGGGAAACGGTAATGTTGCGGGCGAGTGGATCACCTGTACCGGCTCAGTGCCCTGAAGAGTCAAACCAGTCCGCAATATTTCGTGGCGGCGGACGATTTCGTTGAGACTCTGCTCGAGCGTTTGGACCTGGAGCGCGCCGCTTAACTGCAAGCTGCCGGAGATGTTGTAGAGCGGATTCTGAGGCGCAAACTGATCGAGAAACCACAAACGTTCCTGTGCGAACGACATGGGGAAAACGTTTGAGCCATTCGGTTGGCGCGCGAGCCGCGTGATTGGCTTGAACTGCTCCCGGCCGGTGTGAAGCTGGTGCAGCCGCAACACAAACAACGCTTCCTGCTCCGGAGAAAGAGCAGCCAGAAGCTCGTCTAATTCATGTGCCGTAAGCGAGGTGCTCACCTTGGGTTCAGAGGGAGTAGTGCCCTGGTTTCGCTTCTTTATCCGCAGATTACACAGATTGATTAATAGAATCTGTGTGAGCTGTGGAAGAAGAACCGTTGACAAGATCGAGTTGTTGGTCCAGCACGGCTTTAATGTCTGCTTCAGTCGTGAGTGGATTGGCGATCACTGCGCGCAGGGCTACCAGCGGCGGGCCCTGCCCGTGGTCCGTTATGTTCAGCATCGTGCGGGAGACGAAACTTCTGCCAGCCTGGCGCTGTGTTCTTTGCAGTCGTAGATTGAATTCGTCAACTACTTTGTTATCAGAATCGGAGAGTTGTCCGTTACTGGCGCTGGCGCGCAACGCCGAAGGAATCGCGCGATAGTTCAGGATGTTCATCTGTGGCTCGGTCAACAATTGGAATTCGGACCGTTCACGGATGTGCTGGGCCATATAGTCCGTCTTGCGCAGGTTCTCATCGATTAAGACTTCATAGCCCTGTCGCCCGATGAGGTGGAGCGCAGCATGTAAATATAGGACCATCGCCGGTCGCGAGCCTTCCAGCGCGCGCTTGCCCAGGTCAAGCGAATTGGCGCGGATAATGTACTGGGCATTTCTTTCAATCACGCGCGCCAGGTGCGGGTTGCGCAACAAAACCATACCGATGCCCATCGGCAGGTAAAGCTGTTTATGTCCGTCGATCGTCACCGAATCGGCGAGCTCGATTCCGGCGAGTCTATGTTGGTGACGGCGTGAAAACAGAAGCGCGCCACCCCACGCCGCATCGACGTGAAAATGGACTCCGGCGTCACGAGCGATCTGGGCCATTTCAACCAACGGATCGATAGCACCGGAATCAGTTGTCCCCGCATTTCCGACCAGCGCAACGATCAACTTATCTTCCGCGCGACAGCCGGCTATCGTTTCCCTCAACGTCTTCAAGTCAATGCGATGACGAGCATCCACGGGAACGCGAATTAAATTATTCGTGCCCAATCCAAGGAGTCCCGCTGCTTTATCCAGCGAGTAATGCATCAGACTTGAACCGATAATTACCGCTCCGCTGTAACCTCGTGCGGAAAGAGCGGCAGGCAGCCCAACTTTATCCACACCCGCCAGGCCGTTATGTGGTCCCAACGCGGCGTTATACGCGCACCAAAGTGCGGTCAGGTTCGCGACGGTGCCTCCGGAAACGATCATCCCCAGCGTGCTATCGCGATGCTGAATATGCTCGTCGTAAAACTCGTCCTCGAACCTGTAGATCAGCCGGTGCATCATGGCCAGCGATTGCCGCTCACAAAAACTCAACGACTTGGAAGTCTCGAGTTTCACCAGGTTCTGATTCAGTGCCGTCAAGAGATGACTCAACGGTCTCACGAAATGAGGCAAGGCGGTGGTCATGTGCCCGATGAAGCGCGGCGAAGACGTGTTAATCGAGTTGAGGATGACGTACCTTTGCAGGTAGTCGAGATAATCGGACAGCTCGCCCGGCATCTCGGGAACGTGGCTCTCGAGGAAGTCCTCAGCCAACGCGGAGAGGAATCCGTCGGCTGAAATATTATCCCGGCGGAGAAACTCGTGACTCAATCCAGTCAGGTAGGCTTCTCGCTCAGCCTCTTCGTTTAATACTTCGGACGAGAGCGCGAACAAACGAAGCACTTTCTCCGCAACCTGCGTTTGATTGGTGGCAACGCACGGTGCTGTTTTCACTTCGCTCATATGGTTCCTGGATTCACTGCTCGAGAGCTAATTGTGATTGGATTTCCTGGGCCGATAATTGTTTGACCGTTGCCAGAAGCTCCGCCAACGCGTCCTTATCAGTCTGTTCGGCCTGACTTCTGGAGATTGCCTTTGCTAAAAGCGCCGGTGTGGGTGACTTAAACAGTTGCGGCATTGTCAGCTCCACTTGAAAACTCATACGCACGCGCGACAGCATCTGCGTTGCAAGCAACGAATGACCTCCCAACTCAAAAAAGTTTGACGAGGTATTAATGCTTTCGACGCCAAGCAGATCACTCCATATTCCGGTGAGCAACTTCTCTACATGGTTCCGGGGCGGGATATGATCGGCGCCAGGATCGACGCGTTCAATTTTTGTCTTCGAGAGTGCACGGCGGTCAATCTTGCCGTTGGCCGTCAACGGCAACTGGTCCAACTCAACCACGAGGCTCGGGATCATGTATTCCGGTAAACGCTCCCGCAGCCTGCCGCGCCAGTCACCGACCGCGCTCTCCTTAACCACATATCCGACTAACCGTTGCTCGCCGCTCGCTTCCTCCTGGGCCACCACCACCGCTTGCCGCACTCCAGCCACTTGGCCCAACTCTTTCTCCACCTCTCCCAGCTCCACCCGGTGCCCGCGCACTTTCACCTGCTCGTCCTTCCGTCCACTCAACTCCAACTGCCCCGCCGCTCCCACTCGGCCCACATCTCCCGTCCCATACAGCCGCGCGCCACTCCTTCCACTGTACGGGTCCGGCCGATAACGCTCAGCCGTCAGGTCTGCTCGCTTCTCGTAGCCGCGCGCTAAACCCGCCCCGCCGATCCATACCTCACCCCACACCTCCACCCCACTCAACTCGAGGCCCTCGTCCAACACGTACATCTCCGTGTTGTCGATAACTCCTCCTATCGCCACCCGCTCTTCCCTCTTCCCTACTGCTCGCGCCGCCGACCAAATCGTCGTCTCCGTTGGCCCGTACATGTTCCATACCTGCGCGCTTCGCTCTCCCAACCCTGCTGCCAACTCCCCACTCCAGCGCTCCCCGCCGCACAACACTCGCAGCCCTCGCTCGCCCTTCCACTCGGCCAGGAGCAACAACCGCCACAGCGCCGGCGTGCCCTGCATCACCGTCACCCCACTCTCTCTCATCCGCTGCTGCAATGCCTGTCCATCTACTACTTCCGCCGCACTCGCTAACTCCAGCCGCCCTCCTTCTCGCAACGGCAGCCACAACTCCAACCCCGCGATGTCGAAACTTATCGTCGTCACCGCCAGCATCACATCCGCGCTGTTCATCCCCGGCGCCAGCGCCATCGATTGCAAGAAGTTATCCAGCGCGCCCCAACTGACCCCTACTCCCTTCGGCTCCCCCGTCGTTCCCGACGTGTACATCAAGTACGCCAGCCGCTCTTCCCACTCGTGTTCCTCTGCTTCAGTTGCGCCACTACTCCCTGTTGCGCATAGCATCTTGTCTACGGCCAACACGGGTACACTGATCCTGGCCGGCACCTGCTCCCGCAACTTTGTCTCGGTCAAAAGCAGCTTCACTTCTCCATGGCTCAACTGCCACTCCAGCCGCGCCCACGGTAAGCGCGGCTCCAGCGGTACATACGCCGCTCCCGCTTTCGCCACTCCCAGCAGCGCCACTATCAGCCACGCCGATCGCTCCAAATACACGCCTACGCGGTCTTCCGCTCCCAGCCCGCGCCCACGTAGATACGCACTTAACTCATTCGCTCGCTGCTCCAGCCACGCGTACGTTACCTGCTCCCCTCCTTCGCCCACGACCGCAATCGCTTCGCCGCGCCGGCTTACCTGCTCCGCAAAACATTCGAGCAGCGTTCGTCCTCTCCTTCTCTCACTCGCGTTGCACTCGCACAACAAAAACTGCCGCTCTCTGTCACTCAACAGCGGCACGGACCCTATTCGTCGTTCCACATATTCCGGCAAGCTGCGCAACACACGCTCGAGTTGCTCGCTCAGCCGTTGCAGCAACGCACCGTCATACAGGTCGCGGTTGTATTGCCAGACAGCAAAGATCGAGTCATTCACTTCTTCCATGACCAACGAAGTTTCAAACTCCACTGTTTGTGGCTTCAACTCAAGCGATTCAAAAACCAGAGGCCCGGAAGTGAGCTTTGCACCGGGATGGCCCATCGCAAAAAGCCCCAGTCCTTCATATGTGGCCGATCGTGATTTCTCCAAAGTGAACAGGTGTTGAAAGAGCGGACTCCGGCTCGGGTCTCGCACCGGTTGCAAACGTTCAACCAACAATGAAAAAGGAAAATCCTGGTGATCCAGCGCCCCCAGAACTTTCCGGCGCACCCGTTTCAGCACTTCTTTGACGGAAGGATTCCCTGAAAGATCGCCTCTCACGATCAGAAGGTTCGCAAAGTAACCGACGACATTCGAAAACTCCGGCCGGCTGCGCCCAGCCACGGGCGTTCCCACCAGAATTTCTTCCTGACCGCTGTTGCGTTGAAGCACGATTTGAAGTGCGGCGAGCAGGACGACATAGAGAGTCGTGCCCTCAGCACGGGCCAGGGCTTTGAGTTGTCGAGTCAGCGACTGGTCCAAGTTGAAGTGATGAGCGCCGCCGTTAAAGGTGCGAACCGGCGGCCTTGGTTTCGCCCGCGACAACTCCAGCGGCTTCAATTCGCCCGCCAATTCCTGCTCCCAGAACTGCCATTGCCGCGAGCCTTCCACTCCGCTGAGTAAGTTGCGCTGCCACGCTACGAAATCTGTGTAATCAAACGGCTGTAACTCGAGTGGAGGCGTCTCCGCACCAAGCTCGCCGGCATACAAACCGCCAACTTCTTGTAAGAGAATCGCCAGTGACCAGAAATCGCTGATGATGTGATGCGCAGCAAGCAGCAGTATGTGTTCATCTTGTGAACGGCCAATGAGCGCCACGCGCAAGAGCGGCCCTTGTGCTAGATCGAAAGGCCGCAGCGATTCTTCGGCTACATAACTATCCAGTTGCTTCCCACTCCAGCTTCGAGCATCGATTTCCGTAAAGCCGATCAAGCCTTGCGCGTGTACTCGCAGCGTGGGCCCTGTTTCGTTAGCTTCGAAAGTGCTTCGCAATGAGACGTGCCGGTCGGCGAGTCGCTGAAAAGCGTGCTCTAAGGCGCGTGCATTCAACGAACCCTTCAGGCGAGCCACAAAGTTAAGGTTATAGACCGCGCTTTGTGGAGCTAGTTGATGGCCTAACCAGAGCGCTTCCTGATTCAGAGCGAGCGGATAAACTGAAGACTGAATGGCGCTCGACGAAATCTTCGACCCGTTGTTCTGGACGTGGTCCACCACCCAGTCCGCCAGTTCCGCAATCGTAATATCCTGCAGCAAGCTTCCAACCGGGACGATCGCACCGCAATCTGTCTCGATCTTGAATTTCAGTTCGACGGCTGTAATTGAATCAAACCCAAGACGGCTCAGGGGCGCATCAAGGTATGGCCCAACGTCCGCTACTTTCAGTATGCGACTCAGTTCGTGGACCAGGTACCTCTGCGCCGCAGTCCTGCGCTCCTCGCGCGAAAGTTCGGGAGACCAGGCTGGTGCACTCGCGGTTTGCGTATTTAAAGAATCAACTTCCGAGAAAGCGACCATCCAGGCGCTGACAACCTTAAACGAGCCTGAGAGAAAATCCTGGCGACAGAAGTGACGCTGAATTTTGCCACTGGAAGTTTTGGAAATGCTGCCGGCTTCCAACAGTATTACGGCATAAACGCGCAGTTCGTGGTCTTGCATCACTCGCTGCTGGATGCCTGAGATTACTGCTGCCGCGTCAAACGATAAATTGTTACCGGTAACGAGCCCGGGCCTACCTCCCGCTGGATAGTTGACGGTCTCATGCCGGCCACTCACCTCGGCGGCAATCAACAGTTGTTCTTCGCCATGTATGTCCAGTGAAAACGCCGCGGAACATCCCGGCCGTAAGAGAGAATGGCTGCGTTCCACTGATGCTTCAATATCCTGCGGATAATGATTCTGGCCATGGATGATGATCAGATCTTTGCGGCGCCCGGTGATAAAGAGTTCGTTGTGCCGGATGAATCCCAAATCACCAGTACGAAGAAAGCGCTCTCCTGTGTCGTCGGCGAGTCGCGCTCGGAACGTTCGCTCTGATTCTTCTTCTCGTTGCCAGTAGCCCTGGGCCACGCCGCTGTCTGAAATCAGAATTTCCCCGACTTCATCGTCGTCACACGGTCTCAGCGAGTTCGGTTCTGCAATCACAATGCGCGTTTCACAAACCGGAATACCACAACTGACTAACGTGCGTACGCGTGTGTCTGAAGGTGAAGCCTCGACAATGCGCTGCGATCGCTCGAGCTCTTCAACCTTTACCCGGCAAAGTAGCGGCTCCTCGGAATTGTTCTTTGTTGACACCAACAGGGTGGCCTCTGCGAGGCCGTACGAGGGATAGAAAGCGGTGGACCTGAAACCGAACTCGCCGAAGACGGTTTTGAATTTCTCGAGTGTTTCCTGACGAACAGGCTCGGCTGCATTGTAAGCCACTTGCCAGGTGCTCAAATCCAATGCTTCACACTCGTCAGCTTTGATCCTGGCGCAACAAAGGTCGTAAGCGAAGTTTGGACCGCCAGTATGCGTGGCCCTGTATTTCGAGATAGCGCGCAGCCAGCGCACCGGTTTCTGAATAAACGCCTGGGGCGACATCAGAAACGATGGTCCATCGCGAAAGATCGGCTGGATAATTCCGTGCACCAAACCGTCGTCGTGGTAATAAGGCACCCAGACAATCGCGATGCTTTCAGCGTCGTAGTTCCAGGCGCGGCTTATGTAGTCTGAGTTGTGCAGCAGGTTGTGATGGCTGACCATCACTCCTTTCGGCGTCGAGGTCGAGCCGGACGTGTATTGCAAGTAAGCCGGCGCATGCGGGTCAACGGCTAACATGGTCCACTGATCCGCCAGACCTTCTTCGAGATGATCTGTGGCAAGCCATCTGATGGACCGCAACTCTTCCACTTGTCCACACAGTTCTTCAATCATCGGCTGCATCGCAGACGTGGTTAGACCGAGCCGCACTCCCGCGTCTACGGCTACCGACTGCAGGCGAGGGAGTGTTCGTTGCAGACGAGAAGGGTCGGGAGGCGGCGCCGGGATGGGAACGATGCCACCGTACAATGAGCCGAAAAAAGCGCTGATGAATTCAAGACCTGCCGGGTAAAGCAGTAGTGCACAGGCGCCGTTGAGATCCAGTTTTTGCAACGCGGCTCCCACAGCCCGCGCCTCGTGATCGAGATCTGCATAGGTCAAATGAGCAGACTCAACTTCTCCGTCAGCCAGGAACGTAAAGATGCGACGGTCCGGCTGACACACGACTCGCCGGCGCAGTAGTTCAATCAGAGTTGTTGAAACGTCCTGAATTTGCACTTGGAGGGATCAGTGCCCTGGTTTCGGTTCTCTATCCACAGATTACGCAGATTCTCTAAATCAATCTGTGTAATCTGTGGATAAAAATGACTGCGGAATTTCCTTTAATTGGCCGTGATGTGTGAGGGGACTTCAAATCCGAGTTGGGTTTTGCAGAACTCTTTCCATTCAGGAGTAACCTGATCGAAAACGACGTTCTCCAGAAATACACCGTCAGTCACGGTGAAATCTTCCTGTACAAACAGAACGTCGTCGTCGTTGAACTCTCGCGCGGACACCGTTACACCTGTGGTCCATTGCTCGAACTGTCGCAATGTCGCGACCTCGTATGCTTTGCAATACATTCCCAGCGTTGTCATGATTTTGATCACCTTTCAATCGAGTTGTCTTCAACGCCGGCGTCTTGATGAGCATCAACGATGAGCTGCGAAATCATCGCGGCAAAGTTAACGGGGTCTTCAATCTTTTCGTTTTCGATTAACAAGGCCTGGTCGTAGGCTAGCTGATAATAGTTTTTAAGTTTGCCGTGTTCAGCTTCGTTTTTTACCAGGCGGTTCATGGTCTTGATCAGCGGGTGTCCCGGGTTCAACTCCAAAATCCGGGTGGCTTTGAACATCGTCTGGTTAGCCTCTCTCATTAGACGTTCCATGTTGAGACTGTAGCCGGTGTCGCCGCTGACCAAACACACGGCGCTTGATTTGAGCCGTTTGGAGATGCGCACATCCTTGACTTTGCTACTCAACGTCTCGCGCATATGAGCGAGCAGTTGCTCGTAGTCGTCGTTCTCACTGGCGCTGGTCTCCGCGTCCGGCGTCGTGTTGTCCTGGAGATCCAAAACTCCCCGTGCGACTGACCGCAGCGCCTTGCCTTCGTATTCGCGCAGGTATTGGGTTAGAAATTCATCGACCTTGTCGAGGAAGTAGAGCACCTCGAATCCCTTCTCCCTGACGGTTTCCATCTGCGGCAGACGTTCCACCGCTGCGCGGCTTTCGCCCGTGACGTAATAGATCTCTTTCTGACCCTCAGGCATGCGACTGACATACTCTGCCAGCGTCGTTTTCTGCTCAGACGTGGAGCTGTCGAACAACAGCAAGTCCTGGAGTTTTTCAGTCGTGGAATGGTCCATGAAAATGCCGCCCTTGAAAGCCTTGCCAAACTCCTCCCACAACTTTTCATACTTTGCGCGATCGTTGACCAGGATGTTCTTGAAGGATTCCAGGATCTTCTTCTCCAGGTGGTTTCTGATGATCTGGAGTTGCCGATCGTGCTGGAGTGTCTCGCGCGAGATGTTCAGGGCGAGATCCGGCGACTCTACGATCGCGTGCACAAACTTGAGATAGTCCGGCAACAACTCTCGACAATCGTTCATCACCAGGACCTGTTTGCTATAGAGCTGCGGGCCTTTCGGCAATTCACCGGTGTAGAGACCATAAGGAGCCTGCGACGGAATAAACACCAGCGCGGTGAACTCCACCACTCCCTCGCCACGCGTATGGCTGATCTCGGCCGGTTCATTCCAATCGTGAAACTGTTGGCGATAGAAATCGAGGTATTCCCCGCGTTGGATCTCCTTTGGATCCCTGGCCCAGATCGGCTGCGTGGAGTTCAGGGTTTTTTCCGTAATGACCGTTCGCTTCTTGCCCTCGACGATCTTGTTGTCCTCGTCGGTCTCCGCCTCCTCGGTCACAAAATTCATGCGAATCGGGTAGGTGATGAAGGTGCAGTATTTTTTGATATGTTTCTGGATCGTATATTGGTTGAGGAAATCCCCATCTAAGTCATCCGGATCGTGCTCTTTGAGCTTGAGAATGATCCTGGTGCCTCGGTCTTTCTTTTCAATCTCTTCAATGATGTAAGAGTTGTCGCCGGTCGATTCCCATTTGACTCCCATTGCCTGTTTGGGCGCACGCGTCAGGAGCGTGATCTTTTCCGCCACCATGAAGGCCGAATAAAAACCAACGCCGAATTGACCGATTAGCCCGACGTCAGAGTCACCCGCCTGGCTCTTTTTGATGAACTCCATGAATTTCGCAGATCCGGATCGCGCGATGGTCCCTATATTCTCAATCACCTCGTCATAGGTCATTCCTATGCCGTTGTCGCTGATTGTCAGGGTTCTGTTTTCCTGGTCCAGCTCGATGAAGATGGAGAGGTCGTTTGCATCTTCCCACACCGTCGGATCCGTCACAGAGAGAAAACGAAACTTATCCAGCGCATCTGAAGCATTCGCGATCAACTCACGTAAGAAGACTTCTTTGTGAGTGTATAGAGAATTAACGACAATGCTCAGAAGCTGCTTAATCTCAGCCTGGAACTCCATCGTCTTCTTTCCACCGATTACTGCCTCGTCTATCATGAATTCCTCCGTCTATTTCCTATTCGTCTAATCGATTAATCGTGCCTCCGCGAAATCAAGCAGCTTTGCCTCAAAAACCGATTGAGTGCCACAAGGACCACACCCAAAGCACAAAGCAGAGTCATGATTAGAAACCTTGATTCCTAATCATTCAGAGCTTTTGTTGTTAAGGGCGCGTCTTTGAGGCAAAGCGATGGTGGCGCTGGTTTAGCGCACCGAGCCTCGACTCACTTCGCAGGATTAAGGGTAATCTTCCAGCTTCTCGACAGGCAAGCCGCAGGGATAGAAGAGATTGAAGATGGGTTGGTCTATGACTTCGGAAAAGCGCAGCAGCAAGGGAGCGTATGTTTCGAGTGGGCTTTCACCCTTTTCGATCGCAACAACTTCGTCAGGCGCCCACGAGAGCAGGGACGCAAGTTGCTCATGACTGAGCTTCCTGTGCTCTCGATGCTTCGCGATGAGTTGTCCGCATTGGCCGCTCGTCAGTTTCGCCTCGGCTGATTTGCCGGTCTCGCTGATCAGTCTCGAGGTTGGAGTCGAAAGCTTAATCGCAATCTGAGCCAACTTCGGCCCCCACTCTTCTACCGGCGAAACTCCGGCTTCGAGTGTCTGATACTCGTCGACCGACACGCCCAAATAACTCGCTACCTTTTCCGAGTCCAGCTTTTTACGTTCTCTTTCTTTACGTAAGACTTCGCCAACTTTCATTTTCGCCTCCGTGGATTATTTTGAAGATGAGTGTAAGAACAGTGCCCCAGAGACAACGCCTTTACGCTTCGCTGTGGCCGGTAGTTGCTTCGGTATGCCCGGAACCGTTTGCTTCGCTTTGATTGGTATCCTTGAGAGAAACAATCAGGTCGAGATCGTCGGGGGCCTTGAACCCAAGCGTATTTGCGCAGAAGTCTTGCCACTCGGGTGTCACCTTTTCATAGATGACATTTTCGTTGCGCCACATTGATTCGGTTACCGTCAGATCGTGATGAAGAAAGACCACATCTTCATCCTTGAAACCGGCTTGTGAATCGTGTCCGTTTCCGGCTTCATGTCCGTCAGTATTGTCGGTCCAATTAATCCGGTCCTCAGACCACCCTTTGAATTGGCGCAAGTCTCTCAAGTGGTACGCCTTGCAATACTCGCGTTCCGGACGTTCAGGTTTTCCGTTCGGACTTCGATCTTCTGCGTCTTGCAGGAATCTCACTGCGTCCGCATACCCTGCAGCGAGAGCTATCATTCGCGGAGTACGAAGGTCGCGTCCGACTTTCAAAACATCAGCACCATTCTCGACCAGCAGCGAGAGAATCTCCACATTTCCTTTTCCAGCCGCCCAATTCAAAGGTGTCCATCCCTGCTCGTCTCCTTCGTTAACATCCACTCCGGAGTCGAGAAGTTTCTTGATCCCTTCGAGATCGGCGGCCTTTACGACTTCATGTAGTTGTAGGTCACTCATGGTTCACTCCTATCATCTTTACGCTTCTACCGGAACCAGATGTCCTTTTCCGGTAAGCGTGGCTAGATTAATATCGGCGATGCAGCGAACCTTGACGTAGTTCAGCGTCAGGCCTCCCTCCAGGTGCACGGTACCCGTTTGATTCTCGAAATCAGCTTCGCTCAAATTCGTATCGGCGGGATCAAGTCTGACGCCCAGCTCGGTGGCGCCTTTGGTGTCAGTAAACTTGATGTGCACATATCCCATATCAATCCGTTCTTTCAGGGCCTTGCCGGTCCTTTCATGACGCAAGCTGGCCTCGACGGCATGCTCGCCTTCGGATAATTTCTTGACTAGACCATCCATGGCAGGCTCGCCTGGCGGTAACTCTTGCGGTGGAGGTGGTGGGGGTTCCTGCGCACGTCGCAGTGCCGCTTCCTCCATCTGTTTCCGCAGGCTCAAGGGTCTCATGTCGGTCCATACTTCCTTGATGTAGGCGAGACACTCCGCCTTTGTTCCACTCTTGCCTGCGTCGTTCCAGCCGAGCGGGTTCTCCCGGTCTGCCGGCCAAATCGAATACTGCTCCTCATGGTTTACGACCACCTTATAGATCGTCGTATCTTCCCTGTCTGGATCATGCCAACTCATCACATCCTCCTTCTCATATTCAACATGGGTTTAATTAGGCTTGCGCGAAAGGACTTCTCTAGCGAGTTATTGCTTTGCCTCAAAAGTCTAAACCTGCACTTGGATGGGGTCAGTACCACCCGCGGTAGCGGGTGGGTGCGCAGCCGTGCGGCGACTGCGTAATCACCTCGTCAAGAGCAACGCTGCGTATACTTTTCGTTGTCACCACCGACCGGCTTGAGGGCTGCGCACCCACCCGCTACCGCGAGGTGGTACTGACCCGACCCAAACAGTGATTTCTGACTTTTGAGAAAGCCGCGAGTTCTACTGATTGGGACACCTATCCGTGACCAACTTTTCGTATAAAAAGTCGTCCGGAAGGCATAGCTGCCGCAGTGTCGAGACCAAAATCTCGATCGAAATGGGATAAAAATTTACAAATCGACCGCGTTGACGCGAACGATTTGTTTGTCTGGGGAGTTTCGCAACGCCTGAGCGACTCTGTGAATAGAGTCCGATTGCGTTGGCGGTTGCCTCAAAAGCTGACAACCTTGATTGAGTTTATCCGTGAAATAATTCCAGCCCCCTGTTAGGGCTCCTTCAATTTCCGGACGTATTCACTTTCGACGACGACTCTCGCTTCGTACTTGATTGCTTGCAACAGGAGGACTACCCGATCACTTCCTTTGAGTCTTCGTTCGAAAATTGCCGAAAAATCCTTGAATGGGCCATCTTCAATCTTAACTTTCGTGCCTGGCTGCAATGGCTCATCGAGATTGATGGTTCCATCGGCGCCGATGCGAGATTTGATGGTCCAGATGATCTCATTGTCGACCGGCGCTGGTTTTCCACCGCAACTCACCACGCCGTTGACTCCCCTCGTAAAACGTACTTTGTGAAGCAGATCCGATAGGACGAAGCGCGCGAAAAGATAACGCGGGAAAAGCGGCCTCACAATTTGCGTTTTCCGACGATTGGCCCTCAAACGACGCTGGCTCGATATTGGGAAGAAAGTCTCCACATCCAACGTTTTAAGATTGTCCTCGGCGCGTACTTCCTGCTGCGGTTGAGTATGAATCACAAACCATTTCGGATGCGTTTTTTCGGTGGTATTTAACATAACGCTCACCCTAAAAAAGGGTAGTTCTCTCCCTTTATCAGAATGCTCACCGCCGAGCATTCAGCAAACGCTCTTTAACAAACGTTGGCTCTGGATGCGACTTTGAGGCGCGTGATAATAGTGACACAACAATTCAATGTCAATAGCAAGATTTGCTGCTACCGAAAATATTTTGAAAAAATCTCGGTCGTCGTCTTAAGCGGTTCGAGTATTTGGATTAGATTCGCATTTTAGAATGAAAAATTTTTATTCCCGATGCAATTTACAAAATAACGCGGAAGCGTGTGGCTCGACAATCGAGCGCTGGGCTAGGGTTCATTTACTTGATATAGCGGATAGTAAGAATCAACTTTTCCCTCGAAGTATTCCTGTGCGAGCTGTGGAATTACATACCAGTCATAGACCGTCTCGTCCAAAGGCGGCATCCAGCCGTTCTTCTCACCAAACTCAACTGCTTCGAGCCCTTCCTCGTAGCGCGCGTAATGTGTATGGACGTGAGTGTGCCACTTCATGCATTCCACTGCGCGCATAAGTGAGAGGTGCATCCCCTCCTTCCAGCCGGCCGTAGTGATAACTCCAGGGCGCGCCAGGGCTTTTAGCGTCGCGCGAAAAACCGGCAACCCGATAAAATCAACAAAGATCGAGACTCCTTGCTTGTTTGTATATTCATCTACCATTTCAAGAAAAATCTCTTCCGATTCCTGATACGCCATTTTGAAGCTCGTATCTGACTGGTAGCGATCCTGTTGGTAAGCAAGATTCGGAAAGCGACGTCGATCGATTGGCACGATATCCATCTGTTTAATCAGCGACAAGCGCTCGTCAGTTGAGGCGACCATCGCGACACGGCATTGCGAAAATTGAGCCAGGGTCAACTCAGCGAGGGTAACTCCGCCGCCCCATCCCCAAACCCACGGTGAAGGGGAAAGAGATTCCGGAAGCTGTAATCGTAAACAACCGTAGGTAAGTTTCCAGTTTGCCCAGGCCGTCACGTAACGCAATGAGAAGGCAGCCCACTGCTCGAGTTTATATTTCGTATCTTCAGGGATCTTGATGAGATTTTTTTCGTTTAGCTTCATCTGCTTGGCGAGGAGTCCCATGGTGCCGGGAGCGTCGTAGGCGAGAATCTTTGCCGGATAGCCCAGTTCATCCCAGACGCCGTTACAAAAAACCATACAAAGATCACCTTCCTGGAGCGATGCGACACGACTGCCTGGTTTCAAAACTCTAACCACACCGGCATTGCCCAGAACAATTTTCTCTTCTCCTCGTTGACGACAAATGTCGACAGGCCGTCGCTCTAAGGCGTGAGACATGTTAGCTTCCCACGACCCGTAGATCGGTTCCACCAAAACCTCATGGTCTGTGATATCGGGAAAAGAATAGATCTCTTTTTTCAGTTCTGCTGTGGGTAAATCGTCGGCACTCTGTGTTGGGGAACCTTCATAGAGGACCCAGGCTTCGGTACGAATCATTAGAACTCCCTGACCTGCTGTATTCGATGAGCTGCTCCGAAGAGGGTTGCGTTCTTAGCATGAAACTTTGTTAATGACAAGAAACATGTTGTGGGATGGAGGTTTTGTGGAGGGCGCTACTCGACAACCAGTGGAGCTGGCAAATGATCTATCAGTTAGGGCTCGAGCCAAGGATGCGCTTATTGAGACGCGGTCCTTGTCGACGCTCGAAGCGCTCCGGATTTCGGATTGGAGCACCGTGTTCGATCGTCAGGACCATGGGACTGTTTTCGCGGAGTTGCGGCCAATTGCGAATGTGAAACGTCAACAGCAGTGTGTTCCGGTCATCACGCCGATCAATGTTGAAGATGCGATACTCATTCCTGCCAATGTAAAGAAAAGCTTCCATCGACGGCGACAACGCATCGAAGGCCTCGCGATCAACTTCCAGCGTCAGGACAACGGCCTCCCGATATTCAATGGCCCGTTTCGGCGGACCAATCCTGATAGGCTTGTCAAACGTCCTCGCTTGCGCTGAGAGAACTCGGAAAGCAACTTCGGTAGCATCCGCAGGGCGGTTCTGAGCAACTATTACACCCGAGTCGCCGGCAATGGTTAACATCACCATCATGCTCATGAAAACTAAACCTATCTTCATCGGTCGCC
Source organism: Pyrinomonadaceae bacterium (assembly GCA_036379695.1). Classification (GTDB taxonomy): domain Bacteria; phylum Acidobacteriota; class Blastocatellia; order Pyrinomonadales; family Pyrinomonadaceae; genus PSRF01. The sequence continues at coordinate 42,917 of DASVGE010000252.1, read as the reverse complement.
TCACTTTCCAAACTCGATGTCGTCTATACCGATTTCGCCGGCCCCTTCTGTGATGATCGTAATCCGGACTATGTTGGTTAAGTCTACCCCGGAGTTGTTCATTGTGAAATTACGCAAAGGAATTCTGACACCGACCATTTGTGCCTGATTGTCACAAGAAGTCCCACAGTTGCCGCCCGTGCGAACGTAAGGATGGGGAATCGTATCGAACTGATCGGTGCGTACATTCCATAAACCCGTACTGCCCGAGCCGTCCTGTACATTGACGAGGAGATTCACTGGCGGGCCGGCCACCGGCGCGCCGGTAACCTTTTTCGCCACCCGAAAAGTTAAATGTGTAAAAGAGGTGACGTTTGCGCCACCCGGGATATTAGTGGTGTAAGTCTGCGGAGTGGTCCACGCCAATTTCAATCCGAGCGTATCGTGGAAGAACTGGCTATCGGTTGAAAAGCCAGGCGGGTAATCGGTGGCGCTGAAATTCAACAGCCGTTCTTCAAAGGTCGAGAAACCCGGGGCCGTCACTGATCCCATCAGCGTGTTTTGGCCTGCGTTCAGCGGTGTTTGCTCGAAGTTGTCTACAGCCTGGCGATTCTCATCCTGGTACGTCCAGAAAACGAACTGATTGGCCATTGCGGCGGGTTCCAAACGTCCCGTCAAAATCTCTTTGTAGGGTTCGAGGCCTTGAAGATGTCTGCGGAAAAAGGCGCAGATCGTTGTTAGGGCAACCTGTCGCTGCTCCGCGGCGGTCAGTGTTTGTGAGACGGTAACTGTTGACGCATCATCAACCGAACCGGCCCATGGATTTGCACTCCCCAGCGCCGCGGTATTTGTCCAGATGGTATTGAAGTAATTGTGATTGGCGCCGTGGACCCAGCCAAGCACTTTCGTTTTGCGCGTCGGGGCGCCATCGGGGAAGGCCCGGTCATAAGTGCGAAATCCCTGCATTGAGGATACGTCTCCATCTCTCGCTCCGACCAAAAGATAGTAAGCAGCATCGGTCATCAGGTACGACACCGAATTCTGGTCGGTGGGTGCGATCGCATTAACTGCCAGAATCGAATGCGGCGTCGGCCACGTTTGATTCAACTCCTGTGCGGCAACTACTCCTTCGCCGCCGCGGCTATGACCCGACAAGGCGATCTTCGACATGTCTAACTTGCCTGCAAAGATACCGCCGAAAGGATCGGTCCCGTTATCATTCCAATCCTTCAACTTATCCAAAAACTTGAGAATCAACCGGCCACGGGCGTCATAGTCCCAAATGCCCAGCCCCGGTTGAATGTCATGGGCGCTAATCGAGATGCTAAAGATACCCTGGCTGGCCAACCGTTCCATGATGTAGTTGTAGCCTTCGTGACTCGGGATGCGATTCGCCGCCGCGCAGCTGAACGAATACCCACCCGTCAATCCAGCACCACTGCCGTCGTTATCGCAATTCCAATGACGGCCGTGCAGAAACAGCGCCACGGGATAATTGCCGAGAGTGCCGCTTACCGGAGTTCCGGTTCCGGCGGAGCTCGCCGGATACATGATCCTGGCCCATGCCAGGGTTACGTTTTGCGTTGGCCCGGTTGTTCCGGACGGGTCGGTGATGCCGGATATTCCGGTTTCTTCCAGGAGTTCGACGTTACCGACTGGAAAGGGACCGGCGCTCGAAGGGTCTTCGAAGACCGTGAAGCCGGCATTGTCGTAACCGTCAAGGAAATCAGTGCCCTTGTTGTAAACGTCATCCTGCATGAATGAGGCAGAGTCCATCGCCGGCACAGAGCCGAAATCCACGACGAGATCGTAGTCTTTGATTGGCTCAGACTGGGTGGCGTTGGGCCAGATGAGCCGGCGGGAAGCATTAATACACCAGTATTTTACGCGTTGGATTTCAATACCGCCCGATACGTCCGCCAATGCCGGCGAGGCGCCGTCCCAATATGAAGCCGGCTGGTTATTGACAACATAATAGGCCGCGTAGTTTCCACCGGTATGAATTGCAGGGACATCGCTCGGGTCTACCGCGGCAAATATATTTTCCTGTTTTTCAAAACTGTCCGAGAACTCGAATTTTGCTGGAGCATCGCGCATTCGCCCGGCGGAGTCGATAACGATATTGCCATTGATGATTACGTAGAGAATCAATCCGGTGTCTTCGCCATAGGAAAGAACGTCGTCCTGTTTGAGCGCCAACTCACCGGCATCCCTGGCGATTCGAGCGACGATGTCGTAACTGCCCGGAAGACCCGTAGCATGGTCCCAAATCTTAACCGTGAAGCTCGTCTGACCTGGTCCAAGCGTTACCGACTCGATTGCCGGTGCGCCGTCTTTTCCGGACTTGTCACTCAGCCTGTCACCGGCATTCCAAACGTACTGGTTATCAACGGCAAATAGTTGAACAGTTGAACCGGCGGGAAAATTCTTACCCGTAGCATAAACGTCTTCGCGCGCGAGGTTATACGAATTGGATAACACTCCGTCCTTATTGGATGGATAGACCATCGGCGATTGTCGGGGTCTGAAAGGCACCGCCTGAGTGCCCAGCACGTTTCCTTTTAAATCCTTCACGGTGATACGCAGAGGGTGCTGTTTGAAGTAAGCCTCTGCTTCCTCGAAGGTCACGAAGGCGGGATCGGGTTTGAAGTTGATTTGCCTGGTAGTCGTACCGATGACTCCCGTCTGATACCAAAACAAACCTGGTTCCACGTTGCCCTTCTGATCGGCGAATAATCGTGCGTAGGACCACTCCTTACCGGCGTCGTCATTCAGATAGATCTGTACCGCAGCGCCAGGGTCGAGTCCGGTTAGACCAAGCGAGAGAGAGTCTCCGGTTTCGATCTCCTTCTTCTGAGCGAGACCCGGTCCATTGGTGTCAAACAGATTGATGGTCAGCCCCTGACCTTTGCGCCTGCAACTACTGCAGCCATTCAACAACACCAAAAAAGAAAGGAGCAAAACAAGCAGGGTGAACAGGCGGAGGAAAGTAAAGATACGCATGACGGCCTTTCTGGAACTAGAGGATAAGTCACGTCTCTAATTGATATGTTTATTGAAGGAGAAACGTTTTCCCTCGTCCGTCGCGCTGGTCCGGCGGTCATTTTGCAAAGGTGAGTGAGTGGCAGTCAGGGTTGAGAAATAAGGGTAAGATCACGAGGTACAACAGCACCTTACTCACATAAGGCTCTCGGTGGAGCAAGGCTCAGGACCGATGGCACACTCACCGGCTCGGCCAGCCGGAGCAATCCGAACCCGATTCCGGCCAAGCCTGTCATCAAGCCTGGCGTCTCCACCGATAGCGGTGTGCCGCATAACCAACCATGCTTTTCAATGCTGAGCAGAATAGAGGCGGCAATCTGATTGACGTGCTCGAGGAGTTTTGAATCGTGGAGTCGTCGCGCCGTTTCCATCAGGAATTCAAGATTTCCGAGATCGCCGTGGCACAGTGAGTGACTATGGCCGAACCCTTGCGCGAGCGTGGTCTTCACCGCGTAGTCGAGATCAGCCCGCACCGCTGCATCGTCAAAATGTTCTAACGCACGAAGGCGCGCTCTCCCTATGCCGGGCGCCCCGTGGCACCACGCGCACATGAAACTTGGAATATGTTCCTCATGTGTTTTGTGCGGTGCTGGGCCGGCTCGGAAATCGGGCCAATTCATCTCGCTCGTGGAAAAAACGCTGCGCTCATAAGTGAATGCCTGCAGCGCCGCCGTCTTAAAGCGCAAGTCCCCGGTCAATGACATAACGTCGAGCAACGCGCACGCTATCCCTGAGGCGCCATGAGAAAAGCCGGTGAGCGGCGCCGTCGAATTGCTCGTAGTCTCCCAGCCGATTCCGCATTTCATGGACCGAGCATGAGTCAACAAATGTTCCGCACACTGAACGGCGGCGTTGAATGCCGTGGGAGAAGCTGTGCAATGGTAGAGACTCAACAGGCCGCCGATACAACCGGCGCTACCGACTATGATGTCGAACGTCTTGTCTTGATCGATAAGTTCAGGCAAACCTGAAACAAGTTCTTCGGCGGCTTCAATGAGTGAGGTCTCATCCCACAATGCTCCTGTGTGTGCGAGCGTGTAGATCAGTCCGCCTAATCCATTGAAGGCGCCAATAGTATTTACCCGGGCACGAATCTTTTTCACTCTTCCAGGGATTTTCATCAAGACTTTCCTGGCCAGTGCGATGTAACGCTCCTCGCCCGTCGTCTGTCCGAGGTAAGCAAGAAATAAGCAAACTCCCAGGTTACCGTTGTAGAGATCCTCAGCCAACGGCATGAGGGTCCACGTGCGTTCTCCGGCAGCAGTCAATCCAACCCAATTCACATTGTGTTCGTCCTGAAGCGCCAGGACTTCCAATCTGTCTCCGACTGCTCGTGCTGCAGCCAGGAGCCGCTCGCGAGTGGCGGGCTCCGGCGAATCGTTGAGCCCTGGATTCGCAACGTCGTTCTTTGCGTGGCCGATGCTGAGGGTGGACATCGAGGCCTTAATGAACCAGGCCTGCAGCGAAAGATCGTCCTCGTTCAACTCTCGCAAGCGGCGACTCACAACATCGAGACTCGATTCTTCAAAAAACTCGGGGACACACTCTTCCCTACTGGTCCATAGGTCGCGCGAATTCGGACGCGACAAAAATACCGGGATGTCACCTCTCAGCAAGTCGGAGATCTCTGCATCGACTATCTTTGATATGTAAGGCAGGTAGTCAATGCCCATCCAGAGGCGGTCGAACAAAATGTCTCGATCGACCGCGTCGCGCAGAACATCCGGATGATGACTCTCGTGCAGAAGACTTCCGTAAAGCTGAGTCTGTCGGAGAACGGCGCGGACCTCGTCATCAGCGAAAGCGGCGAACGGGCCGTTGCCAGCCAGCAACTCATCCCGACATGTCATGAGCAGCCTGTAAACAGAAGTAAAGCCTTCAATAACACTGGCGGTGTAATCTTGCACATTAACGTCTGCGCCAAGCAGGAGTGGACGGTTTAGACTACCTGGCATTTCAACGCGCTTCCGGCTAACGTGCATCTCATCAGTAGCGCGGTTCTCAAAACTGATCACTGGAAGAGGCGTCAGTTGGTCTCGCCGGCCGCCCAAACCGCTCAGGTCCACCCGGTCGATGTCGTCGTAGGACATCACCCGCCGCGGAAGAAGCCCAACGCGCAAAACCGAATATTCCATGGCGCTGTCGGCGAGGGCAGCATTCTGCGGACCGGACATCTGAGTTTTCAGTCGCGGATGGAAGAGCGCTTCGAGGTCCACAAGAATGGGATGCTCCCCCGAGGCGATTAAATTCTCACGCGGGAAGTCAGTCGCCTCGAGTGCGTAAAGTAACGCCAGATAACCACCCTGGCGCCGGTAGAAGCGGTCTATCTCTTCTTCGGTAGAACAGCCTTGCGACTGGACAAACTCCGCCCATCCATGAGCTTTGCCGGTAATCACGTTGAGGATACGAAACTGAGGTTGGACGCCATGTTGGTTTAACCATTCGAGCAATTGGTTGTAGTGTACGTCGGTACTCAGAGAGCGTGGCTTGTAAACTATTCTGAGACCGGAGTCGAAGGTGACAATCGCAACTGAGCGCCCCCCGCGATGCGTGTCACCCGCTCCCAAATGCACCTGCGAGATCAGTCCCGGCTCCGTAGCCGGCGAGAATGTGGTCCTGATTGCTTCCCAGTCTTCACACAGATGTTCGAAGAGTTCGAGACAGAAGGCGACCCAGTTGTCGACGGTCGTTACGATCTGGCGGGCGAGGACCGGATACTCCATAAGAATTGGGAGCATGACTTCCGGTTTGCGCAGTCGTTCTGCGAAGTCGCAGAATCTTTCTTCCGGAGTATCACCCACCAGCTCACCCTGGAGCCGTGCGACATTTAACTCGAGCACCATCGTTCGAGCACATTTAATCGCCAGTTGCTCAAATAGGTGTGTAATGAGAGCACTCTTTATTGTCTGCCGGTTGAAGGGGGCCGCTGGATACTCCTGCTCAAGCAAAGAGAGACCATCCTGCAAGCGCTTTATGGCGTGATAGAGAAGCGGATCGAAACCGTTTAGGAAACTCGGTGGCAGTCCGGCGAGAGGCGATTGTTCGCATGCGCTTGAGCTACTGTTGGCGGAATCTGAATAGAAGCAAGCATAAGCCTGCTCAATAGTGATCAGCCATTCCGGTTTAACCGGCAGCCGTTGGGATAATGATTCGAGCGACTCCCCCAACAGGTAGCTCAACTCGGCTTCTGATAATTTGAAAGCCTGCAATCGCTGGGCGAAGACAGTGTGATCTGTGAAGGGCTCTCGCGAGCGCCAGCGGTTCACACGTCTGGTGGCCAGCCCAAAGTTGAAGGCCGCATCAGACGTGCCCTCTTTAAAATTGGTTGGTGTGGAGCGCTCAGTGAGCGTGTAGGCTTTCAGCCAAACAGGGTCTTGAAAGTAAGACGCATACTCAGACATCGGGGAAACAGTCTATTGGCCCTACTAACGTGTTGAAGCAATATGGAAGGCAAGAGAGCCAGTGGGATAGTGTTCCTCCAGCTACTTGATCCATCTCACTATCAGACAACTCAATCGTGCCGGCCGGACTTAAGGGCAACGCGGCCAGTTCGCTCTCGCTGAGGCTCGAGCGATATTCCTCATCTTTCCAGGCTCTGATGATTTTGTCTGTCGACATCGTTATTCTCCTTGGATTTAGATCCATTTATTTGGAATACACCTCAGGCTTACCCCGACTTGCATCGCCGTCGAATAAAGAACGACCAACTTTGTGATCGATCAGTTCATCCTAAACAACCGTTGCGGTCTGCAGCACTGCGACCATTCACGCGTCGACTGCATTCCCTCAACAGCAACTGCATTCCTTCAACGTGCCGGCGTTTTAACCAACGACTGTCGTTAAAGTCATTGGATCGTGCTGATTAATTTCTGATTATTCTGATTAGTTTTTCTGATCGGTTTTTGGATTAGGTCATGAGTCAACAAACAAGCTTTGCTTACGAGTTCGGGCCTTTCCGGTTACTGCCAACAGAGCGGCTTCTTTTTCATGGTCAGGACGTCGTTCCGCTCAAGCCAAAAGTGTTTGACACGCTCCTGCTGTTGATTGAGAACAGGGGGCGCCTGATGGGAAAGGACGAATTGATGCAGGTGCTCTGGCCCGATAGTTTCGTCGAGGAGAATAGCCTCGTGCAGAACATCTCGATGATCAGGAGAGCTTTATCGGAAAGCAATTCTACGCGGCGGTACGTAGAGACAATCCCCAGGCGCGGGTATCGCTTCGTCGCGGAGGTCAGGGAGCTGCATGCGGAAAATGGTTTAAGTGCAGAGTGCGGGACACAAAAAGCAGAACAAGAGTATATTGAGCAGGTGTTCCAACCCATCGCTGGCGAGGCGGTTCACAGGGTTCCCAACGACGCTGAAACTTCTCCGGCTCACAGGCACATGGCGGTTGCGCTCGTACTCTTATTTACCGTTGGTATTGCCGGATTCTTCATTACACTCAGAACAGGCATCAGACCTGGAACCTCATCAACTTCTCTGGAACAAATGCACTTTGTAAGCTTGACGTCAATCGGCAAGGTTGTTGAAGGCTCGGTTTCCCCGGACGGTAGAAACATAGCTTACGTGGCGATGGAAGAAGCGGGCAGGCAGAGTGTATGGGTCAAGCAGATTGAGACGGACAGCATCATCAGGATCGTTCCGCCGGAGGTCAGTAATTGCATTGGATTGACCTTCTCTCCCGATGGTAATCACATTTTTTATACCGCCTACCCGGACAACTCGAATGTCGGGGCACTCTTTCAGGTCGCCTTGCTGGGCGGCACCAAAAGGTTAGTGCTCGCGGACATTGACAGTCCTGTCAGCTTCTCTCCCGATGGCAGTCAGCTAGCTTTTCTACGCAGATATGTTAGCTCCAGCCTGGTAGAACACAGGTTAATGATCGCCAACGTAGACGGGAGTAATGAGCGCCTGGTCTCAACGCGTAAGGCACCAGACTTCTACTCAGCACACGGGCCGGCGTGGTCGCCTGACGGGAAGACGCTTGTAACTGGCGCCGGCACTATCAAAGATGTTCATGTCGCGAGCCTGGTTGAAGTCTCAATCGAGGACGGGCATGCGAGAACCATCTTGCCACGAACATGGAGTCTCGTGGAGCGGGTCGCGTGGTTACAAGATGAAAGTGGTTTGATTGTCATTGCTGCTGACGATGAAACGGAGGGGTTGATGCAAGTTTGGCACGTCTCTTATGCCGGAGGAGAGACGCGCCGGGTGACGAAGGACTTGAACCATTATCACGGCGCCAGCTTATCTTCTGATTCCACTAAGTTGGTGACTGTGCAGTCTGACCAGATCATGAGCATGTGGGTTTCTTCGGACGGCACCACAACGAATGCCAGGGAGTTAACTCTCGCGGCCGGCGGCAGGCTTTGTGGGCCACTGGGCGTTTCTACGACGCCCGATCACAGGATTGTTTACAGTGCGACCCGAGGCGGCAACACGGACATCTGGATCATGAATGGCGACGGTGCTGAGCAAAGGCGATTGACTTACGACGAGGCTCCGGATTTCCTGCCGTCGGTCTCACCCGATGGCAGCCGCATACTTTTTCTTTCCAACCGGACCGGCACGCAACAGTTATGGACCATGGGAATAGATGGTTCTCGCCAGACACAATTGACGACCGCCGAGGGCATGAAATATCGCGCCGGATGGTCCCCCGATGGCAAGTGGATCGTTTACGCGGCGATCCAAGCCGCTGAAGTAAAGCCGACGATTTGGAAGGTCTCTGCTGAGGGCGGCGCACCAGTGCAAGTCACCAAAAAGTATTCGCGGGTACCTACCGTTTCGCCGGACGGCAAATTGATTGCTTGTTACTATTGGGATGAACCGGACTCGAAAATGAAAGTGGCCATCTTTTCCATCGACGGGGGAGAGCCTATTAAAGTGTTGGAGACTACCTACCCTAAGCACCACTGGTCTTTGCAATGGGCGCCCGATGGGCGTGGGCTGCTTTATGTGCAAACTCTTCCCGGCTCTGCAAGTATCTGGCGTCTTCCACTCAGCAATGAAGCACCCGAAAAAGTCCTGCAAGTACCCGGACAGATCATAGATTTCACCTGGTCCAGAGATGGCAAACAGTTCGTCTACACGCGCGCTGTTTCTAATAAGGACCTGGTGTCAATCACGGGCTTCAGGTAGACCATCAATAACCGATAGCCAGTCCATCTTTGCGTGGGTCGGACGCGCCCATCAGAGTCTTGTTCACGGGATCGATCATAATTACCTGGCCGCCACCCATAGATGATCTCAGTACGCCGGGAGGCTTAGCTCGCCGGTGGCCCATAGCCATTAGCTGACTAATTACGGTTGTCGGAATTTCGCCCTCGAGCAGGACGTCCCTTCCGCTCATATAGCGATAGCGCGGCGCATCAATCGCCTGCTGCAAACCCATGCCAAGATCGATGATGTTGACCAACACCTGAACATGCCCTTGAGGCTGAATGCCGCCACCCATAACACCGAATGACATGAATAGCTGGTCGCCTTTGAAGACCATCGCTGGAATGATCGTGTGAAAAGGGCGCTTGCCCGGCTCGAGATGGTTGGGGTGGGCTTGATCCAGTGAGAACGAACTGCCGCGATTCTGAAGTATGATCCCTGTATCGCCGGCGACAATCCCCGATCCAAACGAATCGAAAAGACTGTTAATGAACGACACGGCGTTGCCATCCTTATCGACGACTGTAAAGTAGGTAGTGTCGCTGCCAACGTTGATGTCGCCAGGGGGAGGTGAAGCAAGTGCTTTATTCGGATTGATGAGGGCGCGTCGTTTGGCCGCGTATTCTTTCGACAGCAACTCGACTACAGGCACTTTGGAGAAAGCCGGATCGGCGATATAGCGATTGCGATCGGCGAAGGCAAGTTTGGTAGCTTCGATCAGCGTGTGATAGTAGCTAACAGGTTTTCTGCTCAGCGCTGCAATATCGAAACCCTCAAGAATGTTAAGCGTGAGTAAGGCAGTCAATCCTTGTCCGTTCGGCGGGATTTCGTAGACCGTGTAACCGCGATAAGTGGTCGAGATCGGTTCTACCCAATCTGATTTCTGTGCTGCCAGATCTTCCAGTGAAATGAACCCACCGTTCTTCTCGCAATAGTCAGCGATTGCCCTTGCTATTTCACCTTTGTAGAAAGCGTTGCGACCACCGAGTGCGAGCGTGCGAAGGGTGCGAGCCAGGTTAGGTTGCCGGAAGATCTCGCCTGGCCGTGGCGCTCTCCCGTCAATCAGGTAGTTAGCGGCAGCCGCCGGAGTCTTTTTTAACTTTGTCACTTCCGCGTTCCAGTCTTCAGCCGTCTTCTCCATGACTGGAAACCCGTTCTCGGCACACTCAATAGCCGGTGCCAGCAGATCCGCAAGCTTCAGGGTCGCGTACTTTTCCAATAACGTTACCCAGCCATCAAAGGCACCAGGAACAGTGATGCTTTCCATGCCGAACTCCGGCATCTTCGCAATCTTCTTCCTGGCAAAGTAGTCAAGACTCAAAGCGCCTGGTGCTCGGCCACTGGCATTGAGCCCCTTCAGTTCCTTTGTCTTAGACCAGTAAACGAGCATGAAAGCGTCGCCGCCTATGCCGGTCATCATCGGTTCCGTAACGTTGAGCATGGCCGCCATGGCGATGGACGCGTCGACTGCATTGCCACCGCGCTTGAGCACCTCGAGACCCACCTGCGAGGCGAGCGGTTGGCTGCTGGCAACCATTGCATGTTGGCTCCGCACAACCGATCGCCCGGGCTTGACGCGGAAGGTTCGACCTTTGTCTTGGGCCAGGGGCTGAATGCTTGTCATTAACATCAGCGCCATGATCGCGGTTGCAATGTAGATTCGAGCCACTGCTCGTGGCAATGTAATGACTGTCGTTCGTGACATAGACGATGTGCGCATCAACGCACCAATTGTAGCAAATCATTCGATACTTCTGAGCGATAGGGACAATGTAAATATAAAACGAAAAGCTCTATACCTTTGCCAACGAAAGAAGGAGCAGTGAGCCTTGCCATTTCAATTGGAGAAGGAATGAATGGCTCAGGTCGCTCCTTACAACTCTCGGTCGGTGGGATCATGAAATGATCGATGACGCTGACGGAGATGTTGAAATTAGCCAGAGATAATTGATCATTCTTTGCGGGAGAAAGCTGAAAATATCTGGATCAGTAATACTCATCATGCCCATGTGGCCCCAAGTATTGCCATCTTTATTTCCTCCTTGGCTGGAATGTTGTGGTTGTGAGTTGGAATGGCAGCGAACTACTGGTTGTCAGTAGAGCACTGTATGGTTGTTTCTCTGCTCGCCATTCTTCGTACGTTTTTTGAAGACTGATAATCGATGTAACAGCGCAACGCCCCGCCTTGAGCTATGGAACCGTCGATGTCAAACAACTGGTACACGAGAGTGGTGCCCGCTGAATGCCGAACTTTGGCATCGACGAAGAGGTTCTTTTTGATCTTTGTGGTTCCGTTTGCGTTCGCCGTGACTCGCAACACGTAGGTATCCGTCTTACTGAGTATTTCGTGTAACTTCTCGGCCCGAAACAAATGGGCCAAGGCAGTGAGTTTTCCGCTCTCGTCGGGTGTATTAAGTTTGGCAGTGACAAGATTGGTTGCAGTGAGGAGGCCTTGCATCTTCGTTTTTAGATCTGTGAGTTGCGCGATCCATGTCGGGAGGTCTGCTTGGTGACCTTCCTGAGTTGGGGTTAAGCCTAAATCTGCGATGGCTTGTTTGAGTTCGCTGATCTGCTTTTCAAGTGCTTTTATCTGATTCGCGTTTGGTTTGGGCTTTTGTTGCAGTTCTTTGAGTTTGTCTTCCAACCCATGCAACTGATTGCTATTCACCTTCTTGTCAGCGAGTTTACCCTTCAGATCATTGAGCTCTTTCAGCCGCGCATCGATTAGAACAACGTTTGCTTCTCCCTGAAGTCGTTCTCTCTCAATTTCACCAAGAACCGTGGCCAGACGGGAGTTACTCTGGTCAGCCACGCGAGTCAGTAGCGGCGGATAGTACAGCGGATAGTAGATCACAGGCCACTGATTGCAGGTAAAGAGTGGTGTATTACTCAGGCTAAAGCCACCGCTCATCAGATTCCGAGCAATATGAGAGACAATCGTGTCTTCGCTGACGCTGACGGTGTCATTTTCGAAAGTGGTATCAGTCCTGAAGAGATTCAAGAGTTCGGCAACGGATTTGATGAAGCCCGTGGCTATGCCCGGGGCCGCCGCAGCGACAAGCGGGCCAGGAACAGCGGCGACAAAAGGACTCATACAGGCTGCTCCAGACGGTACAGCAACATTAGGATCTGTCCGCAATAGCAGGTCTTCAGCTTCGCAGTTTTTCGTGGCGAGTTCCTCGTTAAGATGCTCTAACTGACCAACCGCCGCACTGTATAGTTCGACCGCAGTAAAGTCATTTGCGTTATGGATCACGAGCTGTTGGATTGTCAGCGTGCCTCCTCCGGTATTTTTCGGGTTAACACATAGATCCCGGGTTAATGATGCAGTGATCTGTCGCGCTGCTTCCTGGGCCAGCATTTGGGATTCAACCCAACCGGCTTTATCAGTCTGGACATTGCCAGTCGGAACATTCACAGTTGCTCCACCAAATGGCTGGGCCAGGGATTTCAAACGTGCGGCCTCGGCCTCAGCACGTTCGCGATCTGAAACAGCTTTCTTTTTTAGTTCATCTGCGAGAAGTGCATCGCGTCTTGCCTGTTCCAGTGCTGCGTCAGGCGTGGGAGTGGGAGCCGGCGTGGACGTCTCCTGCGGTGATGATTCGAGGGATGGACCAGCAGCAAAGGAAACCCTTGGGTTTGTCGCGATAGGCAGAGAGTTAAGGAACAAAACGGCAACAAGCAAGAGCCTCATAATCAGTCCTCCATTCACTGTGCGGGCTTCTCAACCGAGAAGACGTCGCATTTAGTGCGAATGAAAGGATCTAGAAAAACATTTCACGGAACACGAAAATAATAAGTGGCAAGGGGTTCTGACTTTCCGGATGAGGCGATGCCCCGCACATCTAATTGATATTCAGCGCGGGTGAGAATGGAGGTCGGAACTAGTACCGGTAGAGTTGTTTTTTCAGACTCAACAATGACGCGTTCGGTCGGGCCGGACCATACGTACCTTCCGGCATTGTTTCTCTTCAACGCCACTCTGTATGTCTTGTAGTCGTTGGCCGCGAGGTCAATATTCAACCTTACCTTTTTAGCGCCGGGCGGAAAGGACACTTTATTTGTCTCGCCTATCTCGCGAGTCCCGGGTAAGGCTATTGCAAAAGTTACGAGACTCGAAGTCGATTCAGGGGCGGGCTGACTAGATCGAACAATCTGCTGCTCACGATCTGGAAACTGTTGCGACTCACGTTCGCCTTTCTCCGACAACGCTCGCTCCCGCTCAAAGTCTGCGGTGAGAACGCGATTCTTCTCCTTCTCAGCTAGGAGTTGTACTTGCAATGCTGCCTGTTTAGAGGGGAACTGGGCCAGTTCATTACGCAACCTTCGGTTTTCCCGGAACAACCACAAAGCAGGCGCCACGGTTATGAGAAAAGCTATGCAACACGCAAAACCAACCGCCGGGCGACGAAAGAACGCAACCACAACTTCACCCCAGGACCGCCGTACCACGACGGGCTTCACCGGAACAACATTTTGCACAGCATTTTTGTTGGCGTAATGCTCGACCGCCTTAACAAAGTTGACGTCCTGACGGCGCTGCGGTACGGACAGTAATATTTTCTGGAACGTGGCCCGATCCCGCGCAGAAAGCTCGTGATTAACGAACTCGTGCATCAGTTCCTCATCAGCAATCAGCACTTGTTCGTAATAATCTGCGTCAGAAAGCATGCGCAGTTCTACGGCGTCCAGCTCCTCGCCCGACAATTCTCCCAACAAATACCGCTTGATTGAGTCGCTGTCAGTTATTTTCTGGCTCATTTAAAGCACCTCGAATAGCACCGTCTCAACAGATATTAGGACAAGTGCAATTCCATTTCACTCTTGAGGCAATCGTCCACACATTTTCTGAGGACCCGGCAGAGGCGGTGCATTCGAATCCTCAACGTATTCATCGTAATTCCGAGTTTTTCGGCCAACTTCTGCCTGTTGACGATTTTGGTGTGACCGTCACCTTCAAAGTACTGGATGACCATGTAGCGTTCCTGGGGCTTTAGCTTGAGGATGCAGCGATCCAGGCAGTTGTGAACTGGTTCGGATTCGTCAACTTCGTCTTTCCAATCGGGAAGAACGTCGGGCAGCGGGTCGGTTACCTTCTTTCCGTACTCCATGCAAATAAAATCAGCAACCTTCTTGAAATAGTGAAATGGATCACCTTTGTAGTTGGCCCTCAGCCAGGTTGCTTTCCTGCTTACCCGATTGAATGTCACGTCAGCCATTTCTTCGGCTTCGATGAAACCCCGGTACACGAATATCCTGATTAGCCGACTCCGGATTTGTTCGTACAAGTTCCCTCCACTGTCGCGGTCCGGATCAAGCCAGAGCAACAACTCCTCAAGGCTTTCGGAAGTCATCACCCAGTCTTTTTGTGCAATATTTACTGCGGGGTCTTGTAAGTGCTCCGGTTGGATATCGTCCGGTCGGTTTTCCGGTGTGTCAGTCAATTCTTGCCGCTCCGAACTGAACTGAAGTCGTTATCCTCAACCATCGTGATGTTCATCGCCAGTCTCCCTGCAGGACAAAGCCAGACCAGAAGTAAGGATGATGCCATCGTGGATCTTTCCACATGGAAATTTGCGCAGCTTTCAACGCTTCGGCCGGCATCAGGCCATCTTTGAGCAAACCCTCATAGAAACGCTTCATCAGCTCAGCGGTAACTTCGTCATCAACGCGCCAGAGACTGGCTATTACCCTCGAGGCGCCGGCAAACATGAACGCGCGTGTCAGACTGATGAGCCCTTCTCCTCTCACGCGTTTTCCCAGGGCTGTCCGACAAGCAGAAAGAACAACCAGGTCGATCGGCAGATTCAATTCGTAGATATCAGTCAGTCTTAAATAACCTTCCTGATGAAACTGTCCCTGCTGGTCGTATAACGACAACACAATGCCTGACAGTTCAGGATTGTGCTCATCGATCATGGCGTGGGTGGCCAAATGAACGATACGATACTGGGCCAACTGTTTATCAGCGAGATTCTTTCGATTGGCACGGAATCCACTTTCCAGTCTCGCAGTTGCGCGAGGAGCAAATTGGAGAATGGCCTGCGCCTCAACCGCAGTTGCCTGCAGACGCGGAGGATTCGATCCGAGTTCTTCAAAGTCTCTTAAAAGACGAGACAACGAATTGTTTGAACTCGGTTGAGAAGCTTGATTGCGGCGGCCCAGGATCGGGATGCGAGTGTCATCACGCTCAAAAACAGGATCTGAAAACACCGCAACCGTCAAAGGGAATTTTTTCGGTCGAGTAGTTTGTCGCAACAACTGGAGCGCTGACGCCGATGGCAGGTTTACAATCTCGTGAGCCAACACCAACGGAGTCGAGGCAACCGTCGAACCATTATCAGAAGTGCCTCGTGGCATCGGCAAAGCTGAGAACGGAAGATGCAGCAATGCTCCATCCGCAACAATCACTAATCGCTTCTTGTTGAGTCGATCGGCTACTCGACCGAACAACATCTGACTCAGCTTAGTCGCTTCGCTCAGGTAGGCTGGCAATTCTCGCGCTCGACGAGCACGCAGCGCCGCTGCTGACTCACCTCGCCGCGGTTCACTGTTGCGGAGCGCATTGATAAGATTTTGAGCTTTCTCTTCAATCGCTGCTCGCCCGGACAACGGAAAACCAGATACGTCGTCAGGTGTTACCAACCAAAGATAACTTCGCTCCTGGCCCAACGAAAACTGCAAGAGGAGAGTGTCGTCGTCGAGTAAAGATTTGATCTGCTCCGCAGACAATGGCTCAGGCGCCATCAGGGCAGAATAACGGCGAAAGTCCGATTTGATTGTCTGCTCAACGTGTTGGCGCTCGGAGATGAGTTGAGTGAGTTCGCGATCGAGAGCGAAAAGTTTGTGTTCCGTCTCAGCAGTTTGGTTTCCGGAATTTTCCGATGGTTTGGTCTTGAACTTCAGCAAAAACTGTCTCAGTTCCGACTGTCTTGCCGAGTTGAGAATAATTGTGCGTTGCAGAGACCGTCGTTTATGAATTAGTTCGGCAAGTTTGCGGTCCGTTAATTTCCCGGGATCTATGTTTGCATCGAGAATGTCCAATAAGCTGCGGGCGCGCTGTCGTTCACCGGCTTCGAAAGCAGCCACAACATGTGCTCCCTGGCTACCTGACTTCTCGAGACGCATGTGGAGATCGGTAAGTAACTCGAAGTAATCAACTTTATCAGCATAGTAAGAAGCGCGAAGCTGTTGGTTGAAAAGGTTTGTCCGTAAGGGCTCAACTAGTCTGATTGCGTGCTCGACGTGTCGCACTGCCAATTCCAGGTTACCTGCGGCACTTTCAACTCTGGCCAGTTGACCGAGGCTCATCGCTTCTCCGTTCGAGTCGCGGAAGTTATGCCACAGAGACCGGGCTCGCTCTAATTCCTGACGCGCTGAGCCGAGATCCCCGCTGGCGAGATAGGCTCTCCCGAGTTTGTCGAGTGTTATTGCCTGCGCCTTCAGATCAGGCTGCTTAGGATTCTGCTGGATCTCGAGCGCTTTCTTGAAGTAATCGATGGCTCTGAGGGCCTGGTCTTTCTCGAGATAGGCCATTCCCATGACGGTGTACGTCTCGGCTGCCGGTCCTGAGTCTTTGTCGAGTTGCTCTAATGCCAGCTCGCAGTACTTCAGGGCCTCGGCAGAATCTCCCTTGAGAGCATGCGAATAACCGAGCCACATCAAGGTCCTGCCGGCTCCACCCGGATCACGATGGCTGAGTGATTCCTTCAGAACACCAAGGCCCGTCTCGTAATCACCGAGACCAACGTAGAGGGCTCCAAGATTCAAAAGAAGAGACGCTCTCTTGCGACGGATGTCGTCCAAGTTTGCCTCGGGCTGTTTCTGTGCTTGATCGAGAAGGTCAAGAGCGTTCTTGTAGCTGGTGAAGGCTTCGTTCCACTGTCCCCAGGAATCGTAAAGCAATCCGATATTGTTGAAAGTGTTTCCTTCTTGCCTGAGGTCACCCAACTTATGCCAACCGTCGAGTGCCGCCTGATAAGAGTGCATTGCTTCATCGGGTCGCAATAAGTTGTCGTAGACTCCGCCCAACGCATTGAATGCTCGCATCTCACCACAGCGATTGCCTTCATTACGGCTCAGTTCGCGTACAGACTGCTGGACTTCCAAAGCTTCCTGCCAGCGATTCTGGTCCATGTAAATGATCCCGATTCCAGCTTGGGCCAGAATCTCACCTATGCGGTCGCCGGCTTCCCGAAAAGCTTTGAGCGCATCATCGTATTTGCTCAGAGCGGTCGCCCGATCTCGGTTGACGTAATACGCCTCAGCAAGATCCAGAAGCGTATACGCAACTGCTGGTTCATTATTTTTGTGAAGGTCGAGAGCCAGGTTGTAACGCTCTACGGCTGCGGAAAGGTTCCTGAGTTTGGCATATGTTCTTCCCATTTGTTGGAAGGCATTTGCCAACTCGAAATCGTCTCCAATTTCCTGCCATAGTTTTACAGCAGCTTCGTATTTTTCGAGCGCCTCTCTACGAGCCTGATCATCTGTGGCGAGTTGTTTCCGATTACCCTCGACTATGAGGCTTGTTGCAAGAGCTTGCTTCTCCTCGATGGGCGTTGGGTTATGTGGTTGATCCAGACGAATACTGTATTCACCTAACAACAGACAATTATCGCGGGCACGAACTTCAACCGTATAAGTGCTCCTGACAGTCGTAACGATTGAGATGAATAAAGGTGTCCGTAGCCCGGTATGGTTTTCATACTTCACCGGTAGTGAAGGATCAGAGGCGACTATCTTCACAAACAAGTTAATGCCATTGGGGGTAATGATGAGCCGCGCGTATTGGTTGGCCGCCAAGTCGAATGTAAAAGTGTCAGTCGCTTTTTCCTTGACAGTTCGGTTCAGAGTGACGTCGGGTTGCAAAGGCGGCGTTTGTGCGCTGACACGGGACGAAGCAAATATGCAGATAATGCTAAGGCCAAGCACAGAAATGATGACTAGAGAGCTAGTCGATTGTGTATGACCGTTGCGATGGCGTTGTGGGAGGGAAGGCATCGAGTGCAAACAAGCTATTGATTTTTGCCAGGGTACGAATGGCTGTTCGGAACGTCCCAGACCTGCCCACTTGCCACGACTGCGTGGGTTAACGACAACGCTTCGTATGCGCTATGTCCGGTGAGCAAAGTGGGCGCAGGGCGAGAGCAGCCACTTCAAGCTTGACGTTGGGGGATTCTAAAGAGGAGAAGAAGGCAAGTCAACGTTGAGAAAGGAGATCTCAACTTGGAAGTTGCGGAAGGGTAAGGATGACACGAAGACTCGTGTCCTTTCCTTACCTACCCGCTTCACAACAAGTGATTTTATCTAGGTCGGCTTCTCAGCCGTCCAATCACCACTGTCGGGGAGTGTTTCCGCGTTAAACGCCTCGTCAAATGTCAGCGTCTGGCGCTCAAATCTGCCGTTTCGAATTCTATCTATCAACGGATCTTCACTATTGATCTCGCCCGAATAAGAAACTGTTTCTTTAGCGGTAACTCTGGTAAAGCGGATCGTCTTACCATCACAAGTCGTACCTTGCAGACTTGCTCCAGTGATTTCGTGCGTACCGATGAGGCTGCCGCCAGCATCAACGGCAACCAGAATACGGCCATCGTTTTCCTCCTGGCCAGTGGCGTCCGGGATTAATTTTGATTTTCTCCATATTCCTATGCAATGTGGATCTGCCATCTTTTTGACTCCTCGTTATTGGTAAGTATGTTTCGGTTTCGCATGAGGACAATGAGAGGAGGTACCGCCGATGGACCACTCATTATCCTCATGTTTCCGAGGGAGAAAGACTTCTGATCAGATCTTGCTCAAGAGAACAAGAAATTTCTCGTTATCTGCTGCGGACTCTTTCAGCTGTTCAGTGTGAGACTGCAATGCATCTTGTAAACCCGCTGTGAAGGGATCTATGGGAACTGTGGATTCGAGGGCCGTTCCTGTTTCAGCTTCCTCCGGAACGGGAACGGCCTTTAAATGTCTTGAAATCATCGAACCCAATACCAGCTCCTGCGAAGGAGCGTTGTTAGCAAATGCTTCCGGCAAGAATGCATTGCCGCTCTCTGCGCGAACCACTGGGGGCAACAACATGTGGACCATCTCATTGAGTTCTATGGGACTGGCCACCAGAGACAGATAGCTCTTCGCGACTTTTCCAATCGCCTCAGATCTGTTGCTCCGCTCCTCGAGCACTGCGGGATGGGAAGCAATTCGTGAAAACATTGCTTTGGTGATCTCCTGACGCTTCGTGAGCGGAATGAGGTAGAAAGCGAGGTTCCTGAAAAACTGAGTAATCGACTTTAAAACTGACTGGTCTGGTGATTTAGCGAACCCCTGAAGATTAAAATCAATGTAATGATGAAAACTTGAATCCGCCACGATTCGGCCTACTCCCAGATCATCCCCATCGTAGACGACCAGCACTGATTCCCGTCCTCCACCGGGTCTAAAGTTCATGCTGCTGGCAATCGAGATCGCTTTGGGCTTCACCGTACCCGGCGGCGCCTTAAACGGTGGCCAGTCGCCATCCGGTTCGGGAATTTGGAGTCCTCCTTCGTGCTCGTGATCGGGGAAAACATCTATGAAACTCTCGTTCCCTTGCTCATCCTTGCCCCAAAAGAGTTCGTGTGGGACACCACGCGGATCCAACTGATCAAACAGCAAACGCTGTGGGATCGCATCATCCTGGGTAGGGAATACAGGCCCCATACCCACAGTGTTAAAAGCATGCTGGGAAGAGATTGTTGGTGGTCCTTGCCATTTTCGGAGTTTTCCGGCGCGCGGTACGAGATGACCTATAGCTCGGCCCAAAGCTAATTGTTTTTCGATGGGATCATTCGGATGTCCCTGCCGTACATCAGCGTGGTCTCCAGTTATCAGGACCCCTCCAAACGCATTGTTCATCCATGTTTCGAGTGCTGTTACTTCGGGGGTACTCAGTTCGTTCCTTGGTCCGCCAAATGGTTCACTAAACACTGCTTCGTTTTGCTGATAGATACCCATGAACCAGATTTCGTCGAATTGCTGGAGCAACTCGGTCGTTAGTCTGATTGGCTCCGGGTTAGGCGATGACCCATTGAAAGATTGGAACCGATTGATGACCTGAACTTCATATTTGAGAAACAGCGGCGTGTTGGTTTCTAACGCATTTGCAAGGGTGCTCAGATTCCAGTCGAGTGGTGAACCGGCGAGCGCGATATCCCTCTTATCTGTATAAATCAGAATCTTGATGGTAGTCATGACTTCTCCTTTGGCATCATTTCCGGTGTTGAATATTCGCCCGATGGTCCAATCGAGTTAACAAAATTGATGACGTTCATTCAGAGAGAATGGTGAATGACTCAGATCCATTTCAAACTAATTTTGTAGAGTGGAGAACTCCTATGACACTCCTGAAAATTGAATGGGGATAGTAGTTTCGGATTTGTGAAGCAGTTCTTTGGAGTGCGGAGCGGAGAGGGTAAGTCTTTGGAAAAGCAGAAGATTGCGGTATGATAGCGGTCCGATAAAAAAGATTGCCCGCTTGGCTCAGTAAACGGGCTTCCGCTCACAACTTTTGCATTTTCAATCACTTACAAAGATGAATTTCAACGTTGACCGGAAGGTTGACGGTAGATCAACATCTAAGAAAATCGATTTACGAAGCGGCCAAATACTAACATCTCTCGGGCCGTCCTGGGCGAGGTTTGTCCGCATGTCTGTTGGTTGGACCAAGTGGGGAAACAACCGAAATGTAAGGTGACGCCGACCGTATGCCCGATCACGCTTATCGACCATCCGCGAAATTAACCACCTCTCTCTCAAGTTTTCCTTCTACCCACATTTCTCAACACAACCAATAAGAAAAAAGAGGCGGTTAACGAGTCGGTGATTCACTAAGAATCCCCAAAAGGAAATCGCCGTAATGAGATTTTTACTTGGCGTCCTCGTTGGTTACACAGTGCGAGGCCAACAGAAACCACTCATCAAAGTTATTGTGACGCTGCTGGTTATGTGTGTCCTTTTGTCGGCTGTCGTTTTGCCGGCAATTGCGCTTCTGGCGCTGCGTCTTGACGTCCATCGTGAGCGCCGGTCTAGACCAGCACAAACCAAGGTGCCACTGCTCAAAGGACTGAGCTATGAAGACGCCGAGAGGAAGCTTCACGCCGCTAACTTGAACATTCGGCTTTTGGCGACACGTTACGATTCGGCTGTTCCACCCGGATTGATTATCGACCAAACTCCTGCACCTGGGGAGGAAGTAGCGGTCGGCTACTCAGTTGGGGTTACGCTTAACAAAAAGGTTTTGCCTGGCCCTGGTCCATAAAGGCAAAGGTAAATGCATTGGACCAAATAAGCCACGCTGCGTTCCTAGCGTATCCCAGCCTCCCTGTCTCTCATAGGCGCGACAGTATAAATCGTCTGCCCGGAGACGCGGAGGTTTCACGTAATCATTTCCTCCGAGGTTGCTAACATGAAAAATGTTTTCTCTCTTCGCAAGCGTTCATTCCTCTCGCCTGTCTCAACCGGTTACACGTCGCACATCTTAGCTGAGGTTGAATCCTCCAACGAGGGCGAATACAGGTGGGGCCACAACATGCTGACGATTGCCGATTGCCGGCGCAGAGTCCAAATTGAATTCTTTTTGGGGACTAAGCGCGAGCGTCGTCGATCCATCGCCAAGATCAATTTACTCATTGCCATTCTCACGCGCTTTCGTGACGTGCTCACTAAAGAGATCGCGTTAATCGAAAAGGCCAAAGCCAAATAGGTCTCTGGAAACAATCGCGGTCCAACTTGCAGCTAAGCCAATCCGCATCCAGGTGGGCTCGAAGCGAGTTGGACCGCGAAATCAAGCTCATTCGAGTTAACTCTCCTGCGAGAAGAAAAGGAGGCAACTAATGCCAACGACTAAACATGAACTGCTCGATTGGTTAATGGATGTGCCAGAAGATGCTGAAATAGGAACTGACGGAGCGGGACTAGCTTTGCTTGCTATTCTTGGCACCAACGTTCACTTGTTAGAGATTGGTCACATTCCCAATGCGGATGAACTCTATGCTGAGGCGATCAATCAGGCAATGATGGAACGACTGCGGCGGATTGATGCGGCCGGCGGAGAAACCGAGACAGGAATAATAATAGTGACATTTCAGGGTTATATATCAGGTATTCCGAAGCTGTTCTCTACAGACTTCAATACGGCGTTTATATTCAACAGAGAACAGGCGGAAGCCTTTATCACAGAGTTCGCAGACGAGCTATACAATCCGCAGATTCTCGATTACCGGTAATGCTACAACTGGATAATTTGCCTTGATTTCTTTTGGGGCCTGCCGCCTGTAGACGTCTCAGTCATTCGCACAAATCAACCTCTTTCACCGAATCTAAAACTATGGGACACTCGCGACCGCGTCCGAAACATCTTGCAAAGAAGCTCCTGCAAATCCGGCGCAGCTTAGGAGTGTCTCAAGGAGAGTTGGTCAGACAACTTGGTGTTCAAGCTCTGATCGACCATACGACTATTTCCAAGTACGAACTCGACAAGAACGAACCGCCGCTCGCCATCTTGCTCGCCTATGCCCACCTCGTAGAAATTCCTGTCGAACAAATCATCGATGACGAAGTCGAACTCACAATCTGATTTTCCGCAAGACCACCACGATTGTTTCCACCCGCTAATAACGCTCCAAACATCAGTCGACGTGATACTCACAGTATCGACGTTGAAGTTCCAATCAATCGCTGCATCAGCTAATTCAATAACTCGCTCCCCTTCCTTTTACTAATCGAAGCAAAGAGCGATACGGGAGCCTCCGCTGCGGAGGCCGTAAAGGGTCTCCGCTGCGCTCCGATGAACTCCGCGAACTACAAAACAGTTCGCTCCGCCCTTGACTGCCGTCCTCGCTGCGGCTTAAGAGTCGACAAGAGCTGCTAACCGCAGCTCTGAAACCAGCGCTTTCGGGTTGAATAATCATTTTTAAAAACAGGCCCGCGTTTAGCCCCCGCCCCACTGAAAAGATAGTTTCAGCATTCAGAATTTGTTCTTCTCAGTGATGTATTACTAACGGCCGGATGTCGGTTGCTTCATCTGCCTTTGCCACATTCTCCATTTCTTTCGCGAATGCGGAGACTGTCTGGTCGCTCACCTTTCCTCCGTCCGGATCGATTATGTGCAGCGTGGTACCATCCGGCGTTCCATCTCCGTTAATGGCTGAAACGACCCGAGCATGTAATCCCCACCTTTTACCCGGCAGAGGAAAAGCAGTAGTTACCCATAGCGGGCCATTATTTCTTAGTAACGACTCCCAACCCGGCACAGAATAATTCTGAGGACCTTCCTGTCTGAAGTGAACTTGGGTTATCAACTTGCCCTGATCCGCTTGAAAAAGACCTACGTCAGTATCATAAATAACTCCGAAATCACCGGATAATCGAGCTACCAAATCCTTCGTCGGCACAAGTCTGTTCTCTTTCCATGAAACCAGTATTGCTGTGGTTACAGCCCAACAATCCATGTGTTTCGTTTGAGCGATTACAGGTACTGTTCCAGGCACCGTGTAGTTGACCGGAGATGGCGCCGCCGCCGCGGCGGCTCCATTAGTCTTTGCCAGGGAAGCCTCAGGCGACTGCTTCGCACAACCATTAACGAACAACAAGACAATCAAGCTACCAAAAAATAAAGTCTTCATGACATTGCTCCTTTCATCACGGATCAACTTATTCGTACGTTGCGCCGGTGTGTTAACGATTCCTGTGCTGACAGGATCAGACTATTGAGTTGGTGAGATCGCTGAGCGCTCAAAGCTTGATCTTTCGGAGGACGAGCACTCAGATCCAGAAAACGCACGAGGCTCTTCGAGACGGGAACCTTTCCACCGGGCAGAGCTTCGGAATGAACATTAAAGAGACCTCGTTGACCAGTGTTGGTCCGCGTCTCAATAGTTGCCTTTAGTTCTCCGGCGCAGAGGTTCGGCGTTCTGAGAATCGACATAACAATATGCTTGTCTTCGCCAGCCGGAAAACTAAATCGAACATCAGCTCGATTGCCAAGCGGGTGTGATGGCCCATTGGAGATGCTGGTGATATGAACCTTCGACTCCGGTTTTATCCAACGTGTGACGGCGCCAAGCAGATCAAAACCCTCAAAGAGAATAGGCGGAGCGCTCGTTGCATCCGTTGCTCCAATCGCAATCGACAAGTGTGCAAACACTACGTCCTGCTGCGCTGCCGCAACACACGCATCAAAATAGTCATCGTCCCAATCGGGATCGTAAGTACACTGATGAACTACTTTTGACGTTTGGGAAGCCGTGCCGGCAATTGCGGCACTCTCGGACAATGTACCGGCCCAGGGCGCCTCGATAAGAATATGCTTTCCCGCGTTTGCCGCCTGTTTGATAAGTCTCGCTGTCGCTGAACCCGATGCCGCTATAGCCACAGCTTCGATCTGCGGATCGGCGAAGATGCGGGCGGCGTCTCGCGTTGCCACGATATCGGCGGATCGCTGGTTTGTATGCACCTTCGCCAGGGCTGAATGCAGTCTTTGCTCATCGATGTCACAGATGGCCTTTAAGGTAACAAGCGTATTGCCTCGCGTTTCTTCCAGTCGTCGCAGGCCGCGCGTTCCCAGCCCGACTAAACCCAATGTTGGGCGGGCTGGATTCAACTCAAAGAGAGAAGTAATACCGGCTCGCATTAGGCCGACATAGCTTCCGGCTAGTGCGCCCGAGATAATGAATGCTCTTCTATTCATTGCGCTCACCCTTCATTTGCAAACAAGTTCACTGCTAACAGGTTTGTTTTCGATCGGCCGCGATATCCTGACAATGCGAGCAGCCGTGTCACAGTCCTGTAGCGAGGAGTTACCGGTCTTTCCAAAGAGTTCCTCCCACAAATTGTCACGCTGAGTACAGGCAACCTCTCCGAAAGGTTTCGGACGCTGGACCTCGATTATGCGAGCTACGTAGTTATCAAGAGACTGAGGACTGCCCGCTACTGCAATCACCGACTGGTCTGCCGGTAGCCATCTGCCATCGTCAGTTTTCTTAAACAATCCGACGTAAGTTTCCTGATCGTTCCGGCCGGTAACATCGAACACTCGCTTGGTCAAAACCAAATACAATTCAAAGACATTGTTGTCGCTGGCGAACGCTTTGAGTTTTGCGGCCTCGCCTGAG
Organism: Pyrinomonadaceae bacterium; assembly: GCA_036379695.1. Taxonomy (GTDB): domain Bacteria; phylum Acidobacteriota; class Blastocatellia; order Pyrinomonadales; family Pyrinomonadaceae; genus PSRF01. The sequence continues at coordinate 17,593 of DASVGE010000252.1, read as the reverse complement.
ATCCTTTTTAGAATTACTTCAGTCTCACGCGTGGAACCATTTTGTTCAGACGTGACAACTTCCAGGATCAGGTTACTAACATCGTCGGCGCCGTTGGCTCCGTCGTAGATCGAGAAGTCCGGCAAAAACTGCACCCACGCCGGATCGGTGAATTTGCTCGCCAGTCGCGTGCGTTTCCACAAACTCTCTTGCGGTTGATAACCCGCTCTGGCCGCTGCCTCGCTGACTGGAAGCCGTGTGAGCTGCGTGCGGCGTAAGCGGACTTTGGCAAAATGCCAGCCAAATTTCTTTGGCGGCGCCCCTGCGGGTTGAATCATCTTTGGTGGCGGCAACACAAATGACGTATTAACGAAGAACGTCGAGGGATTACTGAAACCAGAGGCTCTATTTGTAACGTCGTAGAAATGGCCCACTGGTCCTTTTAACGGGTCAAAGTAAAAAGTGCGATCGTCTTCAGGGTGAGAGTTTTCATGCCGACCGTTGGCGGTGACGATCGGATCGGGCCCAATCTGAAAGTAAAAATCTTTGGCCAATACCGGGTTAACCGACGGATCGGGTGTCATTGCAACTTCGGCTTCGATACCTTCACCAATGCCGCCGTTTTGGTGCCAGACCTCGGATAGGACCACGAGGATTCCGCCACTGCCACTCTGCTCGCCTGGCAGACCCTCAGTGAGAGGCAACATAAACTTAACTTTTGGTGCCTCCAGTTCCTCGGTATGCCGACAAGGAACAAACTGGCTCTTCCAACGGGTCTTAATCTGCTCGGCGCCGTTGGTCGTAAACGTCTCGACACTCCTGCGTGCGTTTAGCGGCAGAATACTTTCGTACCGACTGAACGCGCGCACTGCAAACCTGAAGTGCAAACCTCGTAATTCCAATCCTTTGCTCTTACCCGAAGTCGCATCACCGAGAATTTCGTCATAAAGAAATTTGCGCTCGGGAAGAACGTCTTTCTTTTCCGAGAGCATGTTATGAATGGAGAGCTCACTATCGAGGCGTTCACCAAACTCACGAGCTTCCCATTTCAGCACCTCCGTGCGGTATGCCGGTGCACCTGGGGCAAAGTCGGGAGCCATAAGATCCGGATGAGTCTCCGAGGGCCTGCCGGTCCAACGCCAAACTTGGCGGTCGATTTCGGCCCGGTGCAGGAACCGGTAGTCAGGATCATTCTTTCCTTCCAGGTAAGCATTAAGAATCCAATTGTCCCCGTTGCGCCGGAAGCTGGTTACAAGGTTGTCCCAGAGCTTCGCCCCATCCGGCAGGTTATCGGTTGCGGCTTCAATGATGAGACGCGTGGCTGAAACGAGTTTCAAGTCTGTGACTGGCGCAGCCGGCGGTGGAGGAACCTCGTCCAGCACCTCGTCACCAAACCGTGACTCATCCACTTTGCGAATCGCAGAACAGATTGTTAAGCGGTATGCATTCCCCTTAAGAACGTTTATCCGGGCAAAGTCTCTTCCCTGTTCAGTTCCCTTGCTAATTCCTTCGTTGCCACCGAAGGTGCACTTCACACGAACAGACAAGCGCTGGGCCTTCACCAAGTCGTTCATATTCGGAGTGTTATTTGGTGGCACATCGATCTGAAGAAAATGCTTTTCGAGTGGACCGACGTACCCGAGCCGCCCGTTCACTTCTTTTTCCAGAATGAAGAATAGTTTTTCCACTACCGCTGGATCGTCCAGTTGCAGATCCACTTCATTACCTCGCGGCGCGCTCCGATTAAAGTTTGCTTCTCTAAAAAAATCTGCGATTACTGCTTGTCGTCTCGGATCGTTCCTCGTCACCCAGCGATCCCAACACTCCCAACCAATTCCGGGGAGCTTCACTCGAAATTCAAAATTGTCGTGTTTTGCCGCTGGAACTCCCCATTCCCAGTCCGGCGGCGTAAGCAAAAGAATCGGCTGCTCACGTCGCTTATCAAAATGAGAATTATTGCTGGTTCTTTCGAGTAGTACGTCGATGTCTTTAGCTAACGGCGTGACTCCGGCAGGGATCACCGGCAGCGACAGAGGTTTGAATCGATTGATACCGGTAATCTCTTCTGCTGAATTGAAGAGGCGCGGCGCGCCGATTTTAACGAGCCGCTTGTAAGGTATGAAAGGCGATGCAACGCCGTCTGGTGGATCGGTCGTGATACTGGATTTCAACTTCCATGGCTCACCGGACGTCGCTGCCACTTCCGCAGGTAACGTTCCCGAATTTGAAATCGCAAAGACGGCAAATTGATATTGGCTGCCAAATTTCAATCCTGGCATGCGCCGTGTCGTGGTGTAGGCATAAGCGGCGAGGTCTTCTGTTGAGGCACCGCTGGGGCTACCGTCATTCGTATCTGAACGTACATTGATTACCGTGTTACCTGATAACGGTCCGCTCGCTATCAGTGGCTGATTGTTGTAACTGAAGCAAACTTGTCTGAGGTTATTTCGATAGTGCAAGCGATAAGGGACCAGCATTGGTCCAAGCCTTAAGGCCACCCCGTCCGTATATGCTTCGCCAAGATTCAATGGCAGCCACTCGGTTTTCCCTTCTTCGCGCATCAACACACCAAGGCCACTGATCCGTTCTAGAGGATCGAACTCTCTGCCGACGGGTCCGTTCTCATGGATCATCGGACTAGCCTGAAACGTTATTGCATGCGGAACATCTGTTGTTTTCGTGGTCTCGTTCGGAGAGACTCTGGTCAGAGTATTAGTAATCCATTGTTCGAGATCCGCTTTGAGCACATTCTGTAGATTAGTCCCGGGCATTAACGAAGCAGGGATCGGCGGATTGAGCACCGGAGTAGAGGTCAGCACGCAATCCGTGGCTGTTGGAAAACCCGTCAGTCGCAGCCGTAATTCCGCGCAATGACGAATAAAGGTGGGTAAGCATTTTGTAATGAGATCTCGACCGAGAGGATCGCTTTGCGCACTGAGGCTCGACTTAGTGAAATCAGACCAAAAGCGGCCGAGATGGCTGAGCAGCAACTGCCGAGACAGGTCCATCTCGAAACTTCTATCAACTTCGGTTTCTCTTAACGCCGCCCGGATCTTGTCAGCCACCGTTGCCGGGATGTTGGATCCTGGCAATGCATCCAACCACTGTTGCCGAAAAATCTTCCAGAGAGTTGAAACGCCGGTTTGGGCATTCAGCGACTGAGCAAAGACTTTTTCCAGTTGCGCAACCAGTTCATTTGACGTGACCGGTGGTCCCGTTTCAGTCAATAGATAAGTGTTCTTTGTCTCTTCCGGGAGTAGTTGATTCAAGAACTTCTTCCACTTTTCCAATCCAGTTGGCGGATTACCGCCATCCGTGAATAGCGCCTGGTCGATGCTCGTCCACATGGCCGGTGTAATCTGGGCCAACTCGGCCGGGGTCAGTTTTGTCTCGAAGACGCGTTGCGCAAAATAAATATCTTCCGGAGTTATGTTTGCGCCGGGGCCAGCGACATCACGGAGGGTTGCTAAAGCGAGGGCTATGCAGCGGTTGAAATTGTTGTCTGCCTCCAGGAGGCGTTGGCGATCGGGGTCGGGATTGCGCATGAAATCCAGCAGAAACTGCGTGAATTGAAAACCCTGGGCCACACGGTATTCGAGATCAGCCTGCCAATCTTCCTGTGTCGCGGCAGTTGGTACTGAAGTGAGTTGGAGCCACTGATTATTGAAGTTGATAAATTCGACTTGAGAAACAGTGGGGGATAAGCTTTGGAAAAACGCAAAGGTTTCGAACGGGGCGGCGACGTCATATTTCCATTGGAATGTATTGCTCTTACCTGGGATTGATGTGGTTGGAGTTGCGGTACCGGACGGAGTGAGCTTCTGAGCAGGAAAATGTCCCGTAGTTGAAGCGGGGATTATTGGTGCTGCAAATAGTTGCACACCTTCGACGCGAACTCGAAATATTCGCGACAGGTTGCATGCCTGGGCCAAAGGGTAGGGAAACGTCGCAACGTGATTGAGAAGTGCATGCCAAGGATGTGCTTCAGCCGAGTCGTTAAGCTTGTACTCTGTTTGCGGCCATTTAAAGTTTATTGGATCCGCGGCTGACTTCGTATAGAGAGAATCCAGTCTATTACGGAACGCCTCCGGAGCAGGCGCAGGTGACTGCGGTAAAGCAGTGACTTCGTCTGGTGTAGTATTCGAACCATCATCACGTTGCCAATAGAACTGGACTTTATCAATTGCATCCCAGAGCCAGGGTTTTAGCGCTTCTTCCATAGCAGGAGCAGTAGCGTCACTCCAGCCAACACTCAGCGTCATACCAAATCCTTTTAGATCGCCCGTATCAAGCGCGGGCAGGCGTTCGAGATTACAAATGATTCGCAGATGTCCAGCCACGATCTCCTCCAGTTAATCCAACATGTTGATATAAGCACGCACCGCTCTCGCGAAGTCATCCTCGGATGCATGATGGGCTTCCAGCATCCGTTGCGATCTCGCCTGGACCACGTTGTTTCCTCCACCTATGGTGTAGGTAACTTCGCGATCAATCTCCAACGTGAAGCACCAGCAGATTTTGATCTTGATACTGAACCTGCCGCGTCCTACTAATTGTTTGGTGGCGGGTGAGTATCGCGCCTCGAGCATCAGCGTCACACACGCCGATACGATCCCCAGCACGGAAACCTGCCCGCGAATGACGTAAAGAACTCCGAATGAAAGACCTCGTCCACTCTCGTATAGCGCCGTGATGCCAAAGTAAACATAGACGCCACCTTTGATCGGCCCTAACGCAATCGCCACACTGGCCGAGACCGTAATGCCGATCTCGACAGAGCAGGAAAGCTTCCTCGTCGAAGGAGTGTAAGTAACCCATGCTTCAACAAAGCCGCCGCCACCGAGGATAAAAATCGTGAGTGAAAAAGGAGCTTGTTTACGAGCAAGGCCGAGGCCCACGCTGATGCTGAATCCATTGTCGAATCGCAGAGCCATCATCGCCAGCAGATTCAAGTTTGAAATCCCGGAAGTGGCGCCCTGAACGTCCGGTATCGGCAGGCTTAGGATCGATTGAACCCCGCCTGGTATCAGTCCAATGGTTAATCCGGTTCCATCTTCTCCCGTAAAAGTCATCAATTGGGAGACGAACGACATGATCTCCGGTAACTCGATGTTTTTTGGATTGAGCGAGAAACGAATGTTGTTGTTGTCGTCAAACTTGAGTTCGGTATCGCGAAACTTGATGATGGCAACGTTACTAATTGTGAGCAGCCAGTCGGCCGTGATGCTGCCGAATGTCTTTCGACTGGTTTTGCCTTGCAGATCAACTGTGATCTCAGTAACCGCATTAAACCGGGCATTGATGATTTGGAGGGTGAGCGGGCCGATTGCGAAGAGCGTTGATGCGTCTGAAAGGACAAAGTGAACATCGGCTCGCACAAATCCCCTGCGGGTCTGCGCATCAATGCCCTGCGTAATCCGAACATTTTCGTTACCGAGAGTCGGTAGTTTTCTTCCGGCGAGGAAGTTGGAAAAATCGATGCCTGCGAAACTCGGGAATATCCGTGAGACGTCAAACTCCTTCAGGTCGATGGGGACAAGCTGTTCCAGCGCTTTCCTGGTTGGGAGCTTGACTCCCAGCGGTTTGAGTTTCTCAGCAAGATCATTGGCCTGGCTGAGGAGTGCGACCGCTGGTGTCAGATCGACATGTTTGTTGAGTTCCTTATAGAAGTAAGCAAGCTGGGGACGGTCGAATTCCAACTTCGGCACGCGCGGTGGTTCGCCGAAGGCTCTTATCAATCGCAGCGCGTCATCTGCTTGTTGGTATGTGACTGGAATTGACGGAAGTAATCGCGCAGCCTGATCAAGATACTTACCGGCGTCGCTGAATAGTTCGTCACGATATGTTTCAAGCGCGTGCTTTGCTTCCTCTACTCCCTGGTCTAACGCAGTGAGAATCTTGTCTTTTACACCCCCCTCCCACTCGAGTAACTTTTCTGCCGCCGACAGCGCATCGACCACAACGTTGGCAGCCAGCGTCACGCGATCGGCAATCATCTGATTCAACGCTTGCAGTTTGGTATCAAGCTCAGTCTCAAGAAATTGATTTAGCTGATCGCGAGCCGCTTCTAATTGAGACTTTTCCGTTTGAATGAGAGCCGCAGCTGCGACAACTTTGTCGCGCCACAGCTTCAGCGTTTCGTCTTGCCATTGCTGCGCCGGGTGAATGGCTTTATCAATTGCATCGGCAATTTGTTGTTGAGTTTGACCGATATCAATCGTTACGCCTGTAGCAACACGGATGAAATCCCTCAGGTTCGCCAGATCCTGAAGGGCGCGGAAGTACGCGGTTGCCTGGAATCGATCGATGGCTTGAATGGCGCCGCCGGTATTAACGGCAACGCGAATATCTGCCAGAAAACCCTCGAAGGAATTTTTGAACCCGTCGAAATAGGTATTCAATTTCTCTCTGATTTCAGGTCCGGGATCAGGCAGGAATGGCAGAGGCGGAGTAAGACCGATTGTTTCTAAAGCCTGAACGATGGCGCGCGTTCTTTCATAGAGTACGGTAGCCTGGGCCGCGGCTGCCTCTGCTTTCAACGAGCTATTAGCAAGAGCGGCCTTGATTCGTGCCAGCTCATCGTTAATCGTGGATCTCAGCGTGGTGACTAGTTCGACGTAGCGAGCGATGAATTCCGTGACCAGGCCCGGGAGCGATGAACTAATTAACAGTACCTCTTCAAAGCGATGTTGTGTTTCGAGAAGAATGCGTATGGCCTCGTCTCGATTTAGAGGATTGTTGCCGAGGTGGTCCAGGTACTGTGTGACTCTCCTTTGGAGTTCCTTCGCTACGCCATCAACCTCTCCGGTACCCTGATTGGCCAAGAGCATTAAGCGTGTCCGGATTCTCTCGGCTATCGCTCGCTCTTCGTTTTGAACACGTTGCAGCAGGTTATCTTTAAACGCCTTAACTTCTCTTTTTGCGTCAGTCAGCTTATCTTTGAACGCCGTAAAGCTTTGTACCCGGGCTTTAAGATCGCTGATTAAGGTTGCGGTCGGATTCCCATCCAACGGCAGATTCTTCAAAAGCAGATCGCGAAACATCGTGCCAACGAGTTGGTGTAAATCGTTGACTTTAACAATGTCGGTTGGTGGCCACTGAGTATCCTTTCCCTTATCAACTGAGCGAACGATGGTGATCGTTTCGATCACCGCGGCCATTGGCTTAGCCGCACGCATCGAGACGAGATCGGCAGGAATCGATGACGGCACCAGACGAAAAGTGCAGGGACCATAGTGAACCGGCACCGATGGATCGCCCGGTGACATTGCACGCGGATCTCCACCGGTGAAGTCACCAGTCGCTGGGGCCGGTACCGGCCGGTTTACGTAATCGATGTTAAGTTCCGGGTCCCAATTCCGCGGATCCGGATCGACCTTCTCGGTTGGATTGTTCTTGTTCTTAGTTAAAGTGAAGAAATATAGGTTCTCAGGATTATCAAGTTCGCAGCGCTGTACTTTCTGCTGCTCACCCTGATTGCTATCCAGTCCAAAATGGACCACGGGTTTTGGATAAACGTCTTCCGGTGTCGCACCCGTCCGCCAGAGGGGAATCTTCCAGCCATAATCTCCAACATCACTTCCCCAGGCGCCGTTAACACTGATCTGCACTCCTTCTTCAAACTCACAGCTATCCAGAAATCCGCGCTTGCGAAATTCATCGGTCGTCCGCTGCTGATCGGGGCGTAAGGTGTCATCCGGGTAGCTTCGCTTTGGCTCCAGGATCTGTACGTACTCCCGCACCTTGCGCAGAATCGGCCAGCCCAGTAGCGGTTGGGTGGGGTTTTGAAACTGGCGTGAGGGAGTTACCGAACGCTCATAAACGATCACGTGCTTAGCAAGGTGGTAGGTGCAGGCGATTCTGCCGAGCCGCTCCACCTGATAGTGAAAAGCACGGCCCATCGCTACTTCAGCCGAGATCTTTGTCAGGTCGCTCTGAAAGCCGGCTTCCTGTTTGCCGTAACCGCCGAGACTGGAAAAACCGAAGTTCTCCAAACGTGCTGAACTGGCCACCGAATTATCACGAACAGCTTTATAAATATTCTTACTTTCGAATCCCCAGGTTGCTCCACCTTTCAGAGAGCCGTCGTCCTCAGTAATGTTGCCATCGCCGGTGAAAAGATCTACCGGCCGTTTCAGATTGGACTTTGGCGGTAAACGAAGTCGACTACTGACGCTCTCACTTAGAACAATCGGTTTGCGCTCAACCAGTGGTAACAGTTCGTCCCATGGAACCAAAACAGCAAGTCGCGAAAGCAAACGGTAATACAACCTGCCCCAGTCGAAACGGTTCGCAGCGTAAGCATCGCGCTGCTCCTTTGTGGCGGCCCAGGCGATGCGTTCGTCCGGTATCGGCATGGTGCGACCGGCTTGAGAGAAAGTGTCTGCCAGCCGAATTCCCGGATTCTTCGCATCAGCCGAAAGACCGTAGAGCAATTCATAATGCATGCTCTTAACCCCTGCGCCGTTTTGCGTCTGGCCCTGCATTGCCAGAATGCGTCTTAGATTCCACGGAGTCTCAGCAAAATCCGTTCGCGCGCGCCGTGCATTAAGCTCAAATGTCGTAGCCGGTCCCAGATTAAAAGCCACGGCCTTAACAGGATCGACGAGCTTCTGATCCTTGATCATCTCTTCGCCCACCGCTTGGGGCGGCAGCACCATGCAGAAGGGTCTTTCTTCGAGTTGTAATTGCCATGCTCCGGCTATGCCGTCATCACTATTCCAGGTTGCAATTACTCCGCTGCTGAAAGGACCAACCCTGTCAAATGAGAGGTATTTGACCTCCGCGACGAGGAAAGGATTGCGGTCGAGGACGACGACTGTCCGGTCAGCTTGGCGACAAACGTCCAGGTCCGGCTCGCGCGAATTCATCGGACTCTGAGATATAAGATCGAGAACTAACCGATGACTGCCGACAGATTCATTGAGCTTCTCCTGAACGTGCAGGACCAGAATTGGATGGTCGTTTGTTTCCTTGTCCAGCGGGATCACAATCGGCGGCTTGGGACGCACGCAGGGCAGCACTTGTTCGTTTTCGACAGAGGAGGATGCAGTAAACTCCTCACTTACGGCGTAGTCCTGGCCGCCCGGCGAAACTCTCTTGATTTCCAATTGATAAGAAGAATCAACATCGATTGTCGTTCCGCGCGGCCGGATCAGAAAGAAATTTCTGTCAACTCCGTGGGCGTTTGATTCGTTACTAAATTCCAGATCGAGTGAGCCCATCCGGACCTTTGGCCTCATCTGGAGTTTCGGGTCTGTCAAAGCCGAGCCTTTAATCTCGAGTTGCAATCCCTTGGTGCTTTCAAGTTGAGCCTCCAGTTCCTCGGAGTTTAGGGCCGTGAGCTTGAACTTAACCGTCTCCAGCACCTGATCGTCGATGTTTCTGATTTGCTCGAGACTCGCCAACAAATCGTCATTTCCCGGCGGTTGGGCCATCATCTGCAAAGACAAAGGTCTAACGACGATTTTGGATTCGTCCGGCTCACTGTCGGGATCTGTTACTTGAACATCATTATTGGGAGTGTTCGTGTCGATGATCTGATAGGAAGAGACCCAGCGGCCAAACGTCTCTGGACCTGAAGACGGAATCGTGAAGGTGGGAAAGAACGAGACACCATGTCCAGCTCGAGAGCGAAGCACTGCGAGTTGAAATTGCTCAACCAACTCATTCCACAATTCAAGTACGGAACGCCACGGTATTCCTTCAGCCTTCAGGAGCCATTTCGCCCTGGGCAATCGTCCATCTCCGACAGGTTTGGCGGCGTTGATGCCCTTGGCCGGTCGTTGAATAAAATGCCACTCGCGAGGAGCAATATTTGCATCGTATGACAACGGGATACCGGGTTCCAGGACAACGACGCTTCCCGTTCCGCCGTTGCAGCGGATGAGGTCAATACTATCCAGACGCAGTTCCAGGGTCTTAACTGTGGAACTTTCATTACCAGGAAGTTTAATGAACCTGAATTTTGTTTGTTGTTGACCTGAGCATCCAGTCGAGCTGCTAGCTGGCACTGCGATCCCGGTGGCTTTTTTAAGAAAGCCGCTATCAAATGATCTGTGCTCGAGAACTGGAATTTTGTCGTCATTCAACTGCAAGAGCCTTGCCAGCCGATCGGGGGTGTCGCCGGAAATGTTACTCATTAAGCGTGCAGGGAAAGTGCCGGGTGCGTTCAGTACATCCAGATCCAGGAATACTGGCCGCAAGGATGAATTCACCTGTCTTATCTTGATTTGTGCCGTTAGATTGAGTCGTTTGGCACTAACCGCGAATGGCGTGGTGACAACGAGATTCAAGTCTATCTGACGTAAACTTTGACTAAGCGTTAGCTTTGAGCTGGGGTGAACGTCGAGGAGCAGAATGGGGTTATCTTTATCAGGTTCGTCTGTATTGAAGAAGACGATGCGATGAATTTGTGTTCGATCAAGATCGCCGGTCACCAGGTTCGGACGCTCGCGTTCAATCGTCGAGCGGAAAGCAGGCCCAACCGCCTCAAATTTTTCGGCAATGATGGTGTTGTTCTTATTGCGGAAGATAGTTAAAACCGGGATGCCAACTTGCGCCTTGGCTCGGGTTTTTTCACCTCGATTTCGACTTTTCGCACCTTGCATAGTGGTTATTCAGGTTCGGACGAGAAATTTCTGATTGAGGCGTCGTTGCTTGGCTGAATCCAAAGCGCTGAGCAGTATGCATCAGTCATTTACGACGACCCACGTCTCAAAATTGGGGCCGTAACTTCAAGCGATGAGCTCAAAGCCCTATTACTGTTTTTAGGTGCAATAGATGGTGGTACTGATTCGCCTCAAGATCCCTTCGTTGCCGCCATTAACCAAAGACACTGAAGCAGTCTTTGGCGCCTTTAGCTGCACATCCAGGAACCTACTGGTGATCGTAATGTCCTGCGTGCCAACCACGGTGCCGGCGCTATTTTTAGCAATAATTTTCAGTGGACCGGCGAATGCGCCTACCCTCAAATCAACCACATCGACCGGGACTGGAAGGATTACCTCAATTCCGGTTTTAGTAAACTGGAGTCCTATTTCGCCACTAGTTTCATTTGCGAATAACCTCCCGGCGCCACTCAAGTCGTTAAATGTATAACCACCGAGAGTGAAGCTTGTCGGAAACTTCAAGTTATCAGGGAAGATCCCAAAATCCACGGACAGAGTTATCGTTGCCATATCTCCTCCTTAGTTCTAAAGGTTCTTCACCATCTCATTGGTGGCAGAAACGACGGTGAGCGTCCTCACACGCAGTAGATCGAATAAAGAGCGTCGCGCCTCAATCGGGATGGGTTGACCCGGACTGCCGCCATCGGGAGGCTTAGCCGCAAAGTAGAAGGTCAGGTTGCCCTCCCTGTCTGGCGTCGTGCTCTTGATAATGAGCGACGGCATTGTGTATCCGCTTCTTCTTACCGATCCGGTAACCTTGATGGTTCCATGGACAGGTGGATTGCCGATTACGTCTATTAATTCAATCTTCTCGATGGTGTTCACTAACTCAAGGTCGTCCATAGATTTCTCCTTTGCTGAATAAATTAGGTTTTCAATCGCGTTTGAACATGCGCGACACTGGAAACTTTTCGGTCTTCACTAGGATGTTGGGATTAGCGGCAAAACATTTCAGACTTTTTTTGTAACTGCCGAACGTGGGAGTTAAAATCTTGTAGCGGTGGTTAACGATGGTCCAGCTTGACTAAAACATCCAATTGAAGTGTTGTTGTCGGCGTTGAGATCGCCTGGAAACCTGATGATGGCTTTCACGCACAATTTGGAAGATGAGATATTTGCCGGTGGGGCCCAGTTGACGCTGAACCACTTACTGTCTCCTAAGCGGCCGGCTGCCGCGAGTGTAGCGTTGCTGACAGTTTGTATCTCGTTCGACCCATTGCGGACTGGTTGCCATCGATCAGGATCGAGTTGACTGCTGTCCGTTTGATAATACAAGTCAACACTGAATCCCGCAGCTTGCGCATTTCCACGGTTGTGCGGGCGGATCTTAAGGCTGTTGTTGATACCAGGAACGAGAGCTGCGTCAGGCTCGTTGTCGTTGTTGTTATCAATGATCAAATCGGGTGAGGTTTGCGTCCAAGGATAGTCACGGGAGTTGACTTCATACTCCGTGCGAGTTGCCGAATTCCATCGAGTTATCATCGGGTCGGCGCCGCCTTCGACCTCTTCAAAATTGACGGTATAGTCTCCGGCGTTCATTCGACTCGCCACGATCACGACTACGGAGGAAAGGCCAGTCATGTTGATTGTCTTTGTATACGAAGGCTGATCAGATTTACTGATGTCGGTCAAAACTTCACCCGGTCCAAAGCTCAATATTTGAATCAACGGATCGCTCATGCCGCCAAAAGCGTTGAGCGAGATCCGAAGCGAGCGTGGCGGTGCGGCAGTGCTGGGCGTGATGCGGTAATAGCGCGCGGCGTAAGCAGATTGATCTTCGACCAATCGGAGAACACTTTCTGCTGTGCCAATTGTTACATCGTCGTCTGGTCTTATCAGAGCTCTAACCGCTGCTAAACGACTCACATAAGGTTGTTCCTCCCAGAGAACGGAATCAATATCTTCTTTATACTTGAATCTGCCGTCTCCAGACGGAGCAGCAGTAGTGCCATGAAGGTGGTTGGCAAGCAAATAGTTTCCCCAGCTAGTCTCGTTTGAAATGAGTTCAGTGTGCGCCGGATCGAGATACTCGAACTCATCAAAATTTCCGGGACGCGGCATCAGTTTGCAAGCAGTGCGAAGGGCCGCCGGCTCATAAGGCGGCGTGGATCCGCCGAGCGGCGTTGCCATCGTCTCTAGAAGTTGACGGTATACGTCGATACCGATGTTAGGTTCATGCGAGCTTGTCACATGCAAGCTGTGTTGCTCAGCCAAATACTTCCATAACAGCGCGGCAGCATAAGCGATAGTGGTATTTTCATCTGGTTTCGGATTCACCAGAGAGGCCGATGGATTTTCGAATATTTTCTGTGATTCAAAGACGTAGCGATTGAACTTGTCGACTAAGGAGTCTTCTATAAATCGGGCTCCGCCTTCTCTCATCACGCCATATAAACCGGACTGGTCACTGGTGTTGTTGTATTGGTATTGGACTCGATGAAACAACTCATGCGGGACAGTCGCGAGGTTTTGAAAAAGCGAGTTACGCGGCGAAATTTCGATATAGTCCTTGTTTGGAGTGGTAGCGCCAGTGTAATCTGTGAAGCAGATAGTGATTTTGACTCGCGAATCTCCACCTCGAGGATCCTTGAAACCTAATTCGTTCACGTAACGGTGCCATGCATACTCAGCCAACAGTCCCACCTGCTGCACGTAGGTAGGTGGAACATCCTTGTTTAGCTCGTGGAGCGCGCTCTTATCCGCCCGCACCATACCGATACGACCGTCTGGAGAGTCATACGGGTCGTCGACTTTAGGCGGTTTTGGGTCCTTAACCACCTCACGTGGATAGAGAGGACAGGTAGTGTAGGTAACTACGACATGGTCAGTATAAAAGTAGCGTTTAGTGGCTCCGGGAGGAAGCACACACAACGATGAATAATTATCCTCTCTCTCTTTGAGCAGCAAGTCCAGCAAGGTAAGTGCTCGTTCGCCGCAGTCATCTGATAAACCTGGTGGCTTCAAAACTCGAGCGAGAGCTTTCTGCGCGGCGTTCAATCGTGAAAATGGCAGGCGGTATCTCACAAACCAAAGGACTTCGATCAACTCTCTGTTCGATAACTTATCCGCCAACCCTTTGGTAATTCTCTGAGAATCCGAAAACAATGAGGTTTCACCGGCGTCGGGATCAAAGCGCCCGAGGTTGATGTCAATATTAATATTTGCCCCGGCCTTAAAAGGTTCCGGTATCTCCATCGATTTCAGCAAGAGGCCCTTTTCATTGAAAACACAAAAAGAAGCCTCAACCGCAGCGCTACTGTGAGCAAATTCAATTTCAAAGTGCCCACCTTTTCTGCTGCTTGCCATACCAAGCAATCGACCGCTTCGACAGTCACCGTCAAATACTTTCACGAGTAAACCCTTCATCGAACGGCTGGATGTCGAATCATGTAAAGTGCCGCGAACCACGTACTCGTTCTTTCCCGTTGCCGGAGACGTAACTGTTCCGCGGCTGGTTTGATTGCCGAAGCGATCATGCTGTTTCGTGTGGAATAGCCAAACCGAAGACCTCGCGCCGGCAGGATTCTGAAGAGAACCCACGAGAAAAATCCCGACGACGATTATGAGGAGAAGTAGTCTTAGTGTTGGCATTAGCGTCTCCACACGTCACTTGTGCTTAGAACATCGCATAAACGCTTCAACGCCCAAAATATTTTTCTTTCAGGAGACGCAAACGTGCCGGACTGCGAAGGTCACTGTCAGCTGCTGTGACGAAGTCGTAGTTATAAACTAATTGTGACGTTTGATCGTCTTGTAGCGAACCTCTTTCAGCTCCCGTTGTTATGACCGCTTGATAAGGACCTTCACCCAGGTGATCGCGATCTGGATGACGGCAAACCAAACTGCCTGCGTTGTTAGGAATGCAGTTCGTCGCACACGGCTCGAGTTTAATCTCAAATTCAATAGTGTCCCTTACGAAAGGGCGATCCTCTCCCTCGATGGGTGCGGTAGAAGTGAAATACTCCGTTACTCTTGAACTGAATCCGGGACCTATGGGTGTTCGACAGAGGCGACGCAACTCAACCTTGGCTCTTATTTTTGCGGGACTGGGTGAGATCGATACAAAGTGGATAATGATTTTCATCCAGGTTGATTCCTTCGAGATGTAGAGGTCCTCTTTTGCCGGCGTGTACTCGCGCTCTCCGTCGCGTTTGTAGAAAATCTGGACCCTTTTGATTTGTTGATTTCGATTATCTTTAACTTTAACAGGCGGGGTAGGGGTAGCGGCCGCCTCCTGACCACAAACCAATTGCGAAAAAACGAGACAAACTGCAACGAGCATCACCAGTCTCCAGAAAGAGTTTCTCATCTCACGGCTCCTTTAGTTTTTGGGTTTTGAGCTTCTGCCAGAAGTAACAGCTCCCGTTATTAGTTGGAAAGCAGCTGAAACTATTTCGACCTATTTTGCGTGCCCACCAGGACGGGCGTGTGCACTTTTCCCTATATTAGCGGTTCAGAGGCCTAAGACTTGTAGCGTTGCCCTAATTACGGCGGGCGCAGAGTTTGATACAATCCCGGCTCAGATTGCAAGGCTTTTGGGAAGTTCAGTTGGGCGATAAAGCTCTTCCCCTGGATCGTGCAGTATATGCATCGACTCTGAGTCGCGTCCGATAAACTTTTGCCGCATCGGTGCTCGCCTGGTTTTCAGGTCATGCGGTTCTTCACCCTGCGTGTGCCCGCTTTGAGAATATGGCCAAGGTAACGCTCCCACACCGCATCAGACCCAGAGTTCCACTAGTGCTCATGCTCTTCATCGTCGGCGTTGTACTAGCTGGAGTTGCGCCTGTCACCGCTCAAACGGTGCGCCTAACGCTCGAAGACGGCAGGCCCGTATCGCAGCCAATTGCAGGCGGACAAACATATGAGTTTGTGCTGAGGCTGGCTCCAGACGAATACGCTGTCGTCACACTGCAACAGCAAAAAGTCGATCTGGTGATGAGGGTTGAAGTGGAAGGCATCACTGTCGAAGTCGACGTTGCAAACGGCTCGGTTGGACAGGAATCACTCTCGTTATTGGGCCGTGCAGCCGATTACCTCATCAAGATAAGTACAAAGGACAGCAAGCCTGCGCCGGGTAATTTTGAAATCGCGCTCTCTGAACGGCGGACTGCCAGCAACACGGATCGCGAGAATGTTGCGGCGCAACTTGTTTTTTTTAAAGCCATGTTGACCCGGTCTGATGTAACGCCGGAAAAAACACGAGAGAGAGCAACCCAATTCGAAGAAGCACGACGTCGCTGGCACGACATCAATGAACGACGCGGTGAAGCAAACGCTCTTCTCAATCGAGGGAAGGAACAGCATTTCCTTGACGAGCTCTCCGCCGCCCTCACCAGCTACGAAGAAGCACTGAATACTTTCCGCGCATTGAAAAGTCCGCTCGACGAAGCCGTCGTGCTTTACAACATCGGTCTTTCAAAATTGAGACTCGCTGATCCGGAAGGTGGCCTCACAAACTTCACAGCAGCCCTCGCCGGATTTAGAGCGCAAGACGATCAGAAACGAATTGGCCAGACACTCTACCAGATCGGTCGCGTGTACTACCTCGAAGGTGACCTCGCGCAAGCGCAGCAGTCCTTCACGGAAGCCGTCTCAATCAGGGCACAGTTAGGAGACACCGTAGGTGAAGCTTTCACGCTTATGGCTATCGGGCGTATTTATGCCAACGGCTTCAAAAGCTACGACGAGGGATTAGATTACTATCAACGAGCACAGACTTTATTGCCGCCCGGCAGCAGTCGTCGTGGCCGGGCGCTAGTGTTAGGCGACATTGGCCGCGTCTACTTTGATAAGCAGATTTATCAAACGGCACTCGATAACTACGACAAAGGTATCAACGAAATCGGCTATTCAGACAAGACGATCAGGGCTGAGATCCTGATGTATCGCGGCATGGTCTACGCCGCATTGACCCGGTATCAGGAAGCTTTGGCTAATTACCAGGAGGCCCTCGATCTCCAAACCACGGCGGACGACAGCGTCGGTCAGGGACAAACGCTGAAGAACATGGCGCTGACGTATTCGGCCCTTGGTAACGAGCAGGCTGCGCTCACAAAACTGAACAAGGCGCTCGATATCTGGACCACAGTAATGTATCGCACCGCCGAAGCTGATACGCGCTACGAGATCGCTCGCGTCCAAACAAAACTTGGTAATCTCATCGAAGCACGCAAGCAAATCGAACTCGCATTTCCCGTGATCGAGTCGTTGCGAACGAAAATAGCGAATCAGCATCTGCGCACTTCCTATTTCGCGTCTGCGCAAAAGTTTTACGAGTTGTATATCGACGTGCTGATGCGGCGCTTTGCCGTGACGCGCGATCGCGCCCTCGAGGCCCTGGCATTGGAATACAGTGAGAGAGCGCGCACCCGCTCGATGCTCGACGTCTTGATCGAGCTAAGTGCCGGCATACGCAGCGGCGCGAACCCGGCCGATTTGAAGAAGGAAGCCGAGCTTCAGCACGATTTAACTGCCTTGTCGCAGCGACAGCTGCTCAACTCGGTCCAGACTGCGAGCCAGACAGCGGCCATCCGGCGCCGGTTGACTACGCTTCTTAATGAATACCGCGACCTCGAAGCGCGCATTCGCAAAAACCGCCCGCGTTATGCAGCCCTTAACGCATCCCGAGTCGATTTCAATTGCAGCAATTCAGGAGTTGCTCGCCCCGGATCAGATGCTGTTGGAATATGCGCTGGGTGATGAACGAAGCTACGTCTGGGCCGTCACAAACAAGTCAATCAAGAGTTACGAGCTGCCCGGAAGTTCCAAGATCGAGGCACTGGCCCAACGTCTTCATGATTTACTGGCTGCGTCCAACCTGCCGCCGGGAAAAGCGCCTCGACGTGCTGACGAGGACTACAACGAAACAGCCAGATCGCTCAGTAACATCCTTCTTGGACCGATTGAGTCGCTCTCTTCACAGCGACTGCTGATCGTGACTTCCG
>DASVGE010000251.1:0-7712 GCA_036379695.1 Pyrinomonadaceae bacterium | reverse complement strand
AAGCCCCTCTTCCTGACTTGTTCCGCATCAAGGCGCCCTCAAAAAGAGAACAAGTCAGGAAGAGGGGCTTGCCCCCGCTCTTCACCATTTATAGCGACAGTCGTCATCCATGCCGATCGGCTGGCCGTCGGGTGGTTGCTGAGCGGGTGTGAGGTTCATCTTCTTCGGGTCGTCCTGGAAACGTTTGATCTGGTCGAGCGAGTAAAACAGAAAGGCATGCCGGTTTTCATCGGCTGCTAAACGACTCTGCGACGTCAGCCAATTCTTCAGTTGGTCCAACTTCCACGACGCGAGCGCGCGCACCTGATTTGACGCACGCTCACCAGCGGCCAACGCCATCAGATCGTGAAGTACGATCATGTCCACGCTGCGTTGTATCTCACCCGCGTAGCCTGTCGCCGCGGGCGCTTTCCACGTCGCCGCCAGTATTCGATCAATCACTTCAGCAAGACCCGGATTGCGCGGATCGCGAGCATGAAACTGGATCAACCGCGCCGCTCGTTCCTGGTTCAGGAGAAAACCACTGACGTGATCCGCAATTGCCTCCGCGGGCGCGAGCGCGTCGAAAACCGGTTGCGTGCGAATGCGAAAGTTTTCGCGGTTGCGTGGATAACCGGCCGGACGCGGCGGCAGTAAACGTAACAACGACTCGGGCACTGCGAGCGCCTCAGGTTTGAGCGTCTCGAGCACAGCCGCGAGTGCTCGACGCTGCTCCTCGGGAGAAACAATCTGCGGATTCCGATCGCCTTTTCCTTTCAGACTGAACGTGTAATCCTGCCCGCCAATCACCTTTGCCGCAGCTTCCACCTGATAACGGTGATACATGTAGATCGGCACCAGGACGTCTTCGATCGTCGCCATCGGCGCGCCTTCACGAATGTTGTTCTCGCCAAAGCGTCGCAAGGCAGCCGCGCGCACTTTCATGACGTTGTTCAGCTCGTCGATCGCGTTCGCACCGTTGTCCCAGAGATGGGCCACCGAGCTCGAACTACTCGCGGGCCGCGCATCCTGATCCGTCAGGTACATCAGACCACGCGCGAACGCCTCGCTTAAGGTGCGATCGAGTGCGCTCGCTTCGTCAGTGCCGGAAGCGAAGTCCTGGTAGCCGTAAGCTATCGCGACTTTGTCCCACTCACCGATGCCCTTCGCGTACGCGTCAGATAAATCAGGCGCGCCGTCAGCGCCTAACTTTGCGCGCGGCGCGGGATAGTCCATCACCGACGCGCGATTCACGGGACTGGCTGCGTAGTTGTGTTGCAGTCCCAGCGTGTGGCCCACTTCGTGTGCAGAGAGTTGTCGCAAACGGGCCAACACCATTTCCAGAAGCTTTGGCGAGGCGGTGTTTGTTTTGTCGTAAGGCGCGAGCAAGCCTTCGGCGATCAGGAAGTCCTGTCGGTCGCGCAGTGAGCCGAGCGAGACCCGTCCCTGAATGATCTCACCGGTGCGTGGATCGAGGAGCGAGTTGCCATACGACCAACCTCTCGTCGAACGATGAACCCACTGGATCACGTTGTAACGCACGTCCATCGGATCAACTTCAGGCGGCATCACCTCGACGCGAAACGCGTCTTTGTATCCAAGCGCTTCAAACGCCTGGCTCCACCAGCGCGCGCCGTCGAGCAACGCCGAACGCACCGGCTCCGGCGCGCCACGATCGACGTAATAGACAATCGGCTCTACTGCTTCGCTTACACGTGCACTCGGATCTTTCTTCTGCAAACGATGACGCGCGATGTAGCGCTTTGTTATCGGCTGCTCGATCGGCGTTGCGAAGTCCATGTAGTCGATGCCGAAGTAACCGGCGCGCGGATCGAAAACTCTCGGCTTGAAACCCGGCGGGGGTAGTTGCACGAACGAGTGGCGTTCGCGCACCGTGATTGCTTCGGGCACCGGCACGACTTCGCGCACGAATTGCCCGGTCGGTTCGCCGGTGAAGGTCAGAGTGGTTTCGACTTCGGTGTTCTGGGGAAAGTTTTTTGTGTTTGGAAGATAGAACGCGCTGCGCGTCGCCTCGAGTCGATACGTGCCCTGCTGTCCTCTTTGCAGCCTGTTAGTGACCTGGTGAACGTCGCGTAGATAGAAGTTCGTCGCGTCAACAAGGACGCGATCGCCTTCTTCAGCGGCGACTTCGAAGCCCCACAACGTCGATTCCGCAAAAGCGTCTTTCACTGCCAGCCGTTCGTCCGCGTTATTACTGGTGGCACGAAAACCGTAGTTCGGCGCCACCAGCAGAACGCGAGGCCCGGTGCGATCGAAACGAACGATCGAGCTATTGCCGAGTTGACCGCGATCTAGACCGATGTCGTTCGAGCCGATACCGGCAGGCAAAGACTCGACGTAGAGAAACTCGGTGTTCCACTTGTCGATCTCCAGCCATATCTTTCCCGAATTTGCGTCCCAGTAGAACGTGAAGAAGCCCGGAAACTTTTCCATGCCCGCGACTTTTCCCGTGATTTTCTGGGCCTGAGCCGGGGAAAGACAGACGAGCAACAACAGCAACACACTCAAAAGCTTCATTTCGTATCTCCGTTTAGCCACAGATGAACACGGATGATTTACTGATTACGCCATTCGGGGATTCGTCCGGGGGTCCAGGGTGCGCCTGCGGCCTCCAGTTGTTTCTCCAGTCTCGCGAGATCGACTTCGATCAGTTGCCGCAGTTGGACCAGCACTGCTTCGAAGTCCTGGGCCGCGGCGTTGTATTGATTCTGCTGAGTCTGAGTTGGACGCGAGATGGACATGCGCTGCGCGCCCACGACGTAACTCACGCGGTCGTTGATCGACGGAGGCACGTTCATGTTGCGCCGTCGTGCGGCGGCGTCACCACTCAACGCCAGCAGGATCTCGTTAGTTCGTTTATCGAGTGCCGTTGCATCGTCTTGCAACCGCTGCGGCAATGAAGGCGTTTCGTTAATCGCACGTTTGATCGCGGCCAGTCGCGGCTTGAGCGCGTTCGCCGCTTGAGTGGCGCCGCTGACAGCACGTTGCAGACGCACTGCCTTTTGCTGAAACTCCACCAACGCAGTGTGATCGGCGGTCGACATTGTCTCCTGACCTTCGACCGTCACCTGAAACTCCTGCGGTGGTCCAAGTGGAGTAACAACCCCATCGATGCGTTTCGCCAGTTGAGCTTTGTAAGTTCCCGGCATGACGAGCGGACCGCCCGGTGGTTCAAAATCAAAATCAGCATCCGGTGGTGGCGGCCCAGGAAGGTTTGCGGCGGGATAACGTAGATCCCACGTCAGGCGCTGGATGCCCGCTGCCACTGGTCCAGTCAGCCGTCGCACCACGGTACCGGAAGCATCGGTGATCGTAAGAATGATCGCGGGCGCTTCTTCCTCTTCCTCGGCGCGCAGTTCAGCTCGCGTGGGCCAACCAACCGGCGCGCCCTTTTTGTCCGCTTCACGCTCGGCCTCCTGGCGCTTCTCTTTTCGTGTCTTGAGCGCGTCTTTGAGATACCACGTCACGGTAGCGCCATACGGTGGATTGTCGGCGGTGTAAAACCGCTCGCCCTGAAAACTCTTGCCGCGACCGCCGAGGGGTTGCGATTGGATGAACATCAACGCGTCTTTCACCGGAAACACGACGGCTTCCTGTCGCAGTGTCTCGGGTTTAATCGAACGCAGTGGTGTGTAGTTGTCGAGAATGTAAATGCCGCGTCCGAAAGTGCCGACAACCAGATCGTTCTCGCGTTTCTGAATGTTGAGATCGCGCACCTGGATCGTCGGCAGACCGCCCTTGAGTTGAATCCACTTCTGTCCGCCATCGACCGAGAAGTACAAACCAAACTCAGTGCCGGTAAAGAGCAGATTCGGATTGACGTGATCTTCCGCGACTGCCCACACCGGATGGTTCTTCGGCAGATTGCTGCTCAACGAGGTCCACGTTCGTCCTGCATCGGTGGTCTTCAGCAGGTAAGGTTTGAAATCGTTGTTCTGGTGATTTTCAAAAGCCACGTAAGCAGTGTTTGCATCGTGATTGGACGTGATGATACGACTGACGTAAGCCATATCTGCGACGCCGGGAAACTTCTCGATCTTGCGCCAATTCTTGCCGCCGTCTTCAGTCACTTGCACGAGCCCGTCGTCAGTGCCGACGTAAATCAGGCCTTCCTTTTTCTGCGACTCGGCGAGCGCCGATGCGTTGCCGAAGAATGCGGTTGAGGCGTTTTTTGCAACCGCGTCTACACCCCAGACTTTGCCCATCACCGGCAGCTTGTCGCGATCGAGCCCGCGCGAGAGTTGACCGCTGATCAGCGTCCACGTGTCGCCGCGATCGTCGCTGCGATAGAGTTTCTCCGACGCCATGTAGAGCCGTGTGCGTGAGTGTGGGCTGATGATGAATGGTGAGTCCCAATTCCAGCGCGGCGGATCTTCGTTGCGCTCGGGTTGCGGTTGAATACCGATACGTTGTCCGGTGCGCTTGTCAAAGCGAACTATCACGCCGTGCTGCAGCGAAGCGTAGATCGTGTTCGGATCTTCCGGATCGACTTGCGAGCGAAAACCGTCACCGCCGTTGGTGACAAACCAGTCAGAGTTAACTATGCCTGAAGCGCTGCGGGTGCGTGATGGACCACCGAAACTGAAGTTGTCCTGCGTGCCGCCGTAAACGTTGTAGAAAGGTTTCGCGTTGTCGGTGGTGATGTCGTAAAACTGCGGTATCGGAAGGTTCTGTTTGAAATCCCAGTGCTGACCGCGATCGAAGCTCTCGTAGATGCCGCCGTCCGAACCGACCAGGTAGTGATCAGTGTTCGCCGGATTGATCCAGATGTCGTGATTGTCAACGTGCTTGTTTCGCTCCCCGAGCCGCCGCACGGTACGCCCGCCATCGTCTGAAACCATCAGAAACACGTTCATGACGTAGATACGATCGACGTCTTTCGGATCGGCGACGATGCGCGAGTAGTACATCGCCGTCGAGTCAAACTCGTTGCGCCGTTCCCAACTGCCGCCACGATCTTCAGAGCGAAAGATTCCACCTTTGCGATCGGCAGCTTCTACCGTCGCATAGAGCACGTTTGAATCGACCGGAGATATCGCCAGACCGATTCGACCGAGCTCCACGCTCGGTAAACCTGCGCGCAGCTTGTTCCAGGTAGCACCCGCATCGGTCGATTTGTAGATCGCGCTTTCGGGACCACCGTTGATGAGCGTCCACATGTGCCGGCGACGTTGATACGAAGCACAGTAGACTGTGTTCGGATCGTTGGGATCGATGACGACGTCAGTCACGCCGGTGTTCTCGCTGATGTTGAGAATGTTCTTCCAGGTCTTGCCGGCGTCAGTAGTTTTGAAGAGTCCGCGTTCACCGCCGGGGCCCCACAGCGGTCCCTGCGACGCAACGTAAACAATGTTTGAGTCTTTCGGATCGATCGCGATGCGGCCGATGTGCTCGGAGGTTTTGAGCCCGACGTTTTTCCACGTTCGACCGCCGTCCTCAGATTTGTAGAGGCCGTTACCGTAGGAAACGCTGCGCTGGCTGTTGTTCTCGCCGGAGCCGACCCAAACAGTGAGCGGGTTCTTTGGATCGAGGGCAATGGCGCCGATCGAATACGAAGCTTCGTTGTCGAAAATAGGCGTCCAGGTGATGCCGGAGTTGACCGTCTTCCACACGCCGCCGGATGCAACCGCAACGTAGTAACGCGAAGGATTGGTGGGATCGACCGCAAACCCGCTGATGCGCCCGGAAGTGAACGCTGGTCCAATCGATCGGAATCTGAGCCCGTTGAATGTCGGCGTCGACATCGGATCGCGCGGCGTAGGTGATGCGTCCGGTGTCGGCGACGGGCTTGCAGTTGCGGTTGGAGTTGGCGATGGCGATGCCGGCGGTCTCGGTGGTTCCTGAGCGACTACGCTGAGCGGCAGTAGGATAAGCATCGAGATCACAGACAATGCGCACGAAGACATGGTCATAAGCAAGTTCCTTTAGTTGTGATAGAGATGGAGCTGTAGAGACGGACTACTGATTACATGCCACAGATTAACACGGATTACACTGATAAATGCTTGCGCAGGAATTCAACCGTCCGCTTCCAGGAGTCAGCGGCGGCTTCAGCGTTATAGACCTCCGGCCGCGTGTCGTTGAAGAACGCGTGATCGGTGTCGTTGTAGATATTCACATCGATCTGCTTGCCGAGGTCTTTTAACTGGCGCTCGAGATCGCGAGCTGACTCAGGTGTAACGAAGTCATCTTTCCCGGCATACAAACCCAACACAGGCGCGTGCAGGTTCGGCAGATCGGGCTTCACTTTCGGATGTCCACCATAAAAGACAACGCAGGCGCCGATTTTCGGATTTTTCGTTGCCGTGTACAGGGCGAGCGCGCCGCCCATGCAGAATCCGACTACGCCGGCTTTCTCGCTGGTGGTTGAATCGAGCGTGGAAAGATAATCGACAGCGGCGCTCAAGTCGCGTTCAGCCTCGTCGATGCGCATCGCCATCATCAACTTGCCGGCTTCGTCCGGAGACTTCGTCGTCTTGCCGTGATAGAGATCGGGAGCGAGCGCGACAAAACCTTCTGCTGCAAAGCGGTCGCAAACGTCCTTGATGTGATCCACCAGTCCCCACCACTCCTGAATTACGACGACACCTGGACCACCACCCTGCTTCGGTTCAGCGAGATACCCGCCGGTCGTTCCGCCGGCAAATGGAAATTGGACCATTTCACCCATGATTTCTTCCCTTATTCTGTCTCGGACTTGCGCGAGCGATCGAGCAACACGCCGTCCCAGCGATTCATAACGTCGAGATGAATGTCAAAATGATCGATCACGCGCATCGTGATGTGATTGATCATGTCGTCGAGGTTCTGGGGGTTGTTGTAAAACGCCGGCATGGGAGGAAGTATGACAACGCCCATGCGCGCCAGCTTCAACATGTTTTCGAGATGTATTTCGTTGAACGGCGACTCGCGCACGACGAGCACGAGTTTGCGTCGCTCTTTGAGTATCACGTCGGCGGCGCGATGAATCAGATTGTCGCCGAGGCCGTGCGCGATCGCGGCGAGCGTGCGCATGCTGCACGGCGCGATCACCATCCCCAACGTCACAAACGAGCCACTGGAGATCGCGGCGCCCTGCGCGCCGATGCCGTAACTCTGCGTCGCCAGGCTTTGTACGTACTTCAGCGAGTATGGGGTTTCATGCGTGAGTGTGCGTGCCGCCCACTTACTCACGACCAGATGTGTTTCCACTCCCGACCCGTGCAGCATTTGCAGCAGTCGCACACCGAAGATCGTTCCGGTCGCGCCAGTGATGCCGACGACGAGGCGTGTGGGCTTTGTCTGTTCCATACGCGTTTATTTTAGCCACAAAAAGGCACAAAAAGCACATAACGATTAGTCTATCCCGCGTTCATCCTTTATTCATCCGTTTCATCCGCGGCTCCCAAATGATTTCCGCAGTGCTGTGCGCGCCGCGTTATAACCACACATTCCATGGACGCCGCCGCCGGGAGGCGTTGACGATGAGCAGATGTAGACGCCGGCAAGCGGAGTGCGATAGGTGCGTAGCGTCGGGCGAGTAAACATCTGCCTTAGAATTTGAGCGCCGCCGTTGATGTCACCGCCAACCAGATTGGGATTGTGTTGTTCGAGATCGATTGGCGACATCACACTTCGTGCGAGCACCAGCTTGCGAAAGCCGGGCGCAAACCGCTCGATCTGATCTTCTATCTGCTCAGACACGTCGCGATGTGAACCATGTGGCACATGAC
>DASVGE010000250.1:0-10334 GCA_036379695.1 Pyrinomonadaceae bacterium | reverse complement strand
AGGCACCGCACTCCAAGGAGGCGCTCAATTTACCGCACGTAAATGGGGTTTGAGATTATCCAGGGCTGGTGCCGGACCAGCGATCCGAGCTGGGGCAGGTAGATTTCGGCCCGATAGACGCCTTTCTCTGAAATCGGGAGTTCCTTGCCGCTGATCCCGGTTTCATCCAACAAAACCGAACCGTCTTTGAAGATCACGATTCGGCCCGGAACCGGGCTTTGCACGCGCAGCCGCGTCTCTGGCTTCAGCGAGATCTCGTCTCCTTGAATCTTCCGCTCGCCCGCATTCTCTGCCGTGAACGAGAAGCTGGAGGAATCACCGAGAAAATCGAAACCGATAAAGCAATGCCCGGCCCGCACTGCGTCCAGCAAACTCGTTGCATCCAGTGGCTTGTTCGCTTCGATTAATGCGTGCAGACGCACGAGCCGGAAGCTCGTTTCGTACGGATCGAGCTGGATGCCCAACAGTGTCTTGCCTGAACTGTCCTTTAAACTGACACCGATGTTGGCGTGCGCATCATTGCCGGCGACTGCGGTCAGCCTGGTCCGTGTCAAAGCCTGGTCCCACTTCCCGAGCCCTTCATCAGCTCGCGCCAGGTAGAACGCAAATATCAGATCCGGATAGCTCCGTTTGGACCACAGCACGTCGAAGAATGCCACGACCGGATTGACACGTCTCGCATTCGTAAAAACATTGTAGACCTCAACGCCGTCCAAACCCGGTGTGTCCCAGTTCTTGAACTCCTCGGGATACGCCACAATCGACACCTCACCGGGAAGCGCAAGCACGCGATCACCATTCTCCGCGCTCACCTCGTTGCCGTTGATAAAAAGCACGCCACCATGCACGCCCTGCAACGTCATCGCAGCCGTGTCAAAATCTTTTTCGGTGTGCTCGGTCATGATCACAAACTGCAACTGATTAGACTGAGCCGCGGAGATGATCTCCGAAAAACTGCCGGAACTGTGTCCACCGAGAAAAGAATGAACGTGGACCACACCCTTGTAATCCGTAAACCCATTTTGTTCCGGGACGCGGCGCTCGGAATTGAGTTGCTGAATGCCGGCACTCAGCCGGCACAGTTTATAGCGACGATAGGCAAAGGGAATCTGCGAAACGAGCAGAAGCAGGAGAACGACTAAGAGAATGCGGCGACCACGGATTTTCATCAGCGGCTAACTCTCGCCGCGAAGGGCTTTGAGGTCTTTGATCAGATCGCCGATCGCATCTTCTGCAAAGAGCACTTTTCTTGCCTTCCAGACAATGCGCGGCGGCTTCAACTGCTCCGGTGAGCCTTTGACGATTACAAACAATTCTCCGTAGGGATACATCGTGTTCAGTATCCTGCGAAACTCAACCACGTTGAAAAAGATCACGTAATCGGCCTCCGACAGTTCCGTCGCGGCGCTCAAACTCCGGTACTTGCGCATGTACTTATTGAGCTTCGCGGCGAGTTGACTGTAAACCCACCGGTAACGTCCCTTCGGTTGCGGATCCGCCTTCAGCACGTCTTCGATAATGGCCCGCTCGCGGTCGCCGACGTCGATGACGCGCGACTTAAACACGACCAGCAGCACGTTGCGTTTGTCGCGCACTTCCTCCAGAGAATTGCCGTTTCCAAGTGGCTCCTGTGCCGCCGCAGCGGGAAAGTACAAGAGGAAGAGAAGGAGGATGGGTGCTACTGCCTTTATAAAATTCATACAACTTTGGAGGCCACTCTTAATCCATCGCGAATCTGGGAGGCTTGATGATTATGCGCCAGGCAAATGGCAAATCATAGCCACAGATTACGCAGACTGTTTTAGGTAGTCGGGCAAGTCTTTCATTGATTTTTTAATCAACTTTTTGAGCGTGGGCAAGTGAATATCCGAAAGGCGTTTGATGTAGAGACATGATTTGCCGCAGCTGTGCGTGCCCAACTTCTGCATCATCTCAGTCTGTTTATCGAAGCCGGGTGTGAGATAGAGCGTCAGGTCTCTTTTACGCGGTGAGAATGCGGTCACGGGCCAATCGCCTTCACGGCCGCTGGCGTATTTGTAGTGATAAGCTCCAAAGCCGACGATGCTCGGTCCCCACATCTTCGGTTTCTCGCCCGTAATCTCTTCCATCATCCTCGCGACCACGAAACAGTCGTCACGCCGTTCTTTATCGGTGATCTGGTTAAGGAATTCTTTGACACTCGCCTTTGTTGGTTTCGTCTTCGGTTCAGCCATTCGTAAGCTCCTGTGATTAACGCGTGGTTGGATATTTGATTCCTAATTGCTCGAGATACGTGTCGTACTTCGACGGGTTGTAATAATACTTCCGCATTCGTTCGCGATACGTTTCCATTGTGCGCTGGTTCAGCCAGATCGGTGGCTTGTCATCGGGCGAGATCAGCGGTTGATACTTCGTATCTTTGGTTTGCACGGTATTGAAGTAAACCCATGCCTGTTCCACCAGTTCCGGTTTAGTCAACAAATCGATCACCGTCATCGCGATCACTTTCGCGCCCGCGGTCACGCCCTTGTGCGCGATCGGAGTGGCCATGGCGATCGCGTCGGTCCAGTTGTGGCCCGGCAGCCCGGGAATGTTTGACGGGAATCGCAGTGAAACTGTCGGCACGTTCCACGACACATCGCCGATGTCGTCCGAACCGCCGCGCCGCGCCTCTTCAGCAACCGGGCCAGCGAGCGGCATCAATTGCATCGCCAAACCCTGCTCGCGTGCCTTCAACTCTTTTTGCAACGCCTTGGCGAGTGTTTGATCGGCCTCGCTCCATTGCGGCAGGCCGACCTTCTTGATGTTTTCGTACATTGCTTCCGCCACCGGGCGGTTGAAGTGTTGCGGCCATGCTGAGCCCAACACGCGAGAGGAGACAGTTGTGTTAGTCATCATAGCGGCGCCCTGGGCCATGGCGTCGCCGATCTCGCGCATCTGCTTGATGTGTTCGAAATCGAGCTCGCGGAAGTAGTACCAGACACTCGCCATACGCGGCACCACGTTAGGCTGGTCGCCGCCGTTGGTAATCACGTAGTGAGATCGTTGCTGTGTTCGCAGGTGTTCGCGACGGAAATTCCAGCCGATGTCCATCAACTCGACTGCATCGAGTGCGCTGCGTCCCTGCCACGGCGCGCCGGCGGAATGTGCGCTCTCGCCTCTGAACGTATATTCAACTGACACCAGCCCTGTTCCAACCGCTTGTCCCCACGATGTGTTGAGGTTGCTGCCGACGTGCGTAAACAGGACCACGTCGACGTCTTTGAAAACGCCGGCGCGTACGAAGAAAGCCTTGCCCGCCACGAGCTCTTCGGCAACGCCCGGCCAGATCTTGAGTGTGCCGGAAAGTTTGTGACGTTCCATTTGTCGCTTCACGGCGATTGCGGCGGTGATGTTGAGCGGCACGCCGGAGTTGTGACCTTCGCCGTGACCTGGAGCGCCTTCGACCAGCGGATCGTGATAAGCGACACCCGGTTTCTGCGATGCTTGTGGAATGCAATCGACGTCGGAGCCCAACGCGATGACGGGCTTGCCGGAGCCCCACGTCGCAACCCACGCGGTTGGAATTCCCGCAACGTTTTGTTCGATCTTGAAGCCTTCTTTTTTGAGAATGCCGGTGAGGTACTTTGAAGTCTCGACTTCCTGAAAACCGAGCTCGCCGAAACTAAAGACCATGTCGACCATGACCTGCGACTGTTTCGCCATCGCCGCAACATCGGCAACGGCGTCGGCTTTGTAATCATCAGCAGGCGAGGAACTAGTCAAAGCGCGTTGAGGCCCTGCAAACAAAGCAATCAGACATAGTGCGATTAGAAGTACTCGAAAGAGTCTACGCATGTGGGCTCCTGAAAATTTCTAACCACAAAGTCACAAAAACACTAAGTGTCCTGGTGGTTGGGATTGTTATTTGTTACTCAATTCCAGTTGTACTTCTGAAACTGCGGATCGGCATCGAGTTCGTGCTTTTTGAGAAACTCCCACGCGGTTTGGTTGAACTTCGATGCTTTGTCGTAATACCAGTGATCGTGGTTTGGGATCTCGATCATATCGACCGGAAATCCTTTTTCTTTCAAAGCGTCTGCGGTTGCGCGCACGATTTTGACCGGGAACAACGGATCGCTGTCTCCGACCTGAATGGAGATGGGAATCTTGCGCTTCGCAAGGTCCATCAACTGATTGTCATCGCCGGCGAGCGCGCCGGCGTGAACCGCAGCCGCGGCAAAGTATTGTGATTCCATCAGAGACATGTGGATCGCGAAGATTGCGCCGGCAGAGTGGCCAAAGAGATAAACGCGACGCGGATTGACCGGGTATTTCGTCTTCAACTCTTCCACCAGGTCCCGCAGGAAGTTGGGGCCGTCAACAGGCGAGTTCCAGCCGCGCAGGTTCGTTGCGTCCGGACCGGCGAGAATGATGCCTTCCTTCTTCGCGTAGTCTTTCCATTTTTCGACGAGCGTGATGCCGTTACGGTTCGAGCCGTGCAGCGTGACGATCAGCGGCGCAAGCGTTGGCGCCTTAACCGCCGGGGGCACGTAGAGGTAGTAAGGACGTGTCTTGCCGTTTGAGGTGATCAACTCCTTGGTGATGTCGTCTTTGGCGAAGGCAGACGAAAACGACAGGAGTAACAGTGTCAGCGCCAACAGGATTTTCATATTTCGATGGTCCTCCATCCACAGATTACGCAGATTAAGAGCATTATTTATTAATCTGCGTTAATCTGTGTAATCTGTGGACTAGTATTTTACAAACTCAAACTTCAGTCGCACACTCCGATCGGGACTGTTGAAGAACGTTCCAAACTGCCCGCTCGCGAGATTGTTCTGCACGTCGCGTGGGTTCCAGTGATTTGTGATGTTGAAGATCGTGAATCCCGCTCGTCCTTTGTACTTCTTGCCGCGAAAAGGAATACTCAATCCCTTCATCACGAGCAAGTCGAGCGTGAAGAGTTTCGGAAAGCATCCCCCTTCATTGCGTGGGCCAACGAAGTCCTGTTCTTCGTTCAGCAGTGAAAACGGAAAGCCGCTGTGCCAGTCGACGACGGGAGTCACGACGAAATCACGAGGCAGCGCAAAGTCGCCCCAGAACAGCAAACGGTTAGGCGCGTCGAACGGCTGCTTGCCATATTCATCGGGACGGATGACGGCGTGTTTGAGATTACCGAAGTAGTTATTGAAGTCGTTTAAATTGCCGCGCGCCTGCGACCGCACGTACGACAGAAAGAGGTTGCGTCCTTCCTGAAAACGAAAGCGCGCCACCGCTTGCAACTCGCGATAACGCGAGCGCCCGTTGTTCTGGAGCAGGAGCGCCGTATCGATCGGTTCGATTACGAAATCCCTGCGCGTGCTTCGCTCTTCATAACCAACCCGCAGCAGCAGCCGGCGAGTTAACTGGTGATCGACTTGTAAGTTCCAGGCGATGCTGTAAGGGTTCTTCAGATCTTCCGGCGCGGTGTTGGGAAACAGACGTGGGCCGTCGATCGGAGTCACGCCGTCGTTTGCGAAAGTCGTGATGACCTGACTCTGATACTGCTCGAACGAACCGACGTTGAGTGGGATCTTGTCGTAGAAGAGACCGATACCACCGCGCACAACCGTGCGGTCATCAACAGGCGTGAGCACAAACCCAAGACGCGGTGCGGCGTTGTTGTTATTGCCGATGCCGTCGCGGTCGTATCGCAGGCCGAGATCGAGCACCAGATGCCGGTTCACAATCCACTTGTCCTGCACGAAAAACGAGTATTCGTTCTGCGAACGTTCGAGAACGCCCGGGCCGGAAAAATCGATCAGTTGATGTGTGGCGCCGTTGGCCCGCACGATGCGGACGGGATCGCTGCGATCCGTGCCGTCGAAAGAAGTGCGACTGAAGTTGAGCCCTGTCTTGAACGTATGCGATCCACGCCATTGCCACGGCGCAAAATTGAAGACTTCGAGCCACTCGTAACGCCGGCTCTCGCGATGTTGCCGGTTGAACCAGCCACCAGCGTTACGATCGGGAGTTATCAGATAAGGCGCGCCGCTATTACCGAAGATGTCGCCGTCAAACTGTTTGACGCTGAAACTCGATTGCAGCAACGCGCCTGACTTGAACGTCGCCTGCTCGTTGAAAGCGAGAAACCAACCGCGCTGATGGAAGTTGGCGGTAGTGTTTGATGGATTGAAAGTATTGAGATTGAAGTAGTCGAGCTTCTGCGGAAAGATCGAGAAGCTGGCGGTCAGTCGATTGTTGTTATTGACGACGTAGTCGATACGTGAGAACGAATCGAAGCTTTCGCGCTGGATGTCGCGCTGGCGTTCTTCGAGGTCTTCCAGACTCGGCACATTCGTGCGCACGAAACGATATTCAACGCTCTGGAAAAAGAAGAGCTTGTCTTTTTTGATCGGACCACCGACAGCGATGCGTGGCGTAGCGGCGCCGATGCCGTAGAGCTTGCCGTCGCGCCAGCGTGGGCGGGGCAGCGTTCCCGTAACCAGGTAGCGCCAATCGTTACTGCCGGAACGCGTCTCGATCGTCGTCACCGCGCCCGTGAACTTTCCAAACTCCGGCGAGTACGGATTCGAGTGGACCTGCACTGTATCGACTGCTTCGAGCGGTAATTCGATCGCGGGCGCGCCTGTGACCGGATCGGTGACGTTCAAACTCGAGACGAGAATGCCGCTCTGGGTTGGTCGCGTGCCCTTGATGTTCAGATTGCCGTCCGGACCACGCACCACGCCCGGCAGTAAAGGCAGCGCGTCCTGAAACTTCTGATCGATCAACGGCGCATCGCGCAAGGCGA
The DNA here is from genome assembly GCA_036379695.1 of Pyrinomonadaceae bacterium. Taxonomy (GTDB): domain Bacteria; phylum Acidobacteriota; class Blastocatellia; order Pyrinomonadales; family Pyrinomonadaceae; genus PSRF01. Next base: position 3,580 of record DASVGE010000250.1, on the reverse strand, counting down.
GGTTGGTGATCACCGCGGGCGTGGTTGAGTCTGTTTTACTCGGGTCTATTCGGTCGTCAGTCACCGTCACGGTCTCGGTAAGTGGCACCGGTTGCAACAGAATGTCGTGCTCGACCGTTGCTTCGATCTGGACGCTCAGTTTTTTCTCATATTTCTTGAAGCCCGAGACCTCGACCGTTACGAGGTATTCGCCCGCGACGAGACTCGGAAAGGCATACTGACCTTCCAAATCGCTGACACTTTGTAGTTTTTTCTCACCCAGTCGCTCGCCGCTGAGGGTGACGACGGCGCCCGGAAGAGTCTTGCGTTGATCGGGAATGTCGGCGACGACTTTACCCCTGATGGTTCCGCTTTGCGTCGCCGCAGCCGTCAAAACCGGGCCGAAAATACCCGCGAAAAAAAATGTGACCAGAACTGCCTTCAAAATACGCGTTATCCGGTAATGCTGAATTTTGTTCATTTGAATTGCTGGAAACTGATTGAGTTTGAGGGATCAAAGTCCCAACAGCCTGACCCACCACGAATCTTAATTAAATAACGAGGAGACCTCTTGATGAAAAGCATTATAGGCGCTTTTACTATGGCATTGTTGATTGTGTGTCTTGCAGTCCCCGGCCTGGTTTTTGCAGGCGCAGAGGGATCGACGGCCGGAGGTTCGTTCAAGTTTGCTCTCGAGGACGGCGAAACAAGATACGTTGAATTCAAAGCCAGCGAACTGGCTGACGGTCAGGGATCGGGTGAGATGACGGTCAGCGATCCCGCGGCTCTCCCCGTTGGCGACCCGGATAATCCGGAGGAGCGTCCGACCCCGGGGATGATTGTACGGGCGCGAGTCGATTGCATGGATACCAGTCAAAATACCGCGGTCATGGGGGGAGAGATTTTTGAGTCGAACGTGCCGAGTGTAATCGGACTGCGCGTACTGCTAGTGGTCGAGGACAACGGCGCCGAAGGTGCAAAAGACAAGCTTACGTGGGGTGTCTATCAGTTGCCGCCAAGGTGGACACCGAGTGACGCCGAATGGGAAGACGACAAGGGTGCCAGCCTGACGTGGCTCGCTACGGATGCCGAGCGTAGAGATGACCAGGGAATCAAGATGCCGGTGAGCCAGTTGGTGCAGTGCAAGTTCTTTTCGGGCGCCGCTTATGATTTCCCCGAGATCAGGTATGAGGGCGGGGATCTGCAGGTAAAGACAAGGTAACACGGATAAAACGGATTACCAGACACGGATTTTCACGGAAAACAATCTGTGAAAATCCGTGTTCTACTTTTTCCTGCCGATCGCGAACAGGCTGGCGTTTGAGCGGACGTACATCACTCCTTCTGACAGCGCGGGTGTGGCCATCAGCAGTTCGCCCATTGAGTTTGTGGCGATGTGGTTGAACTTCTCTCCAGCCGAAACGACCAGTATCTCGCCGTCTTCATTCGGCAGGTAAATCTTGCCATCAGAAGCGACGGGTGAAGCGCTGAAGCCGCTGCCCACCACGGACAAACGTTGTCGATAAAGCTCGTCCCCGCTTTTTAAGTTGTACGCGTCGAACGTGCCGTTATTCGCGAGCACGTAGAGAATGCCGTTGTAGATCAAAGGCGTCGGCATGTAAGAGCCACGCCCGGTACGGCTCCAGATGACCTTGTCGCTGCTGGTCTGTCCTTCCGGCAACGTGAGATCGCCACGCGAACCCGCTTTGATTACGAAGATCGGTCGCTCTGGCGCACGACCACTCACCACCACGAGAACGTCGTCCGCGAAGATCGGTGTTGGCGCGGTGATCTTCGAACTGCGTCCGAGCCGCCACAGTTCTTTGCCGGTGCGTGGATCGTAGCCCTTAATGAAATTCGAAGCGTTGGTGACGAGTTCTTCGCCTTTTGAAGTGGCCGCAACTGTCGGCGTGCCCCACGACGGAATCTCGTCGCGATCAACTCGCCAGACCTCCTGGCCGGTGTCGGCGTTGAACGCGATGAGGAATGAATCGGCTTGCGTGTCGCACTGTAGGATCACCAGATCTTTCCAGATGATCGGCGAGCTCGCCGGTCCCCATTCGACCGAGGGTACGTCGTACGCGCCCGCATCGATACGCCCCAGGTCAACCTTCCAGAGAAAGCGTCCGTTCACGTCGTACGCATGAACACCTTGCGATCCGAACCATGCGACGACAATGCGGCCGTCGGTTGCCGGTGTGGCGTTCGCGTAGGTTGCCTTGATGTGGCGCTTCTCGCGAGGCTCACCTTTATAAGCAGTTTGTTCCCAAAGAATTTTTCCAGTTTGTTTGTCGAGCGCGTAGATCACCCAACGGTGCTCCGATCGATCTTTGGAAGCATCGCCGTCACCATAAAGACCGGGTTTAAACGAAGCCGCCGGATCACTACTGACGGCGCTGGTTACGAAGATGCGATTTCCCCAAACGACCGGGCTCGAGTGGGCCAGACCAGGAATCGCTGTCCGCCAAAGAATGTTCTCTCCTGTTTTCGGATTCCACTGGTCAGGCAGGTTTTGACCATCGGCGATGCCCGAGGCGCGTGGGCCACGGAATGATGGCCAGCTACCTTTGTCGGTGGCGGGATCGGGGCGTGAAGGTGGCTTCCTCTTCGATGTGATGGTGATGGTCCTGACCGGCTTGGGAACGGCGGTACCGGCTGGTCTCCAGATACTGCCGTCGAGAATTATCTGACGTACTTTGCACCCGTCGGAAACCAGGTTGAATTTGATCTGTTTCCCGTCAGTTTCGAATAGATAATTTCCGGGTCCAGCACAACCCTCTGGTCCACCCGTCATTAAAAACTCAATTCCCGCGCCGTTTGTCTTCCAGGTGCCGCCGATTTTGGGCCAGCGATCGCTTTCGATCGAGAGCGTGCCGCCTGGATCGAAACGCCCCGTAAAGACACCGTATGTCAGCGAGTGGGACGGTAACGATGACGGTTTCGTGGACGCCTTCGACCGGTGTGTCTCGATGTACTTGCGTGCGAACTCGTTCCAGTGTGGGGCTTCACGCAGACCGATCTTCTTAGCTTCGGCTTCGGCATCTTCGATGGACCAGTTGTCGCGTAATGCTCTTCTGATCATCCAGAATGCGCCGACGCGGATTGCCGCGGTGCAATGGATAAACGCAGGACGGTTTTCGGGGTCGTCGGTGATCTTCAAAAACTCTTCAACCTGCCGTTCGTTTGGGTTTCCGTAAGCGACAGGGATGTTGAAGTAGCGCAACCCCAGCTCTTTGGCTTTTGCTTGTTCTTCCTCCGCGCGGTGCTCACTCGGTTGGCGCAAATTGATGATCGACTTGACGCCTTCGGCTTTCAGTTTCTCCAGGTGCTCGAGCCGTGGCTGGCCACCGGTGCAGAAGTCTTTGTTGACGCGCAGGAAGTTTCGAATGTCAGGCGCGTTTTCCTGGGCAGGAACTGCTGAAGCCGTAACCAGAACCAGCAAGGTAAAAAGGAGGGATCTCATTGGGTTTCCTCTTGTGCTTTTGTGGCATAGTACGCGGCGTAAACAGCGGGGGCAAGCCCCTCTTCCTGACTTGTTCTTTGCAACGGCGCTAAGGAGGTACAAGATCCTAAGGCAAGAACAAGTCAGGAAGAGGGGCTT
>DASVGE010000249.1:0-8687 GCA_036379695.1 Pyrinomonadaceae bacterium | reverse complement strand
GCGGGCCATCCATGATGCGAGCCTTCTCAACGAAATCCATTTGCGCGGATACTAGCAAGAAGCGAAGTTTCCCGCAAAGGGCAAAACAGGTTATCCTTGTAAGCCTTGTATCGCTCGCTGGTACGCCCAATCCTCTTTAGTCTCCCACCGGAGACCGCTCACGAATTGGCTTTGCATTCCCTGTCTTTACTGCCAACGAGATTATTCGCGAAGTCTTACAGTAACCCGGCGCTGAAGATTGAGAGATTCGGTTTGGCGTTTCCGAATCCGGTCGGATTGGCGGCGGGTTTGGATAAAAACGGTATTGCACTGCAGCCACTCGCGGCGCTCGGGTTTGGTTTTATTGAAGCGGGCACTGTGACGTACCATCCACAGCCCGGTAATCCGCGACCGCGACTGTTCCGGCTGCGTGAAGACGAGGCGTTGATCAATCGCGCTGGATTTAATAATGATGGCGCTGCAGCATTTGCGCGAAGGGTCGAGCGGCATCGGCCGTCGTGCGTGCTCGGCGTGAGTATCGGCAAGAGCAAGATCACGCCACTTGAAAAAGCGACTGAGGATTATCTTGCGAGTTTCGAGCTCGTGCACAAAGTCGCGGATTATGTCGCCGTAAACGTCAGCTCGCCCAACACGCCGCAATTGCGTGAGCTTCAGCAATCGCAACAACTAACTTCACTGCTTTCTGCGTTGCAGGACCGAAATCGAGAGTTACCAAAACCGCTACCCTTGCTGGTCAAACTATCCCCGGATCTCGAGCGCAGCGACCTCGAAACGATTGTCGAAGTCGTCGAGCGCTTAGGTATCGACGGAATCATCGCAACGAATACAACCGTAAGCCGCGACAACCTGCGCACCGACCCCGAGCGCGTCGTCGCCTGTGGAGAAGGCGGTCTCAGTGGCAAGCCCATAAAAGCAAGATCGACAAAGATGATCGCCGATCTCTACGAACTCACGCGCGGGCGCATCCCACTGATCGGCGTCGGCGGCATCTTCACCGCCGAAGACGCCTGGGAAAAGATCACCGCCGGCGCCAGCCTCCTGCAGCTCTACACCGGCTTCATCTACCAGGGTCCAAACGTGGCCCGCGAGATCAACCGAGGCCTCGCCAACATCCTCGCCCGCGAGGGTGTCGCAAATATCAATGAGGCTGTCGGTTGTCGCTCAAAGGAGTTGGCAAAATAGTGAATCGCATCGACCCGACGCTACCGCGTTACGGTACTGACCCGATTCCTCCTAGTATCGGGTCAGTACCGTAACGCGGTAGCGTCGGGTCCCTGTTGCACATTGATGTAGAAAGGACTAACAACTTGGCCGCCAAAGATAAACTCATAATCGCACTCGACGTCGAAACACCCACTCAAGCCCTCGACCTCGTCAAACAACTCCACAACGTCGCCGGCATGTTCAAGGTCGGTTCGCAACTCTTCACCGCCGCCGGACCGCAGATCGTGCGAGACATCATCGCGCTCGACTCAAAAGTATTTCTCGACCTGAAGTTTCACGACATCCCGCACCAGGTCGCCGGCGCCGCACGCTCCGCCGCCGAACTCGGCGTCTCGCTGTTTACGATTCACGCCAGCGGCGGCTGCGAAATGATGCGCCGCGCAGTCGAAGCGGTGGCGGAAGTGGGCGAGAAAGGCGGCACACGCTCAGCCGTTCTGGCCATCAGCGTCCTCACCAGTATGGATGCCACCTCCCTCTCGCAAATCGGCATAACATCCACACCAACCGAATCCGTCAACCGTCTCGTAAAACTTGCCGAAGCAGCAGGTGTGGACGGTGTCGTTTCTTCACCACAAGAGATCGAAAGTATCCGGCAAGCGATTCCGAACCCACAGTTCCTCGTCGTCACTCCGGGCATCCGGCCCTCAAACAACGAAGCAACACGCGAAGATCAAAAACGAGTCGCAACACCCGAAGCCGCAATCGCCGCCGGCGCAAGTTATCTCGTCGTGGGACGGCCAATCACCGCAGCACCTGACCCCGTCGCCGCCGCGCACGCGATTGTTGCAGAAATGCAACGCGGCGGAGCCTGACAAACAAAGGAACTGTTGGATAGACCCGGCGTGTAAACTCTCTATTTGCTCCAACTACTGATTTGAAACTATCATGCCACGGTGAATCGCAGCTTGAGACCTCCGTTCATTGCCACCATAACGATCCTCTTCATCGGCCTCGTTTTCCCATTATTTGCTCAGCAAACGAATGGTGTTTCGGCGCAGGGATTCTCGTCGTCGGCTTATCGCGTCGGCGAAAAACTGACTTACAACGTTTCGTTTTCAAACTTCCCGAGCGCCGCCCACGTCGAGGTGGAAGTCGTTTCACGCGGCATGCACTTTGGCCGCGACGCTATCCAATTGCGAGCGCACGTCGAAACAACTGGCGTGATCAATGTCGCTCTATTTTCGATCAATAACGACTACTTAAGCTTTGTCGATCCAAACACCGGGCTTCCCTTTCGCTCTCAGGAAACAGTCCGCGATGCGATCAGAAGCGCCGACTCCGTGCAGGACTTCAGCCAGCCTGGCGGCAACGAGGCAATTCCTCCGAAGCAGAAAGGTTTTCCCGGCACGTTCGATCTTCTCTCCGCGTTCTATCGCGCCCGCGCGCTGCCACTCGCCGATGGCGCCATCTACAACTTTTCCGTGCGCGGCGAAGGGAGTGAATACCAGGCGGAGTTGAGAGTGGTGGGCAGAGATGTGATTAGGACCAACGTCGGATCGTTTCCGACGATCGTCACTGCAATCAAAGTCAATAGATCACCATTAAAGAGTCTCAGAGTTTATTTCAGTGACGACGAACGGCGCGTGCCGGTGCTCATCACCGCTCGTTTAAAGTCAGGTGAATTGACTGCTGAACTCGCGGGCTCAGAACTCATCAAGCCACCAACGGAAACAGCTACTCCTCCCACTCCACCGATTATTGCCGCGCCGGCTCCGACACCAACACCGACACCAGCAGCGCCACCGCCGTTGAGCGCGAACTTGCCGTTCAAAGTCGGCGAACAGTTGAACTATCAAGTGTTCATCGGCAACAGCAATACACCGCTTGGTTCCGCGAGTTTCCAGGTACGCGGGCGCCAGCGTTATTTCGAGCGCGATGGATTGTTTCTTACAGTAACGGCACAAACCACAGGCGCGGCCGCGAAACTCTTCGTCGCGCGTGATCAGATCGATTCGTATGTCGATCCCAAAGCGCTGCTGCCCTATCGCACGGTAATGAATCTGTCCGAAGGTCAACGACGCCTGAACCAGACGCTCACCTTCAACCAGGAAACAGGCGTTGCTTCAAACGACCAGGGCGTGCGAATCGAAGTGCCCGCCGGCACGCACGACTATCTCTCATTTTTTTACATACTGCGCACCATCAATATGGCGGCAAACAAGAAAAGCGCGATCTCAATGCTGGTGGAAAACAAACCCAAGACAATACTGGTCGATTCGCTGCCACGTGAAACTATCGACCTGGGAAATCGCAAAGTGCCCGCCATCCCCTTAAAAATAACCACCGACGACACACAGCCTGACAAATTTCAGCTGCGCATGTGGATAAGTGCCGACAACCAACGTCTCCCCCTGCGCTTCACCTGCATGACCCAACTCGGTCCCCTGCGCGCCGACCTCGCCATCCTCCCCACCACCCCCCAATAATCTGATCCGCGTAAATCTGTTTTTTAAATCCGCCAAATCCGCGTTCCCGAAATTGAAATCGGATTTCAACTAGGATATACTGCGGCGCGCTATGTTGAACTCATTCATCATCGTACTGCGCGAAGGTTTCGAGTCGTTCCTACTCGTCGCCGTCATCCTCGCTTACCTGCGTAAGTCAGGGCAAAGCTGGCTAAATTCGTCGGTCTATATCGCCATCGCGGTGGCGCTGGCCGCAAGTGGCGGCCTCGCTTACCTGCTCAACACCGGTGTCGAAGATGCGACCTTGCAGACCATCTTTGGCTCGTTCATCGGTGGCTACATCAGCCAGTTCTTCGCGAACGAGGCACTGCGAGAAGCAATACTCGGAGTGGTAGCCGTGGTGATGGTGGGAACGCTCGTGATTCATATGTGGCGCACCGGTCCGAAGATTCAGCAAAAAATGCGCGAGCGACTGAATGAGGTTTCTTCGGAGCGTTCGCGTGTGGCCGCGGTGTTGGGCGTGTTTCTTTTTACCTTTCTGATGATCACGCGCGAGGGAATGGAAACGGCGCTGATGTTGATGCAGGTCAAGGATCCGAACATGATCAACGGCGCGTTGCTCGGTCTGGCCGGCGCGATCGCGTTTGCCCTGGGTTGGGCCAAGTTTGGCCACTTGATCAATCTCAAACGTTTCTTCCAGGTCACCGGAATCTTCTTACTGCTCTTCATGGTCCAGGTGGCGATCTATTCGTTCCACGAGTTTACCGAGACGGGGCTGTTGCCGAATAGTGAGTACCTGCACGTAGCTACCGAGAAGTTTTCACCTGATGGACTCTACGGCAAATGGTTTTCTCTGATCATGATCGGGATCTGCGCGCTGTGGTTATTCGGCGCGTGGCTGGTGGATCGAAGAACCAGGCGGCCTGAACACATTTCTCCACAGATGACGCAGATTACACAGATTGATTCGGTTTAATCTGTGGATAACATCTTAGCCAGTTCTCGTTTCAACAACTTCCCTGTCGGACCTTTCGGAATATCGTCGACGAAGTGGACTGTCTTTGGGCACTTGAAGTCTGCGAGCCGCGCTTTGCAGTAGTCGATGATCTCCTGCTCCGAACTCTTGGCTCCGGGTTTTAGCACCACCACTGCCGCCACCTCTTCGCCGTAAAGATTGTCAGGCACACCCACTGCCGCTGCCGCTGCAATGTCCGGATGCTGGTAAAGCACTTCATCAATCTCGCGCGGATAAATATTCTCGCCGCCGCGAATGATCATGTCTGACTTGCGATCGACGATGTAATAAAAGCCGTCTGCATCGCGATAGCCGATGTCGCCGGTGTGAAACCAACCGTTGCGGAAGGCGGTGGTGTTGGCGGCGTCGTTTTTGTAATAGCCTTTTAGTATGTTCTCGCCGCGCAGGACGATCTCGCCTAACTCACCTTCAGGCACTTCGCGATCTTCTTCGTCTACGACGCGCATGTCGTTGCCGATCGGGAGTCCACACGATCCGGGACGTCGGCGTTGATCGGGCGGATTGAAAGTCGAGCGGCAAGTTGATTCCGATAAGCCGTAACCTTCGATCACGAGACAGTTGAACGTCTCTTCAAAGCGTCGCAACACTTCGGCGGGAACTGGCGCGGAGCCACACATCGCGAACCGCAACTGATCCGTTTTCAGTCCATTGGGAACGCCGTCAGGATAAGTGCTCAACAACATCGACAACATCGTGGCTACTGAGCCGAAAGAAGTGATCTCGTAATCGGAGATGATTTGCCAGAAACGCGAGGCGGAGAACTTCGGGCTCACCACGGTTGAGCCACCGGCGTAGAGCGCCGACATCGTGGTGACTGAAACGGCGTTCATGTGAAACAGCGGCATCATCGTGAGCAGTCGATCTTTGTCAGTGAAACCGAGCCAACTGCTGATCTGGCGGGCGTTGGCGATAACGTTGCAGTGTGTGAGCAGGCAGCCTTTCGGTTTGCCGGTAGTGCCGGAGGTGTAAATGATTATGGCTTCGTGTTCGGGATCGATTTCGGCGATCGGCGTGGTGGACTCTGAGCGTGTTGCTCCGGCTTCGTTGTCAAACCGAATGACGGCCTGGAGCGTGGGAAGTTCGTTGCGGACAGATTCAATCAACGGCAGAAACTCGGAGTTTACCAGCAGTGCTTTGGCTTCCGAGTTTGAGATTACGTACGCGATTTCCTGCGACTTGAGCAGCGAATTAATCGGGCCGGCGAGCGCGCCAAGCTGCCAGCAGGCGAAGTAGGCGATGACGTATTCGACGCTGTTCGGTAACAAGAGGCTGACTACGTCGCCCTTTCGAATACCGTTGGCGGCGAGCATGGCGGTGGTGCGCATTACGGCGGTTTCGAACTCCTTGTAAGTGAACTGGCGTTTGTCGGCCTCCGAGAAAAGGAAGGGCTTGTCGGGCGCCGCGTTGACGCGCTGTTGCAGCAGTTCGGGGATGTTTCGCGGGTCAGGAGTCATGGTCGCCTTATTAAGCCATAGATGAACGCGGATTAACACAGATCAGATGGCATGATATATTCCACGACTCTATGAATACTTACCGCAATTTTATCGGCGGCAAATGGCTCGAATCTGCCTCCACCCGCACTGCTGAAAATATCAACCCGGCGAACACTGACGACATCCTTGGAGTAATTCGTCAGGCGACTCGCGAGGAAGCACGCGCCGCCGTTGAAGCTGCCGCGGACGCCTTTCGCGGTTGGCGCGCGACTCCGCCGCCGGCGCGCGGTCGCATCGTCGCAAAGGCTGCACGGTTGATGGAAGAGAACAAGGAAGAGTTGGCCCAACTCCTCACGCGCGAGGAAGGCAAGACGATCGCTGAGTCGCGTGGTGAGTTGCAACGCTCGATCAACGTTGCCGAGTTTTGCGCGGGTGAGTCGCGCCGTATGAACGGCGAGACGATCCCCTCCGAGTTGCCGTTGAACTTTGCCTACACGATCAAACAGCCGCTCGGTGTCGTTGCTTGTGTGACGCCGTGGAATTTCCCTGTCGCGATTCCGGTTTGGAAGATCGCCCCGGCACTGGTTGCCGGAAACACCGTTGTGTTTAAGCCTGCGTCCATCACGCCGGCGACTGCGGTGCGCATCACGGAGCTCTTCGAAGCTGCCGGAATACCGCCCGGCGTGTTGAACCTCGTGATCGGATCCGGTTCGGAAGCCGGCGACGAGATCATCAATCACCCGGCGGTGAAGGCCATCTCGTTCACCGGTTCGAACGGCGTTGGCATTCGGCTGTACGAACAGGCGTCGCGACGCGGCGCGAAGGTGCAGTGTGAGATGGGGGGGAAGAACCCGGTCGTGATATTGGAAGATGCAGACATGGACCTCGCGGTCGAGTCGACTGCGCAGGGCGCGTTTGGATCTTCAGGACAACGATGCACGGCGACGAGTCGTGCGGTTGTAGTGGACCAGGTTGCTGACGAGTTTGTCGAACGTCTGTCAAAGCGTGCGGAGTCGATGCGAATCGGCCCCGGATCGGATCCGGCCACGGAGATGGGACCGACTGTTGATGAAAGCCAGTTCAAGACAGTTCTCAAATACATCGACATCGGTCGTGAAGACGGCGCGAGGCTTGTTTGCGGCGGTTCGCGCGCCACGGGAGAGGGGCTCGACAAAGGGTACTTCGTGCATCCGACGGTTTTCGATCACGTCACCCCCGACATGCGCATCGCGCGCGAAGAGATCTTTGGACCAGTGCTGTCAGTATTGCGCGTGAAAAATTTTGAAGAGGCGATGGAAGTGGCGAATGATAGCGAGTACGGCTTGTCGTCGTCGATCTTCAGCAACGACGCCTCGCGCATCTTTCGCTTCGTCGACGAGATCGAAACCGGCATGACTCATATCAACTCTCCGACGACCGGCGGCGAAGCGCACATTCCCTTTGGCGGCTCTAAAGGCACCGGCATCGGCGATCGCGAACAAGGCTCAACCGCGCTCGATTTCTACACCGAACTGAAAGTGGTTTACGTTGATTACACTGGACGCAAGCGTGAGGGCAATCTTTATTGATTATGAATAGATCGCCACAAAAAGGCACAAAAGGCACAAGAAATCTTTTTGTGCTTTTTGTGCTTTTTTGTGGCCTAAACAGTTTTGAGGCAAACGCACAGTCGAACCGTAGTGTCTACACGTCGCTCGGAGAGAAACAGTGTCGCACCCTCAAGTCTGCAATGGATGGTGACGACGGTTACGAAGCGCGCTGCCGTGGCATCGCGGGATATACGTTGCTGCTGAGTGAAGGAGACCTGCGCCAGAACATAACCGTCGTAACACCGCAGGGCACGAAGCATTCACTCGATCTTTGGGAGGTGATCAGCGGCGGCTTTTCGAGCGTCGGCGCAAAAGCCGAATGGCGTCTCTCCAAGCAGAAACCCACCGCCCTGATCATCCGCTACAACGCGAGCGAAGATCCCGATCACCCAAACAAACTGACGTCGTACCTCGCCGTAGCAAAAATCACGGCCACCGAAATCTGCGTAACCGACAAAATTCCACCCGGCGCCCGCGCCAACGAAGACGCGCGCCGCGCCGCCGACATCGCCGCCACGAAACCTTGCCTTAAGAAATAAATCCAGTTTAGCAATAAAGCACAAAGGATCGCTCCGTAAGATGATACGTTCCGTGCTGCACGTCTCAACATGTCGCTCCTACCGGAGCGAGATTCGTTTTCTTTTTGGGGGCTATAAACATTTCGCTCCGCTGGAGCGAATGCCCCGCCGGAATTAAAGTCCCACCGGCTGACGGACCTGCCGGAATCATGCGCCTTGCTGAAATCACGCGCGTTGCTTCGCTCCGCTGGAGCGAAACCCTGCCGGAATCACGGTCCCGCCGGACTGACGGACCTGCCGGAATCATGCGCCTTGCTGAAATCACGCGCGTTGCTTCGCTCCGGAGGAGCGAAATGTTTATAGCTCAAACACCCCCAAATATTCTTTCGCTCCAGAGGAGCGACATGTCATTGGTCCCAGGCCCTAAACATGACGCTCCTACCGGAGCGAGATTCGTTTTCTTTTTGGGGCTATAAACA
>DASVGE010000248.1:0-22347 GCA_036379695.1 Pyrinomonadaceae bacterium | reverse complement strand
TGGTGATTCTCCTCATTGGCCACCGAACGCTGCTGGGAGGATTGCGGGCGCTGGTGAAACTCAATTTCCGCAGCATCAATCTGCTGCTGTTGATTGCCACCGTCGGAGCGTTTTACCTCGGCGAGTATGAAGAGGCGGCAGTAGTCATAGTGCTGTTCACCCTGGGAGAGCGACTGGAACTTTTTGGCATGCAAACCAGTCGCTCAGCTTTGCAGGCCCTGGTCGATCGGACCCCGAAAACCGCCGCGGTCAAACACGGAGCGGGAGCAATTCAAGTCCCGGTAGCAGAACTCGCGGTGGGTGACATCCTGGTGATCAAACCGTCAGACATGATTGCCGTCGATGCCGAAGTCATCGCCGGATCGTCATCGGTGGATGAGTCAACCATTACCGGTGAGCCGCTGCCAAAGGACAAGCACCCCGGCACGCCGATCTTCGCCGGCACACTGAACCTGCAGGGTTACCTTGAAGCGCGGGTGCTGAAGCTGGCCGCCGACTCAACTCTCGCCAAAATCATCGAGACGACGTTTCAGGCCACCAAGGCAAAAGCCGAAACGCAAAAGTTTATCGAGCAGTTTTCGGCCTTCTACACCCCCAGCATCATTCTCATCGCGTTGGCTCTGGTGGTGGTGCCGGTTGCATTCCTTGGTGCTCCGTTTGATCTCTGGCTGGGCCGAGCGCTGGTACTTTTGGTGATCGCGTGTCCGTGCGCCCTCGTCATCTCCACTCCAATTTCCATCTACGCTGCGATAGCCAATGCTTCAGCCCGCGGCGCCCTCGTTAAGGGAGGCCGGTACATCGAGGCCATCGGACGAGTGAAGGTTGCTGCCATGGACAAGACGCGAACCCTCACCTACGGACGGCCCAGAGTCACCGACGTCATACCCTTCGGCGAGCGCACCAGAGAACACCTGCTGGCCTGCGCCGCCGGAATTGAATCTTATTCGGAACACCCGTTGGCCCAATCCATTGTCGACGCCGCCCGGGCCGAGAACCTTACGCCGCATGAAGCCAGAAACTTTCAGGCCGTGCTCGGCAAGGGTGTGAAGGCGGATTGCGTTGTCTGCTACGACCGGCACCACTGCATTGGCAAGCTGCCGTTCATTACAGAAGAGCACTATGCGCAGCACGAGGTCATCAGTCGTGTCGATGCGTTGCAGCGAGAGGGTAAGACGTCAATCGTGATCAGTAATAACGATGGCGCCGAAGGCATCATTGCGGTAATGGATGAGCTGAAGCCTGAGAGCAAAGCGGCGGTGGCTGAACTCGCGCGGCTGGGTGTTACCACCGTGATGCTGACCGGTGACAACCGCGCGCCCGCCCAGTCCGTAGCTGCGGCAGTCGGCATTCGCGAAGTAAAGGCAGAGATGCTGCCGGAGGATAAAGCGGACGCGATTAGAGAGCTGACTCAGCGGTACGGGACGGTAGCGATGGTGGGTGATGGTGTCAATGACGCGCCGGCTCTAGCCCTTTCGAGCGTCGGCATTGCGATGGGCGCTGCCGGCAGTGACACCGCCATCGAGTCGGCCTCGATTGCGCTCCTTAACGATCGTCTGGAGCTAGTTCCGTATCTCATTCGACTGGGGCGGCGGACGATTGCGACCATCAAGATCAACACGGCCCTCGCCATCGGCACGAAGCTTATTTTTATTGGTTTGGCAATCGCGGGTTTGAGTAGCCTGGCGCTGGCTATTTTTGCCGACGTGGGCGTCACCGTCATCGTGATTCTTAACAGCCTGCGGTTGCTGCGGTTCGAGTCGGAAACGAATCTGGCACCCCAGGGCGGGAAGCAAAAGTCATCTTATGCGGCGTGAACTCATCCTGCTTTTGGTCTTCTCGTTCGCGCTCAGCGCGTGCGCGCAAGCGAAAGACCCTCTGCTCGCTGCGGCGCAGAATGGTGATGTGAGCGCAGTGCAGGCTTTGTTGGACCAAGGTGGCGATGTCAATTTGCAGGATGACACGAGTCGCACGCTTTTGATGTATGCGACGGTCAGGAACCATCAAGCGGTGGTGCAGCTGTTATTGGACAAAGGCGCGAATGTGAACGCGAGAAACAGTAACGGGGAGACAGCACTGACGCTGGCGGCACGGGAGGGACATCCGGAGATAGCGCGGGCCTTGTTGGGAAAAGGAGCGGATGTGAACGTGGAAGACACTTCGGGAGCGGCGCCGGTGGTCTATGCGACACAGTTCAATCATCCGGCCACGTTGAAGGTATTGCTTGCAGAAGGTCGCGCCAATGTTAGTGGCAAGCAAGGGCAAAGGGCACTGGAGGTGGGTAAGGAACATCCGGACCTGCTTGAACTCCTCCAGCAGGCCGGGGCTCGAGAATGAAAATGGAACCGGCACCGGAACAGCTCGAAGTATCTTCCGGCACTGGGAACTCCACCAGGCTCCCCCTGTGGCTGCGCGTTGCGCTGGTTGTCCTCGGCATCATCTTTTGGTTAGTCGTCCGTTCGTGGTTGTCCCCTGGTCCCGTCAGCGTCAGCGAAGGACCATTGAATTTCTTGCCGAACAGCGCGGTTCAGCACGAGGTTCGGCAACCGTTTTCTTTGAAGGGAGCATGACATGCTAAAGAAGCAGTTATCACTTTTGCTGGTGGTGGCGATGTTCGGTCTGGGCGGCGATCTCGCGTTTGCTCAAGACCGGTTTGCTGATTCGGAAACGCAACGGGTCGCAGCTGTGAAAGCTGAAATACTTAAACTCGGGACGGGACCAGACGCCAGAATCAAGCTCAAGCTGCGCGATAAGACCAAGGTCGAAGGATATGTCAGCGAAACTAATGCTGATTCATTTACCGTGGTTAATTTAAAGACGGGCCTGCCTACGGTTGTAGCTTATCCGCAGGTGGGAACAGCCAAGGGCAACAATCTCTCTGACGGCGCGAGAATTGCAATTTTTATTGGCATCGCCGTCGGCTTGACAATACTCGCGATTAAGTATGGGAGAAGAAGAAGACGCGTTTTCTAGGTGGTAATACGACGCGCCCGCATCCTGGTCGAAAGCAATCGGGATCACGCGTTATCGGGATGGGGCGGTAGGGGAAAATTCACCGTGTCAAATGGAAGTGTTTTCTGGAAGTGGAGGAGTTATGAGAATTAAGAGATTCATGATGCAGGGGTTTCCTGGGGTGGTGTTCGTCCTGGCCAGCTGGGCCGGCGCCCTGGGTCAGGAGCGCGAACAATATGTCATCTCTGCCAAAGCCGGTGGAGTTAATTTTGTTTCAGGTGAGGTTGGTGTGAGACGACCGGACACGTCGGAATGGCAGGCGCTCACCTCGAGCGATGACTTGCAAAACAGAGATGTTGTCAACACGGGCGCAAACGGTCGGGTCGAGGTATTACTCAGTCCGGGTTCGTACCTGCGTGCCAGCGAGAATTCAGAGTTTGAACTTACCGATAGTTCCCTCGATTCATTACATCTGCGGCTCACGAAAGGAAGCGCCATCGTGGAGGCGGCCGGAGCTGACGGTGCCCGGATGCTGCTTAATGTCGCAACGCCGCAGACGCGGATCGTGATAGACCGCAAAGGTCTCTACCGCATTAACCTTCTGCCTGATAACTCGACTGAGCTACTGGTGTGGAAAGGACAAGCCCTCGTCGGCAGCGATTCGTCAACCGCGCAGAAAGTGAAAGACGGTCAGCGGGTAACCATACGCAGCAGCGGCGAACTCGCGACCGCCAAATTTGATAAGCAAGATGCGGATGCATTCGATCAGTGGAGCGAGCGGCGCTCGGACGAGCTCACCGCCGCGAGTCGGAAGCTGTCCGATCGCGCGCTTGCAGGCAGCTACGCGAGCTATCGCCGGAGTGCCTTCCGCGGATACCGATCAATTTCGGGCTTGTGGATTTACGATCCATTCATCAGTGGCCGCACATTCCTTCCGTTCTATTACGGCTGGTCTTCCCCATACGGGCGCCGCTACTCGACCGGGTTCGGTTTCCCGTCGCACCGGCATGGCCTATTCGGTTTTGGGCCCACCATCGGGCACAACTCCCTGCATAGATCGGATCACTTCAGTAACAGGCCCCACTCGGGGAGCGTTCATCATCAGTCTACGATTCATCGCCCTGCGCCGCACCACCGGCGGAGGCACTGAGGAGTTGGTTTGAGTAAGGTGTTTGCAACAGGTAGCAACTTGCAGGGTTGCAGTACATGAAAAGCCGCGACACGTGGCGTGTTCTCTCCCGCGCCACACGACGAACGTGAAGCGTTTTGCGCTTCGTCGGTCGCGTTAATGACGAACTAACAAAGGAGAACAGAAATGAAACTTTCACTGCGTATCAAAAGATTGGCCATCGGCCTTGTGACAGGGGCGGCGCTGTTAGTTGGAGCGGCTGCGCCCGCTTTCGCTCAGCACCATGATCGGCACAATCGCAACAGCGGCTACAACCGGCGCGGCAATATTCTCGGAAGTATCTTCGGTGGAAACAATCATCGCCATCGTGACTCGAACCGGTATGGCCGTCGCGGCAACCGAGATGATCGTTGGAACGATTATTTCGGTCGAGATCGACACAATCGTGGTCGTGGCCGCGGTCACGACCGACATCGCGGACGGGGCCATCACAACCGCTGGTAAAGCACGCCGGCTTACTTGGGGTGGGTTGACGCGTCCAGGCGTGGCACCTGCCCTGCGTCTCAAGGTGGAGAAGATCAGATATTTCAAAGAGAAGGCTACCAGCAAACGAAATTGATAGACCGCGATGACCTTCAAGCAATGAGTGTGAATGCTCGAACGGATGCTTAAATGCGACAAAACCAGCTAATTAAATCGGGGGGCGGATTTGTGAGGGACTGTCTCGGCGTGGCTCTTGCCGGAGTGATGCTTGCGGTCGCAAGCGCGGCAATGGCTCAGACACAAGCGACCGGTGTAGCCCCTGGTCCGGCTGATATTTCGACACCCAAAGTAACTGGCATGTCAGGTCGACTCGAGCTGGGACGCGAAATTACTTTGCAGGTGGATCATCTGTCGGCGTGGGCGGTCAATAACGACCCGCAGAAATTGGTCCTGTTCCTGAACGGAAGAGCGCTCAAGGGGTTATATCCGGAACAGGTCAACCTGGCCGCAAACAAGCTGCTATTCCACTTACGTCGCACGCCGGAAGCCAGAATTGTCTGGAACGATCTCTTTCATGAGCCGGTACCGAGCCGGCCCGTTTCTTTGTCAGTCGGCCTGGTGGAGAAAGGTGCTTTCGATACCATGCTTGACTATGAGCATCCCGCCACCCTCATTGTGGTCCCCCCGAGAGTGACAATAATCGCAGTGGCCTCATTCGTCGCTGCTTTAGCGCTCTTCTTTTATCTCGCCAGGACTACCAACATCCTGCGCCTCGCGGCTGGTGGAGATGTTTCGCAGCAACGACTGCCGTTCTCGCTTGGTCGCGTGCAACTGGCTTTCTGGTTCTTCGTCATTCTTGCTTCCTATGTTTACCTGTGGCTGATCACTGGTGACTTCGACACGATTGGACCATCACACCTGGCCCTCTCCGGGATCAGCGGCGTTACTGCCCTGGGCGCCGAAGTGGTCGACCGCAGAGATGCCGGCGCTGATGCTTTGTCTCAAAAGACAAGCTCGCAGGGATTTTTCGCGGACCTGCTCACCGGCGCCAACGGCTATCGCTTTCACTGCTTTCAGATCTGCGCGTGGACCATCCTGTTGGGACTCATCTTCATCATCACCGTCTATCAGGATCTGATGATGCCTCCGTTTGGCACCACGCTGGTGGCCCTGAGCGGAATGAGCGCAGTCACCTACCTCGGCTTCGCTTTGATTGAGTCGGGGCCAATTCCGGAACTCGAAACGACTCGGAGATAGAAAGTGAGCGGGAGCCACGGAACCAGTGTGACCGGTGCGGGTAAGAACAAGAAGCGTCTTGCCCTCGTGCTGGGATTGACCGCCAGCTTCCTGGTGGCGGAGGTTGTGGGTGGACTGCTGACCGGAAGTTTGGCGCTGCTCGCCGATGCCGGTCACATGCTGACCGACGTTGCCGGTCTGGCGCTGGCCCTGCTTGCCATCCGCTTTGCCGAGCGTCCGGCTACACCCGAACGTACCTATGGTTATTATCGCATCGAGATACTGGCGGCTCTCACCAACGCCATCATTCTCATCGGAATTTCTCTCTACATTCTTTACGAAGCTTACCAGCGCTTTTGGCATCCACCTGAAGTGCAGAGCACGGCCATGCTGCTGGTAGCCACTGTTGGTCTGGCAGTCAACCTCATCGGAATGTATCTGCTGCGTTCGGCGTCCGCAGAAAGCCTCAACATGAAAGGCGCCTATTTCGAAGTGCTTTCCGACATGCTCACTTCGATCGGTGTAATCGTCGCCGCGCTCATCATGTTAACCACCGGCTGGTATTACGCAGACCCGCTCATCTCGGCAGGTATCGGACTCTTCATTCTGCCGCGTACCTGGGTACTGCTTCGCGATGCTGTTGGAGTGTTGCTGGAAGGCACGCCCTCGGACGTGAACCTCACCGCCCTGCGAGACGCGATCAAGGCTGTCGCGGGTGTTGCCGACGTTCACGACCTGCATGTCTGGTCTTTGACTTCAGGGCTGAATGCGATGAGTGTGCACACCGTTTTGTCCGACCATCGCTTGCACGATGAAGTCCTGATTGCCGTGCATGAAAGAGTGGCCGCGGAGTTCAAGATTGCGCACCTGACGGTGCAGGTGGAATGCAAAGGTTTTTGTGTTAACGAAACACACCTTTAGACCGGTTGGTCCCTTGCACCATGAACTGGTGCGTGGCGTTTGGTGTTTCAGACAAACAGTCATGTTCTCTTCGAAAGTTATCAACAATCCCTTCCCCGGTTTGCGCGCGTTCCACTCGGACGAATGCCGGCTGTTCTTTGGTCGCGAGGGTCCATTGGACGAGTTGCTGACGCGGCTGGAACGCACCCGTTTTCTGGCGGTGGTAGGAACCTCAGGCAGTGGCAAGTCCTCTTTAATTAAAGCGGGCCTGATACCGGCACTGCGTGGCGGGATGATGTCTCGAGCAGGATCCGGGTGGCGTATTGCTGTGACGCGACCCGGTGACAATCCGATCGGCAATCTGGCCGCCGAACTGGTGAAAAGAGAGGTGGCCCCGGTGGTAGGGGAGGGCTTGCCGCCCCTGGAAGCTGAAGCCGTTTTTGAAGCGACCCTGCGCAGCAGTTCGCTGGGACTTCTCAGTGTTGCCAGCCAGGCTCGGTTGCGAACGCCGGAAAAGCTGCTGCTGGTGGTGGACCAGTTCGAAGAATTGATCTGTTTGCGGCCCGCGCGTAAAAACCCAAACGTAGACGAAGCCGCTGCTTTCGTAAAACTCCTGCTCAAAGCGGCGCAGCAACGCGAGTTGCCGATCTACATCGTGCTCACCCTGCGCTCCGACTTCCTCGGTGACTGCACCCGGTTTCAAGGCCTTCCGGAAGCCATCAATGAAGGACAGTATCTGATACCGCGGCTGACGCGTGATGAACTGCGGCTCGCCGTGACTGGGCCAGTAGCCGTCGCCGGCGCCACGATGACCGAACCGCTTATCAATCGTCTGCTCAACGATACTTACAGCCATCCGGATCAGCTTCCAGTTCTCCAGCACGTCCTTATGCGCGCCTGGGAACACTGGCAGTCGCATCATCGCGAAGGCGAACCAATTGGGCTCGAACACTACCAGGCCATCGGCACGATGGCAGACGCCCTTACCCGCCACGCCGACGAAGCGTTCAATGAATTACCCGATGAGTACAGCCGGCAGATTGCTGAGCGTCTCTTCAAGACACTGAGCGAACCCGGCCCTGGCGATCGCCAGATTCGCCGCCCCACTCGTCTCGATACGCTGTGCCGGATCACCGGCGCCAGTAGGAACCAGCTAATTGCCGTCAGCGATGTGTTTCGCGCCGGCAGCCGTTCGTTTCTCACGCTGTCAGAGTCATCCGACCCGGTAGTTGACCTCTCCCATGAAAGTCTGATTCGTAACTGGCAACGGCTGAGGGAATGGGTAAACGAAGAAACGCGGTCAATCAGTATCTATCGCCAGCTCGTTCAGGCGGCGCTGCAATATCGTGACGGCAATACCGGGCTGTTGCTGGACCCTGCGCTTCAGGTGGCACTCGACTGGCGCGAGCAGTCACAGCCCAATGCGGCCTGGGCTGAGCGCTTCCATCCCGAATTCGAAACGGCGCTGGCGTATCTGGACGAGAGCCGCAGCGCGCGCGAAGAAAGAATTGCCGCTGCTGAGAAACAGCGTCACGACGACGTAGCACACGACAAACAAGAACTCGAGCAAACGAAACTCTCACTCGCGCAACAGATCCGCGCCGCGCGGCGTCTGCGCTGGCTGCTCGTCGTGCTCGCGGTGATCTTGCTGCTCGCACTCTCTACTGCCGGTTACTTCGGGTTCAAATTACTGACACACCTTTTAGGGGAAAGAGCTTCGTGAGTAATTCGGATAGAAGCGGGTATCTGAAAAAGTAAAAACTTCAGGAAGGTCTCTTGATGACGGCAATGACCTTGCCACTGATGATGAAGTCGTCCTTGGGGGTGAAGATATATCGGGGCGTAATCGAAAGAAGAGTCGGCCACCAGCACTATCTGACCGTTCGCGCGATCGTCAATGAAGCGTTTGATAGTGGCTCGATCGTCAATGATTGCCAGCACGACGTTGCCACTCACCACGTTCCGGTCCTGGCTGTCGGCGATCGCAAAAGCGCCGTCCTCGAGGTCATTAACGCATTCATATTCTGGAGGTCCTTTCGACATTCACAATCGCATCACGACTGAAGGACGAGTTCCAGCGGCAAGTAAGGAGCTTGAAGTCGCTACGAGTAGGAATCAGTCAGTGACAATGCTCATCGAGAGGCATACCAACGAGTTTTCGCATCTGCTGTGGTACCACTTTATACCGCTGGCACTGGTGGCAGTCTTTCTTTACCTCGCGATTTTCCTGGTAATCAAGTTGGCGACGCGGCGTGGAAAAACAGTTAGCGGTAAGCGCCAAAAAATCCACGCGACGCGACACCAGCACAGGCGAAAGCGGGCGATGAAAAAAGGGAGTGAGCGATAAGTAATTTGGTATCAAATGTCATTTAAAGAGCGCGTAATTGGAGCCGAGCAGGAACATCACATGGTCTGACACTAACAACTGTAGCGGTACGCATTTCCACACATGATCAATAGTCTCAAATGGCAAGTGGTGCGGCGTCGCATATTGCCGTATATGGCATGGGTTATCGCTTTAGTCGCAACGGCAGGTAGCCTTTTCTTTAGCGAGATCATGGAATTGCCGCCGTGCTTATTGTGCTGGTATCAGCGCATCGCTATGTATCCGCTCGTCGTAGTGCTCGCGTGTGGAATCATCATGCGGGATCAGCGAGTGAGGTATTACGCATTACCTGTCTGTCTTGGTGGCCTAATTATTTCCATCTATCACAATCTGCTCTACTACGGAATCATTCCGGAGAGTATTACGCCGTGCACGAAAGGGATTTCGTGTACCACACGACAAATCGAGTGGCTCGGCTTCATCACTATTCCCCTGATGGCGCTGGCGGCGTTTGTGGGCATAGCAACGTGTTTGCTTTTTTCTAATCCTGACAAAGAAGGAGAATGAGGTGAGAAAAGAGATCAAGATTCTGGCAGTGATCACCCTCATCGTCGTCATTGCCGCCATAATGGGTACGTCCTATTACAGAAAATCGAAACAGGGCGAGCTCACTTCCACTGAGCCCGACAGTCGGCTTGTAAGGCCAGATAGCCCTGCGCTTGGTCCAGCAGACGCGCCGGTAACACTCGTGGAGTTCTTAGACCCGGAATGTGAATCGTGCCGCGCATTCAATCCGGTCATTAAACAGCTTCTGAAGGAATACGAAGGAAAAATTCGACTCGTCGTTAGATATATGCCGCTTCATCCGAACTCCCGGCTCGCAGCAGCATTTACGGAGGCGGCAGGCGAACAGGGGAAGTACTGGGAGATGCAAGAAATACTATTTCGGCGGCAGCCTGAGTGGGGTGAACGACACGACCAGCCTGCATCCGCGCCGCAAGAAACGCCGACCGTCTTGTTTGAACGGTATGCGACCGAAATAGGACTCGACCTGGAAAGAGTCAAAAACTCCGTGGCCCAAAATCAGTTCGCGGCAAAGGTCGAGCGCGACCTGCAGGACGGTCAGAGCCTCGGCGTTTCGAGAACTCCGACCTTCTTTGTGAACGGGAGAAGGTTGATGCGGTTCAGTAGAGAGGATCTGAAGGCTTTGATTGACGACGAATTGCGCAAGCAACCTTAATCCAGGTTTCGAAGGTGAAGCAAAGAATTCGCAACTAATGTTCTGGCCAAGCCGCGGTTTGTTTGCGTTACGAAGACTGCGGGAAGAACCGAAAGTGGCTGGGCAGGCACTAACTGACAGGTGTTCTTTTCAACGAGGCAAATTCTGGTCAACAGCGTACGAGCCGGTGATCAAAAGACCGTGAAGCCTTTTATGAATGCAGCCATGAGCCCTGACACAAGGATGAGAACGGTGATGATTTGTTAACGAATAATGCTGTTGTAGCAGATGACGTATTACTGTGTGCCTAACCTGGATGACGGGGCTAAACGTAAACGCAATCACAGAGAACGCCGCGGTCGTTGAAAGAGCTGTGTTGTCGGACGTCAGACGTAGCGAGCGGCGTGCGAGTTGAAGAGATCAGTTCAAGGATTGTCGGCGTCTGCTTCATCGTTCTCGCACTGGGCGCGTTGATGGCTTACTTAAAACAGACTGACTTGTGTACTTATCTTTCCGCAATCTTACTTGGTGGTCTATTGCTGAGTGTTCTGCCTGGCTGGTGGGCCGATCCAGTGGCTGCGTTAGTAATGGTCCAGGCCCTACGTGGTGAAACTTGCTGCGACGAAGGAGCTTCTCATTGATGCTGAATCCGCAGAATACTTATATTGCTCTGCTTGTAGTCCAGGCGCTTCACCTACTCCACCACCGCCTTGGCAAACGTCATATCAGCTTCGCCGAAGTGATTTCAGCAATTGTACTTTGCGTTCCGCCTTGGGCTCCGCTTCCGGCGTTGCTGCTAATGGCCGCTCACCTGAGCTTGATTGTCGTGCAAGTGATAGGGAGTCTCTGGATCAAGAAACTCTCCCCGGAATGGTGAGATCGGCTCCGAAAGCGAAGACCAGTCTTTCGAGGACATCGAGCAGGAAGGCAGGTGACATCGATGGTCATAGCAAAATCGTTGCTTTTCTTTTTTGCTGCGGGCTTGTGCGAAATCGGTGGCGGTTACTTAATGTGGCTTTGGCTGCGTGAAGGCAAAAGTCTTTGGTACGCGCTCGGTGGTGCGGTGGTATTAGTCTTCTATGGAGTTATTCCGACGTTTCAAGCTGCAAACTTCGGCCGTGTCTATGGAGCGTATGGAGGGGTGTTCCTTGCACTCTCGCTCTTGTGGCGATGCGCGTTGATAAGATTGCTCCTGACAGGTTCGACATCCTTGGCGGGGTGGTGGCCTTGCTCGGAGTCTTTATTATCATGTATGCCCCGAGAAATTGAGACGATTTGACGGGAGGTTTGCTATGGGTTGTGTGAGTTTGCCGGTAGCATGCAGTTTAATGGACCCGAACTTCAGGAGCGAAGGCGTAATGTACGGTCTTTCATTTCTGCACTTCCGGCCTCGATTAATTTCCAGTTTGCACTTTCGGCCAAACTTTATAGCCAACCTCTTTCTATCACTAACTCAACAAAGTGAAATTCGTAGTTCTTCCGGCCAAAAATTTGTGCCAGTCCCGGCCACACTTTAGGTAAAGCCACATATTCGGTCCCGCCCAAAATACTGGGTACCTGCCAATAACGTAATTCAATTCGTGTAGAAGCCATTTCTACCGTTGTTAGCTGGCTAGGCATGTTTTACTGAGCGCTTGCAGACTCATTTCTATGACTTCGTCACGCAGCGCGTTCTCAACAGCGTTCTGCGTCTCCACCTTACGTTCCAGTTGAATGATCTTTGCGATGAGTGAGTCTTTAGATTGGCGTCGAAGGCGGGATATCTTAGCTCGCATTTTGTGTTTTGCTTCTGTCGAAGTGTTTTCGAGTAGTTGGTCTAGATCTGAATCTCTCAATTGTCCTGTGACTGGAGTCTTCCGATACGTTTTGTAGATTTCATAAGCCAAGTCGTTTCGCTTGATGGTGTTCGGTGACATTGGCAAACCGAAGTCTGATTTGATCGTTTCGCATATCGCAGACAGAGTGATCGTCCTTTGTTGCTTTACTAATTTCGTTACGGTTGTAAAGACACGATCTGCGGTAACGCTCCTTTTCTCGTCCCAACGCGTTCGCAACCATTCAGGATATTGTGTCTTGCGGGGCTTTCGCATAGATCGCGAGCTTAAGATCACTGGTGGTTTATAGTCACACTCTGGAGAGCGTCTTCCCGGGCGATGGTTATTAGATCCATCTCGTTCAGTACCAAATCACAATCCTGAATAATCTGCTTCAATTGCCGTTCTTCGGCCAACAGTCCCTGTTTCTTAGCCCACCCCGATTGATCCTGGGCCCAACGACGTTTCCGCTCAATTTGGTAACGCTTGTCGGGATCTGGAGCGTTGCCAGAGCACCCGACACAAGCGAATTTTGCCGGACATAAGTTGGCGACTACGCAAGTACCTCCTAATACTTCGGTAAGTGCTCCAATCTTTCCTTCGGCTTCTTTTAACATACGGCCGATTTCGTCCGGACTGCGCAATGCTTCGGCAGCGACATCGACGCGGTCCACGAAGATAATTTCGGCGGCGTTCATTACCTGCGTTGTGGTGGGCCGTGCATAGTATTTCGTGACAGTTTGGTCTCGTTGATGGAGGATTTGCGCAATGACGTCAACTGGCACCTTCATTTGAGCCAGTTCGGTGGCTAGGCCATGCCGCAGTATGTGAGACGTAATATGGATGAGCTTGCCGTCCGCCGTCTTTAGGGCAAGCCCATGTAGCATAAAACGAATCAAGACATTCAATACGTCCTGATGTATTCCACGGCCGCTCCATTGCAATAGATAACGATCAGGTGGGGTCTTGGCGTATTGTGTTTCTACAATCGGGAGCTTCTTAGTTTTGTGTACTTCACGAAGAAATCTAACAAGCTCCATTAGGCAATCTTTGGTCTCTTCATCGATAAAGTAATTTTCCCTGACCTTACGACCTTTCGGAATAAGGCGTAATAACCAACGAGTAGCTCCTTTTGGGCCGACGTTGACCAATTGCTTTATGCATTCGGCGTTTTGTGCGATCTGTTGTACCTCTCCTAACCGTGCGCCAGTGACCGTTTGAACCCGAATGACGAGGTGAGCAAAAAGACTAGCAGCATGAATCCCTACATACGGGATGAAACAGCGACCTTCACGCTTCTGCAAGAAGCGGATATTTACGCTCCCAAAAGTAGATCCCAGTAATCCCGATTTAGTAGTCCATAGACCGCGGCTCTCATAACCCCACTGATGATTGAACTTTTCACGTTGTTCCATCCACTCTGGATTCGACGTAGTTTGAAACACATGATTATTGTAGAGGTCGATAAGCCAAAGCTCCTGAGGCTTTACACCAGGCTCAGGGCAAGTTGTACTGCAGTATTCGATATGGAACCGGCGGGCGGCTTGAGAAAAAATTCCTTGTAGGTGCCGTCGAGATTTGGCAGTGGTGCTGTTGACCGTGAAGCCCTTGCGGACGGCTTCGTCATGGACTGAAACAGTGTCCCAAAGGATTAGCCGTACACGCTGGCGAAGCTTTCGATTACGTTCCGTTACTACAGTTTCTTCGTAGCTAAATTCGTAAGGTAAAGATGTATGGTGCGTCTGGACGTAAACGATCGCAGAGTTAATAGCGTCGTAAAACCGGCGCACTTGGTTTAGTCGCATTCTTGCTATGAAACGAACACGATGAAACTGGGCGTGGAACGCATCAGTTTTTTCCTTAACGCGTGCCTGTCTTGCGGCCTCGTAGGTTTTCCAATGCTTTATTCGAACTAGTCTGCGTCGATCAGTTATTGGTCGGATAAAGAAGGGGACGATAGACTTACGCTGCCTGGAGTTGAGTTGCTCGGAATAAGTCTCAAGAGTATTGCTAACATCATTCCAACTACTGATGAAGGTTCCACGCTGGTAGAAACTCAACGCCCGGCCAATCTCTCCTTCGTGTATGCGGAAGAGGAAGTCATTCGGATCGATGGCTGTCACGTCATGCACGTTTTGTTCGACCATTACGATGCGCATGTTGGAAGAAAAATTGGCAATCCGGCTATATGTCTGGAATGATTGCAAGTCGCCTTTGAGTAATGCATACAGAGCTATAGCATTGCGTAGCGACGCATTTTCAATTCTGCCCAGGTAGCTGATTACTTTGCGAGATGGTGCGGGCCAACGTCCATCATTTGAAGGGTCGAAAGCGGTTAACGGCGCCCGTGTGATGGGCTTTGCGATGATCTTCGCAAGGTCTTCCAGGGAAACTGGAAGTGCAGTCGTAGCGCGAACTCCTTGCTCTGGCAAACCCCTACTCTTTCTCCACGCCACTATTCCCGGTGAGACTCTCTTTGCAATGACTCCTTTCAACCTTCGTGTTACAGCAATTGAGTTAGGCTGAATGTTTGCCTCCCACAAGGCATCGCAAAGTTGAGCAACAAGCTCGTTGGGTATTGGTTGGCGTTTAGGAAAATCTGCCGGTAATTTTTCAAGTAACCGTTGGGCAGCTCTTTCAGGTGTCATCATCTTCATCTTCGCCGAGGAGAAAGGAAAGATCGTCATCCAAAGTTTCTGATTGCGGCACCTCAACCGTCTGGGACGGTGCTCTACGCTTTGGCGAATCCACAATTGCCATTTCTCGTCGTTTCATCTTTTTATGTATGACCTCTAACTTCCCCAGAAATTGTCCGGCACGCTGAATATGATCGTAGGTCGCCAACGTTCGTTCACCGGTGCGCCAGGCCATGTATTGAATTAATTCCTGCTTCCCCCGAATTAAGTCAGCCTCAGTTCTTGCGAGTTGTTCAATGTTCCTGAGGGCGTTGGTAACGAACCAATGGCGTCCCTGATGAGGATCAGCATCTATTCCTGCGGCTTTTAAGGCTGGAGTCCAATAGTAATCGCGAAAAAGCTTAGCAGTCAGCGGTGTCCCTCTTGCAGTCAGGAAGAGGGGGATGTCAGCCAATTGTTCAGGATGATCGGAAAGTAACTTCGTCAGTCTGCGAATCGTGAGCGCCGATGAGCTTTTGTCGGATACTCGAAAGCCTTCAAAATAACGTCTGTAAAGTTTCGCGGTTGGGGAAGACACAACCAGGATCTTCGTGCGCTTTCCATGACTGCCTTTGTTTGAAGCACGAAAACGATTCGTGAAGTGACTAAAGGACCAGTCATTCGCAGTCAGACTACAGATTTCTGATATTCGCGCACCAGACTCGAACAAGGTTCTGGTGGCACAAAGCTCACGCAGGCTCCAGCCATATTTCTTCCCAGCAGCGTACACGAGGTTCGGGAAGTCGACATCATCGACGGTTCTTGGCACCCATTCGTTATTGATATGCCGGAAGTAGTTTTCCGACAGCCTAAGGTCTGGCGCGGGCGGATCGACGCCACTCTTGGCCGGCATAGGCGCTCGTTGCTCAATCGCCCGGACAGCTTGACGATAATTTTGACGCAGCTGATTGCGGACGCTGGTAGCGTCTTCATGAACGAGTGGATTGTGATGAGGATAGAGGCCGTTCGAAGATAGAGCTTCAAATAAGCGTTTCAAAGCCGCGAGCAGTATTCGGATATTAATTGCTGACTCTTCCGCTGGATTGATGTATGTGACTTTGAGACCGCATGTGTCTGTTCTGGTGGTCAACTTGCATTTCGCTGCGACACACAGGTATTGCCTAATTATGTTTCGCGATTGAGCTGGTTCTCCGAGAAGTTGCCAACCGCGAGCCTGAACAACTGGATCGTCGGCGCTCCAATTGATCAGGGCGAGTATCTCTCGCATATAGAGCGGAATTGATGCTTCGGACAATGAGTGGCGCAGCCAATTGGCAAAGAAGGTGAGGTTGATATCCGGGAGTCCATCCGCACGTACCACCTGATACCGGTGACGTAGCGTCGGAGCAGTGACCAGTTTGAAAGCGTGAGCTGGATGCATCCGCTACTCGAGAGTGGTGACAGTATTGCACTCAGCGCTTTTGAAAACCTTCGTTACTCGCCGCAGGCCACCCAAATATTTTCTGGCCAAGCAGTGAGTTTATCGCTTTAAGGAGTCCCGGAGGTCAACTGAAATCAAGGGCAGAGCACACGGCCCTGCCCCCTCCGTACACTCACCCGCGACGGCGCTCAGGTCGCTCTCCAGCGTTGCCCTATCCTCCGCGCGGGCGCGCGAAATATAGCACAATCGACCTCGAAAAAAATGGGCGCCAGCCGTTAAATGTTATCGGAGTGTTCTTTCGGTTGGGAGCAGGAACTGGATAAAAAAACTCGCTCCGTTGGGGAATCAACTATGCGACTTCACCTCATAGATAACTATCTATGAATAGACTACATCGTGTGGACAGTGACGATTGGCGTTATCGTGCCAATATGTCCCGCGAAAATGAGGGAGTGAACCGGGAAGATCGATGTTCGTGGAGTATCGTCAGAGAATGCGACGATGCCTTTGATGCCTTCTCGTTTTAAGAGTTCACGGCAGCGGGCAAAGAACCAGGACTCCGCATTGGAGGGGACGTTGTCGAGAAGTACGA
Organism: Pyrinomonadaceae bacterium; assembly: GCA_036379695.1. GTDB lineage: Bacteria > Acidobacteriota > Blastocatellia > Pyrinomonadales > Pyrinomonadaceae > PSRF01. The sequence goes on along the minus strand of DASVGE010000248.1, from coordinate 5,643 downwards.
ATCTTCCTAATTCTACGGCTTCGAGTACGTCACAAGGAAAGATGTTGGTCAAGACTTTGTGCGTCATGGGCATTGAGAAGACAGCTACACCCACCAATTGGTCTTTCGGAAATTGGCCGTAGCGAAGGAAGAGGCCATATCGGAATCTACAGGCGACATACGCAGCCGAATAGTGATGCTGTTGGACGAATGCTTTTGCTTCGACGAATGTTATCGGTGCAACTTCATAATCATGGGTCGATATGACTTCGTTAGGGGGTCGGTAAATGCCACGCCGATCGCGCCAGCGTTGGCAGGCGAAGGGAAATGGAGCCTGTTGGGGCAAGGCGTTCATAAGGAAGTCTGTCTGAGGTGCGCTTAATCGGATCTAATCGACAAGTGCGCCAAGCGTTTCGAGACATCTGGCTGTAATCCACGTGGCGACAGGTGGGGTTACGGCATTTCCAAGTCCAGACGTCTTTTGGGTTTTGTTTCCGAGGAGGATGTAATCGTCATCGAAGGCCATGGCCCTCCTTAGTTCCGGGTCGGGTTCGAGCATCCGGAAATGAGTCTTCATCAAATCGTCTGTGGTGATTTGGTCGAGTGGGATTTCGGGTGACGATTCGAGTTGATGGCGGAATTGAGGCATCAGGGTCGCGAAGTGTTTCGTGACTGCAAGAGGATCTGCTCGGAATTCTTCAATCCACGGCAACATTAGGAGGCCGTGAGTGTCACGAGGGGTAACTGTGTTGAAGGGATCTGTGGTGGGGTGCCAAGCAGTGTCAGTTGGACCACCATTCAATTTAGCGAAGAGTGCAGGCGAAATGAGACGGCCTGCTCCACCGTTCGCTCGGACGGTGTAGGCTGGTTCAGTTACTGTGTGGACGGAGTTGTTATCCTGACCATTGAGCAATAGCGGTGTCGAGACCAAACCGTGGTGCGAGCCTCCGGCAGTTACGGTATGAGTTGTGTCAGTGACGGGATGTTGGCCGGCTTGAATGGAGCCTCCTCCTCGCATTTCGACAAGCGAAGGCACAGAGGCAAACGCGAACGCTCTAGTCGTGTGTTGCGTGTAGAGTTGTTCTGCTACGTGTCGTGCTCTCGTATAGCCGGGAGCTTCGTAAGTGTTCCCCGCGGCGGGAAGGACTACAGAGGAAAGATTTAAGTCACTTTGTTTGGTTGTTACCGTGGGAAGGTTTGAATGTGCGCTGGAGGCTTTGCTGTTGAAGCGTTGCGGCACGACGGCGGCTGTTGCCAGAGATTGGGTCGGGTTGGTAGTTAGGGCACCTAATGGCGTGGTTGGTGACAGAGCTCGGTACTTGGCTTCGTTGGGTGCGCCATTGTTTTTGATGATGGCGCTGACCAGTCCCTTGTCCTGCTGAGTTGTTTGTGCAGTGAACGGTTGTGCGACTGATCGATCTGTTCCCCAAACGCTTTTGGTGGGGATGATAAAGGGCGGCGTCGAACCGAATTTGGCGAGCGCTCGGCGTATGCGATCCACCGTGGCGTTTGCAAGTTCGTTCATTCCAAGTTCGGCGCGCTCACCTAAGGTTGGACCTAGATTGGACCAGTTGATAGCGATATAAGCTGGGAATGAAGCCGGCTCTACCTGACTTTTACAGTCGGGGCAACAATAGATGTATTGACGTTTGTATTTGCCCCATCGCGGTAGCGGCCATGCTTTCGTTGGTTTCTTCCAGGTTTGAACGGCGTAGACATGGCGGCCGCCGCAGCGGTGGCTAGTGCAAAAGGCGAGCGGTCGGTAGTCGAGGTTGGGTCTTCGATTACCTTTTTTCCAACAAACAAAATATACGCGGTCCCGGCTTTGAGGGCAGGGCGGGAAAAACTGCGAGTTGAGGAAGAGGCATTCGATTTCGTAGCCTATGTTTTCCAGCGTGCGTTTCCACCACGCGAAGGTTGAACCATCACGCCCGGGTCCCCATAAGGTAACTTCAACTACGTTCTCGACGACTATGATTTCTGGTTTGTGCTTTTCAGCATAGCGGAGTACGCAGGACATTGTGACTCGGCTGCGTTCGCTATTCGCGTAGGCGACCTCGTCAAAGTCGTCTTCCTCGAAGAGCGTTGATTGACGTCCACGTTCGTATATTTTTTTGGCGTTGGCGGGAGAGTGGTGGGTACATCCTGGTGACACCCATGCGAACCGTGCGGCGGGCAAGTCTGCGGCGTCCATGTAGTCCGCGCTGTCAGGATTGACTAGATCTGCTCGATAATGTTGGACATTTTTAAAATTGGCTGCGTGACACGCCAGAGCGAGTTCGTTGTGATTAGCTGCCGCCCTAATGTCGGCACCGGCAGCTTTGATGCCTTGCGCTGAACCACCGAATCCACAGAAGAGGTCGATCGCGTCCACAGTGAAGCCGCGTTGGGAAAAATTTAGTGAAGTCATAGGACACGTTTGGGCCACTATGACTGCCGCCTATATTTGAGTTGTCAGAAGGTGAAGTTCGTGATTGTGAAGTTCGTGATTGTTATTTATGAGATGAGGCGGCTGTGAAACTGAATCCGAAGCTCGATCATAGGAACGCGCGGCTTCTTATTTGTTGTCACGTGCGTCCAGAAGGATTCTGACCGGCACCCACAGTTCGCAAATGTCTAAGCGTAGCCTCGTGCCGTTCTGCTCGCCAAGCCACGGTGATGCTTTTAGCGATTGCTCTGGATAGTCGATCTCTACGACGAAAGTTTCGTTGTCGTCAGTCACTTCGATAATCTTGCACGGAGCGGTGTAGGCATAAAGCACAGTTCCATCCAGTCGAGTCGCGATGCACGTGCCGCATTCGACTTGCGCACCTGGTGACAGGTTCTGATCCCAGTCCGGCCAACAAACGCGCATGGACTTTCGGTGCTCTTGCACTCGTTGGGCGCGCTGCGTCTCCGCGGCGATCTGGGCCAACTCGCGCTCGCCGGCTTCAAACGAGGGGAAGAATGGTGCGTCAGTTTCTATTCGGTCGTGTGCGTGAAGGCTTGCTGTTGATTTGCCGAGGGATTGACTTGTGCTCTGTTGATACATCGGGTGCGGGAATCTCGTGGTCGGACTCGGGGGCAAAGATAGTTCCATAAGAACCAAAATCGTCCCTGCCATGGGTGAGTCGTTCGTGCTTACTGGCAATCGTTGAAGTGTCGTACATAGTTTGTTAGCGGAGGTTACTACGCCGCGTTTACATAGTGTTGCGTGCAGCTTGCTTCTTGGGCCGTTGAATTCGCCGAAGGAAGATTCATGGGAGGGAATGTTTGCGGAGCAAAGGGATTACCTACAAAGAGTCTGAGAATATGCGCTTGTCGTTGTTCTTCTCCATCCATCAACTCGGAAATTATTATTTTATCAGCTCCGATTGCGAGATGTTCCCAATAGAGTGCTCGGGTAGTGTATTTTGCGCAAGCTGTGGCGACGCTTAGCGACGTCGATGCCGGTTCTGCTAAGCAGCATGTTGCAGCGGCTGCTGCTGCATGGAGAACTGCTGCGCCATGAAGAATCTGTTCATTGACGCCCGTTGGATGAAAGTGAGTTTGCTGAGTGAGTGAAAAGGCGCTGTACGTGTGAGCATGTTCCATAATAGCTGAACTTGCATTGGTGTAGGCTGTTTGCATTGCTGAAGTGGATGCACGTCCGTTTGCGAAGAGTTCGGCGGTTTGAACAGCAACGCGGCTGCGAATATCTGCAAGTAAATGGGCGATGCGGCGCGTGCAGGATGCAGCGAATAGACGAAGGTGTTGCTTGTAAGGAAGCAGTTTGTGAGGGTGACGAAGGTTTGCTTGTGAAAGCACTTGTAACATGATTGTGGCAGAAGGTGCCGAAGTCCACAGTTCTGCTGTAATCGTTTGGGCTTCGTTTGGTATAGGTGAGTAACGCATTTGTTGGAGACCCCTGGTCGTGGTTGCTGTGACTTAGTTGGTCGGTGGCGGTATTGGAAGTTGTTGCTGTTCACTTGAATCTGAAAGACGTTCTTGTTTGTTCTGACCGCCTGTTCGGTAGCCGCGCTCCTGAAGTTTTCGTTTCAGACCCAATAGGGAAGTTCGGTTGTAGCCGAGTCGTTCGGCTGCGCGTGAATTGTTTTCTTCCGATTGCATAGCGGCATCGATCGCGAGCAGTTGAACACGCGCCACATAGGAAGGGAGATCCTCGTTCGGCAATATGAATCGCGCTCCGGCCGGTAAGACTAGCGAGCCTTCTTCGATCGGTTCGTGCGGCAGTATGGAAAAGACGTCAGCTTCAGTAATGGGGTTTTTCCCATTAACGCGAGCTGCCAAACGCGACACTATGTTTTGGAGCTGGCGAATATTTCCGGGCCATTCGTAGGCGGTTAACGCATTAAGAGCGAGGTGGTCCATCTGAAAAGAGACAGTGTTTCCAGTCAGTTGTTGCTCGTGTAACAGTCGCTGTTTGATAAGAAGAGGTATGTCTGAAGGTCGCGTACGAAGGGGAGTGATTTGTATCTCGAGTACGGCTATCCGGTAATAGAGGTCTTCGCGAAATGTGTTTTCGCGAATCATCGTCTGAATGTTGCGTGAAGTAGCAGCGATAATTCGCACGTCGCACTGAACATCCTTTGTGCTTCCCAGCCGGCGAATCCGTTTGTGTTCAATTGCCGTAAGCAGTTTTGCTTGAAGCTCAGGTTTCAATTCGGCGATCTCATCGAGGAAAAGAGTGCCGCCATCGGCCATTTCAAAAAGCCCTTTCTTGGTGATCGCAGCGCCGGTAAATGCCCCTTTTTCATAACCAAATAATTCGCTCTCGATTAGGCTATCTGGAAGGGCGGCGCAGTTAATGTCTACGAATGCGTTGTCGGCACGAAGACTCTGTTTGTGAATCATTTCGGCGGCGGTAGTTTTGCCAGTACCCGACTCACCTTTGATAAGGACGGAATGCGCAGAACGGGCGGCGGCGGCGACCTCCTTGAGTAATTCGCGCATTTCAGTGCTCACGCCGATCATCCTGGCGCTGTCAAGTTGCTCTTCGGAATTTGGTGGACCCGTGCTCCACGACCGAGCAGCGTTTGCTGCCACTATGATGATCGTTTGAAGAACTGTATGAAGACTTGAAATTGGATTTATACAAGTCACGGTCAAGGTTGTATTTGCAATCTGACCCTTGATCTCGCGTCGTACGCCGGAAGCATTTTCATTCAGAGCGCGAGTTAAGGTTTGATCACCTCGGACGAGTGTTACGCGCTCGATTGTGACGTTCAGTTCAGTGAAGATGCTGACGATAGCAGCGAAGCCTTCATCGATAGACTTGCTTTTTGCCACCCTGTCGCAGAGTACATCTGACGGCTGTGCTTGTTGTTCGGCGGCGGCTGAATTCATCGAGAGTTTCCTTGAGTTACGGTATTTCCAAAAGGGAGTTGTTCGGGTTCGAATATACGGCGGCGGTTATGCCGCCTCTGGAATGCCCAGGACTTCCTCATCGAGTCCATACAATGCCTGGTTGACGGAGATTGTGACTGTGGCTTCTTCGATTAGACGGGCCTGATTGACTGCGTTTCTTACGAGCAGATAAGCAATTCGGATCGCCTCACGCCGAAGGAGTTGGTCGTCATAGGAGAATGGCATTCGGGCTTCAGCGGCTCTTCGCTGGAGATGATAAGCGGCGACCCAAAGTCTTATCGCCTCGTCTCGCATTTGCCGTTGCTGGTTCTCGTCAGC
>DASVGE010000247.1:0-16181 GCA_036379695.1 Pyrinomonadaceae bacterium | reverse complement strand
CGCCTTTGTAACCTGGAGTAGCCCCGCAGTGTCTCTACAAAGAGAAACGCAAGATTATTCGGCGCGTTTCGGCGTGTCAAGCCAGCGTTTTCCGAACTTTTTGAAACTGCCTTTTCGAACGCAACGTAGTACAGGCTTGATGCGGCGGACCTTCGTTTGCCAGAATGTCCACGACTCTTCCTTGTCAGCGCAATCCGAACTGGAAGAAACACGTTAAGGAGCTCTCGTCCGATGTTTAATTTTATCTCTCGCACTTTAGTTAGGTCCGCCGTTCTCGCGTGCATCTTGTTTAGCGGAATGAGCGCGGTCCTGGCACAAGTTCCCCAGTCAACACCGCGACCAACACCCGCACCGGGCGATCCGACCAGACCGCCAGGACAGGATCCGATCCCCGGCACCACGACGCCGACGCAAAATCCTACGGCGCCACCGGGAACGCAGCAAACGAATCCGACCGCGCCACCGGGAAGTGTCGTAACGCCGCAAGCAACGCCGTTGGCAACACCGCCGGCTGGTACCGTGCCGGGTGGAGCGACTGGAACGACTGAACCTCTGCGCGAACCGGTGATTCCGCAGTTTCAGCCACGGCCGTTGCCGCCGGTGCCGAGTCTTCAGCGTTTAGGTGTGGGCAGTGAGTCGTTGCCGTTGTCTCTGAACGACGCGATCAAACGCGCGCTCGAAAATAACAACGACATCGAAGTCGCACGCGACGACGTTCGCATTGCTGAGACTCAGTTGCGCTCACTCGAAGGTATCTTCGATCCGATCTTCTCGATCACGCCGCAATACGACAAGCGCATCTCGCCGCAGCAGAGCCAGTTGGGCGGTGGCTCCGGTACATCCGGTACCCTCAGCACGACAACTTACTCGTGGAACCCTTCCGTGCAGAAACAGTTTGGCCGGGGCGGCGGAAGCTATTTCCTGCAATTTGCAAACTCGCACACAAACACGAGTAACACTTTCAGCTTGCTGAATCCGTTTTACTCATCGAACCTGTCGTTAGGGTTCACGCAGCCGCTGTTGCGCAATCGTTCCATCGATAACAATCGCCGGCAGATTCGTATTCAACGAAAGCGCCTGGACCAGTCAGACGCCGACTTTCGCCAGCGTACGATCGACGTGATCAATCGCGTGCAGCAGGCTTACTGGGAACTCGTCTTCTCTCTGCGTGACCAGCAGAACCAACTGTCGAACCTGAACCTGTCGCGTGAGAGTCTCCGCAACATCGAGGCGCAGATCGCGGCGGGCGCGAGGGCTCCACTGGAGAGAGCTGAGGTTCTCACTGAAGTTGCCAATCGCGAAACGGCGTTGCTGAGTGCGATTCAATCAGTCGCGATTGCGGAAAACAATCTGAAGATCCTGATCTTCAAGGAACCGACCAGTCCTGACTGGTCAGCGCAGCTTACTCCGACTGAGTCACCGAAGTTTGATACGAATCCGGTGAATCTTGCCGAAGCGCTGAAAGCCGCGCGCGACAACCGTCCCGAACTGCGGCGGCTGCGACTGCAAGGTGATATCAACGACATCGATATCACGTTCTTCAAGAACCAGACCAAGCCTCAGATCGATTTGGTCGGCACGGTTGCGCTCACCGGTCTGGCGGGAAACAACCTCGCCACCATCATTCCTCCGGGCGCTACGCAGCCCCTGATTGTGGGCGATCCGTTGACGGATCCACTGGCGTTTTTGCTCGACGAAATTCAAAGAACTCAGAGGGCTCAGGGCATCACGGAGGCTGTGCCGCCATTGGCCGTCGTGGAATCAAATATCGTAAACCCGAGGCTGATTGGTGGTTATGGGCAGACGTTGCGCAATCTCATCGGCGGTGACACGCGCAATGTCACCGTTGGCGTAACGATTCAATTCCCGTTCAAGAACAAGACCGCGGAAGCGAATCTCGCGGGCGCGCGAATTCAGAAAGAGCAGCTGGCGGCATCGATGCGATCGCAGGAGCAGATAATCGAAGTGGACGTTCGCAATTCTGCACAGGCGGTTGAATCGGCGCGCCAGCGAGTGCTGTCGGCACGTGAAGCGCGTGTCAATGCGGAAGCGCAACTCGAAGGCGAGCAGCGCCTGTACCAGGTAGGACGTTCGACGACGTTCTTGCTGTTCCAACGTGAGAACGCACTCGCAAACGCGCGTGCTTCGGAGTTGAGAGCGGAGACTGACTACAACAAGGCGCTGGCGGACTTGCAACGTGCAACTTCAACGACGTTGCGGGCCAACAACGTAGTCGTAGACACACCCACCGTGCCTTAACCTCCAACCCTGATAAATGGGCCACGGATTTCACGGATTAACACTGATCGGTGTTAATCCGTGAAAATCTGTGGCTTAATTGTTTTATGAGGGTCAGCGCCACCATCATCACCTTCAACGAAGAGTCGAATATCAAAGCCGCATGCGAGTCAGTCGCATGGGCCGACGAGATTGTGGTGGTAGACTCTAACTCGACTGACGCGACGCGCGAGCTTGCTGAAGCTGTGGGCGCACGCGTGATAACCAACGCCTGGCCCGGTTTCGGCGCGCAAAAGCAGTTTGCAGTCGAACAGGCCCGGCACGAGTGGATCTTCAGTCTCGATGCAGACGAGCGTGTCTCTGCTGAGCTCAAGCATTCGATCGAGAGTTTGCGAAAACGGCCCGAGGTCGAGCTTGCCGATGGTTACCAGATCGCACGTCGCACTTATTATCAACAGCGGTGGATACGCGGCGGAGGTTGGTATCCTGATCGGCAGTTACGACTGTTTAAGAAGAGTCAGGGCCACTGGAAGCAGCGTCACATTCACGAATCCGTGACGATGAATCCGGGGGCGCGTGTCGAGACGCTGGATGGTGATCTGCTGCACTATACTTCACCGAATGCGGCCCACCACAACCGCATGATTGGCGAGCGCTACGCTCCACTAGCCGCCCGGCAAATGTTCGAGGAGGGCCGGCGCACTTCAGTGTTTGGCGTCGCTTCAGCAGGACCAGCGGCATTTTTTCGAAGCCTGATTTTGAAAGGCGGGTTACGCGACGGCTTCGCGGGCTTTACCATCGCGAGCTTCGCCGCGCATCATGCGTTTTTGAAGCACTTGCTGCTTTGGGAAAAACAAGCCACGGATAAACACGGAAAAGACTGATTTCAGATGATTGACGTAAACGTGCTTCCCCCCGTTTTTGGTTACATCGTAGCCGGAGTTTTTGGCGCGATCATCGGCAGTTTCCTCAACGTTGTAATTCATCGCGTTCCGCTCGAAGAGTCGATCGTGTTTCCCAATTCGCGCTGTCCTTCGTGTGGCGCGGCGATCGCTTTTTACGACAACTTACCGGTCCTTAGTTACCTGGCGTTGCGCGCCAAGTGCCGGAAGTGCAAAGCGCACATCTCGTTTCGCTATCCGGCAGTCGAACTGCTCACGGCGGCGTTGTTTGTCGCGGTGGCGTGGCATGATGGCCTGAGCGCTGCCCTGCCCTTCGATCTTGTGTTTGTTTCGGCGTTACTGGCGCTGGTTTTTATCGACGCCGAACACATGCTGCTTCCCAATGTCATTACTTATCCCGGAATTGTCTTCGCGCTCGTCGCACGCATCGCCATTCCTTTGTTAACCGGCACGCCGCACTTTGACGACGTGCCCTCGCTCGCACAGGGCGCGCTTGCAGACATGCCGATCTGGGTGACGTCGCTGGCGGGAGCGCTCATCGGCGCGCTGCTTGGCGGCGGTTCGCTCTGGCTCATGGGTTGGACCTGGGAAAAACTGCGCGGCATCGAGGCGATGGGTCTCGGCGACGTCAAGATGATGTTCATGGTTGGCGCTTATCTCGGTTGGCGACTCACGATCCTGACTATCTTCGTCGGTGTTTTGACGGGGTCGGTGATCGGCATTCTCCTGATGGCGCGACAGCGCGAGCGAAACATGCAGATGCTGCTGCCTTTCGGCGTCTTTCTCGGGCTCGGCGCCATCGCAGCATTGCTCTTCGGTTCACCTATAGTTGAATGGTACGCAGGCCAGTTCAGGTGACATACCGCAATCGTTTCCAATCCGGACTGACGATGCTGACGGGGCTTTTCCTGTTGGCGGTCCTGTTTGCCGTCCTGCTCTACGCTGTCACTCCTGACACTCCCGATGCACGTGGTCCAATCCTGTTCGCGTCGTTCCTCGCGATCCTGATTGGCAGCATGCTCGCGATTTTGTTCCTGCTGCGCTGGCTGCTGCGTCCGTATCAACAGCTCGTCGGTGAGGCACAACGCGCGACAGTTGCCAAACAGGTGCTCAAGTCGCGAGACGAAGCGGAGTTTGTACTGGAAACGTTTCAGTCGGTGGTGTCGGAGTTGCAGGAGCAACGCAATTCCGCGGAGAAGTTCAGCGAGCGTATTGTGGCGAGTCTTCCTTCCGGCTTGATTGCGTTCGATGCGGCGGGCCTCTCGATAACCATCAACACACCTGGACGCACGTTGCTGCAAGTGGATGGTCACGCGTTGGGTGAGTCGTACAAGCAACTATTTGGCGCGCATGAAGAGTTGGCCCAGATGGTTGGTGATTGTTTGCAGAAAGGAACTTTGTATCGACGCACTGAGATCCAGACCGTGGGCGCGGATGGACGGTTACGCCGGTTGGGCGCAACCATCGCGCCGATTGAGCTTCCGCCCGAACGTGGTCCAAGAGGAGCTCTGTGCCTTTTGACGGACATTACCGAGGTGACGGAGTTGCGCGAGCAGGTGGCGCTCAAAAACAACCTCGAAAGTCTTGGCGAGATGTCGGCGGGATTGGCGCATGAATTCAAGAACGCGATCGCGACCTTGCAGGGGTATGCGCAGCTTTTGGGGCACGTAGAATTGCTGAATGAGGTGCGGAATCTTTCCAGCATGGTGACGGCGTTTCTGAACTTCGCACGACCGCAGCCGTTGCAGATCGAAGAGGTGTCGCTGGCAGAACTGATTGCAGAATGTGCGACTGAGCTCGAGCCGTTGTTTCAGGAGTTGCGCGTTGAGCTGGTGGTGGATGTGAAGCAGCCGTCGATGGTTCACGCCGACGAACGAATGCTGCGACTTGCGTTGCTCAACCTCATGCGCAATGGCGCCGAGGCGATACCGGAAGAGAAGACGGAACGGCGTGTGTACGTGCGTGTAAAAGGAGCAGTAATTGAAGTACAAGACACCGGAACAGGGATTCCGTTAACCGACCTGCAGAGGATCTTTATCCCGTTCTTTACGACGAAAACGAAAGGTCACGGGGTCGGATTAGCGCTCACACATCGGATCATTACTCAACATGGTGGGACGCTCACGGCCGCTAACTCAGCCGACGGCGGCGCAATCTTTACGATTATTTTGCCGCGGATGAACGCGGATTGAAATACTCATTCCAGCGCCGATCGACGAGTTCTGAGATGTCGTCGCGGACGATGAGTTCGTCTGGGAAGCCGGGTTTGGTGCGTGCATCGATCACGATGGGGGCTTTGTAGACGAGATGGTGTCGTTGGATTGTGGTCTGTGAAGCATAGATGTCGGAGGCTGGTTCGAAGCGCGTCCAGGTGGCCCAGAGGAAATCCGGTGAGGATTGGGCGACGCGGGCATCGTCGTGCAAGACGATCAGGGGCCACTCAGCAAAAGCCGGATCGTTTGCAATTTGTGAAGGCAGCGCTTCAGCCCCTTGCAACACCAAACACCCGCCACAGAAAACTTCCGCACGCGATACGTAGCCGGGTAACTGACCTTCAAATTTGCGCGGCAAGGTGCGAACCGGATCGCCCAGCCCCAGCATGATCGCTTTGCTGCCTTCGTTAACCTTGCCACTCGTGTAATCAAGCGTGTCCATCGAGACATTTGAAAACACGAAGAGATCTGTCTCCGGCTTAAACCGCTCGAGCACGTGTTCGAGTAAGCGAGGAAAGTCGCTCAGGTCCTGCGGCGTGTCGGTGAGTATCAGAAACTTCGTCAACGACAACTGGCCTTCACCGAGAATCCGGAACCCTGACACCAGCGCCTCGCGGCCGTAGCGCTCGCGCACCACCGCAGCGCAAAGCGAGTGAAAACCCGTCTCGCCATACGTCCACAGATCGCGCACCGAAGGCATCACGAGGGGAAACACCGGCGACAACAGTTTCTGCAAATAGTCGCCGATGAAAAAATCTTCCTGCCGCGGCTTGCCGACCACAGTTGCCGGATAGATCGCGTCGCGCCGGTGAAAGACCGCCTCCACGTTGAAGACCGGATAATCGTGACGCAGCGAGTAATAGCCGTAATGATCGCCAAACGGCCCTTCCGGTTTTCTTTGATGTGGCGGTGCGTGACCGACAAGCGCAAATTCCGCCTCCGCAACGAGCCGGTGCCTCTCCGGGCCTAACGGATTCCGACTCATTTTCAGCTTCTGTCCCGCGAGCAGAGACGCCAATACCAACTCAGGCACGTCTTCAGGCAACGGCGCGATCGCGGCGAGAATGAGCGCGGGTGGTCCACCGAGAAAAATCGTCACCGGCAGTGGCTGATCGAGACGCTCTGCTTCGTGGTAATGAAAGCCGCCGCCTTTTTGGATCTGCCAGTGCAATCCGGTTGAAGCTGCGTCATGAATCTGCACGCGGTAGACGCCGAGATTGTGCTTCTTAGTGATCGGATTCTCGGTGTAGACCAGCGGGAGAGTGATGAACGGTCCACCGTCTTCCTGCCACGTAGTCAACACCGGTAACTGATCAAGTCGCGCAGGACGATCGACCACTTGCGTAACCGGCGATCGAGACGTGTTCGTCGTTCCGAGTTTCAGCAGGTCGAGGCCAACAGCGCGATGCTTCCAGAGTTCGCCGATATTCGGCGGTAGGATCGACTCCAGAATATGCACCATCTCGCGGACGAACTGTTCCGGCTTCGGGCCGAAAGCGAGATCTATGCGTCGGGCGGTGCCGAACATGTTCGTCACCACGGGATAACGGCTGCCCTTCACGCGCTCGAACATCAAAGCCGGCCCACCTTCGCTGATTACGCGACGATGGATCTCCGCCAACTCGAGATACGGATCGACCTCGGCTTTGATGGTGATGATTTCGTTTTCTCTGTTGAGTAGATCGAGAAATGTGCGCAGGCTGGGATGCATTCTGAGCTATGGCTTGTCCGCAGTCTTCTCGACAGTTCGCGGGCGCGAGCGCATGGTGGACGCGGGTTCGGCAAGACGTTTTTCGATCTCGTCGTGCGCGATCTCGGCGGCTTCGGCGACGTACGGTTGATGTGACTCACGGAAAGGTTTGACTAGTTCGAGAGTCTGCGCGTCGCCAATCCGCGCAAGCGCTTTCAACAAACCGGCATTGATTCGCGGCGCATTACTGTCTCGCTTCAGAAACGGATAAAGCACATCCGGGCTCTCCAACTCAGACAAATAACCGATGGCCTGTTCCTGCCGCGCGGAATCGAGCTCATCGACAATGCGAAACAACATCTCCGACCGCCCCATCCGATACAACGCCCACTCGAGTGCCAAACGAACTTCCTTATTATTTTCCTGAACGTGATAACCCTCAACAAGCTTGCGCTGATTGGTAGCCGCGAGTCGCGCCAGCGCCTCAGCACTCTTCTTCCTCACCAGCGGATCCGTACTCCCGAGTTGCTTCGCAAAATCAGCCGGATTCGAACGCGCATCAACGTCATCGACTGCCGTCTGCTGCGCCTGCACAACACCGACCACAACAAACAACACCAACACAAGAGTCAGTCTTTTCATATCCGTGTTAATCCGTGTCTTCCAATCCGCCTTAATCCGCGGCTGGTTTTTGCTTCCGCAAGAGCGCCGTATTGAGATCCAGCTCCGCCACCGGAATCACTTCCACGTTCGGATACTTCTTCTGCAACTCAGGCAAAAACTCTTTCGCATTCCCGACGATGATAATGTTCGCCGTCTTCGCATCCAACCTCGTACCTGCAAACTTCTGAATATCCGCCGTGTTGATTGCCTGCACGTTGTTTATGTAACGATTGATCTCGTCGAGACCCATCCCATAGAGCGCGAGGGAACCAACCTGGCCCACCAGACCACCCGCGGTTTCGAGATTGCGCGAGAAATTTCCAATCAACACTGCCTTGCGTGGCGTTAGTTCAGCATCAGCCGGCGGCGCCGACGACAACCGGCCAATCTCACCCAACAACAGATCAGCCACGATCGCGCCCGACTCATTCTTCGTCTGCGCTGACGCTAAGAACGGCCCCACATCGCGACGTGTGTCGAGCGTACTGCCCGCGCCGTAGCTCAGGCCTCGCTTGATGCGAATCTCCTGGTTCAATCGTCCCGAGTAACCACTCAGCACCGAGTTCGAAACGATGCCACGGAAATAATCAGGATCCTTGCGATTGATTCCGGTGCGCGCCAGATAGACCGCAGCCTGTCCCGCGTCCGGCTTATCGATCACGACCACGCGCCCGGATTTAGGCGCAGCGTCGCTCTTCATCGCAAAATCGACAGTAGGCAAAGGTGTCGTCGGTTTTTGCCAGTCGCCGAAGTATTTCGTCGCGAGCGCCAGACCATCCTTGCCGCTGATGTCGCCGCCGATCACGAGAATCGCATTGTCAGGACGGTAATAACGCGAGTGCATCTTCGCGATGTCGGCCGCCGTGATACGCGTGAGCGACTCGGCAGTTCCACTTACGGGATGGCCGTAAGGACTGTCGCCAAACACAACGCGCGCCGCTACAAATCGTGCGATAGAACCCGGATCGCCAAGCGCGAGCGTGAAGTTGTCGAGATTCTGTTGTCGCAGTCGTTCGACTTCTTCACTCTTGAACGTCGGACGCCGCACCACGTCCGCCAGTATCTCCATCGCCTGCTGGATCTTCGACGACATCACGCTGACGGTGGCGGTCGAAGCATCCCAGCGCGCGCCCGAGTCGAGCGAACCGCCCAGACTCTCAATCTCCTGCGCGATCCTCGTGGCGTCGCGGCTCTGCGTGCCCTTTGTGAGCAGGTTCGCCGTCATGTCGGCTAATCCGGCCAACTCAGGCGGATCGATCTCACCACCATTCTTGATCACCAGTTGTGCCGAAATGAGCGGCGTCTCTCTGCGCTCGACGACGATCACGCGCAGGCCGTTCGGAAGTGTTTGCTCAACCGGCGTCGGAAACTTGCCGGAGCGTGGCGGCGCCGGTGGCGGAGGCGTCGCTTGTGGTGTTTGCGCGTTAACGCAGACAACGCTGATAAAGAAAATGATTACGAGGGTCAGGTTACGCATGATTATTGGCCCTCCTTCTTCGGCTTCGAAGCTTCGGGCAGGTAGTACAAAACGAAACGATTCGCATCGGTGAAGTATTTTTTCATCACGCGTTGCACGTCCGCAGCAGTCACTGCCTGCAGGCGCGCGAGGTCAGTGTTGACGCGGGCCGGATCGCCGAGCAGCACTGCCGCTTCACCCAGGGCCAGCGCTTTTCCGTTGTTGTTCTCACGTTCGCGCAATTGATTCGTGATGAGCTGGTTCTTCGCTTTATCGAGTTCTGCCGCTGCGACCGGTGCGTCCTGAAGTTTCTTGATCTCGGCCAGTAACGCCTTCTCCGCGTCCTCCGGTTTCTTCCCTTCTGACAAAATCGCACCGACGGTAAAGAGCCCCGCATCCTCGAGAGCATTTGAGTCGCCCAGTATGTCGGCGGCTATCTGCTGTGTGTATACGAGTGAGTGATACAGGCGCGAAGATTCACCAGTCGAAAGAATCGCTTCCGCGACCCGTAATGCATCCGTGTCCGGGTCTGACTGCTTCGACGTCAGGTAGGTGAAACCAACCGCAGGCAGATCGTTCCGGCCATACTCCGTCAAACGCATCTCGCTCTTCCGCGGAGGCTCCTTCACCTGTACGCGCGGCAGCGGCTTCGCCGGTTTTGGAATCGGAGCAAAATACTTGTCGATCCACGTATCGAGCTGTTTCGGATCGAAGTCGCCGACTACTACGAGGGTCGCATTGTCGGGCCGGTAATATGTCGAGTGAAACTCCTGCACGTCCTTGAGCGAGGCCGCGTCAAGATCTTCAATACTGCCGATCGTGGGCCGTTTGTAAGGATGTTCGATGAACGACTTCGATTGCAGCAGGTAGAACGCCATGCCGTAAGGCGGCGCGAGCACGCTCTGCCGGAATTCTTCCTTCACGACGTCGCGCTCAGACTTGAAATTCGCATCGTCAACATTCAGTCCCGACAGCCGATCGGCTTCCGCCCAGATGAGAGTCTCGAGATAGTTCGCCGGCACCACTTCGAAATAAACCGTCACGTCGTCGTTGGTAAAAGCGTTATTGAAACCACCGACGTCTTCCGTGAGTCGATCCATCATCTCCGACTTCATGTTCTTCGTGCTCTTGAACATGATGTGCTCGAAGAGATGAGCAAAGCCACTGCGGCTCGGTGGATCGTCTTTAGAGCCGACGTGATACCAGACCTGTATCGCAACCGTGGGACTGGAATTATCCGGCACGGTCAACACGCGCATCCCGTTTGCCAGCGTACGGTCGGTAAACTTGAGCTGCGGCATCCGGGTTTGTTGTGCCGGCGCGCTCAACTGGGCAGCAAGCAGAAGGCAGGCACTGAGGGTCAAACGAATGAAAGTACGAACCATCAAGTTTTCTCCGGTTTGAAGACGTTAGACTAATCGATGTCCATGGGATTGATGAAAGGCTTGTTTCGGTCCTTTTCGGCCCGCCTCTTTGCTTCCTGAAACTTCTCTTCGAGAATTCGATCGCGGTCTTTCATGGAGCTCAGTTCCTGCGCAAAGATCTGTTCGCGCATCTGTTTCTGCTTGTCCAGGCCCTTCACCATCTCGTCAAACGAAGCGAGCGGTTTTGTCTTCTCTTCGTGTGAGATGAGAGCGCCTGTCTGCGCGTCAATCGCCAGCGTCGTCTCACAGCAGGGACAAATGATCGTATATCTCGATGTATCAGCCATGGGGTCCTCCTCTTGCCGCGGGTAGTATAGCCACAAAAAAGGATTGGCCACAAAAAAGCACAAAAGGCACAAAGGATTAATTCCATCCTTCATGCCTTCTGGTTAACTGTTTTGTGCCTTTTGTGCCTTTTGTGGCTGTTCTTCTTGTGCCTTTTTGTGGCTTGTTACGGGATTACTTTCTTTACTGCGCTGCCGGCTTTCTTTGCGCCTTCAACTGTCTTGCTGCCGACTTTCTTCGCGCCGTCCGCGGTTTTTTCGCCCACAGTCTTTGCGCCTTCAACCGTCTTCTCACCTACGTCCTTGCTGGTTGAGACCGTCTTGTCCGCGACGTCTTCAGCCTTGTCGGCTACCTCGTTTCCGACCTTCTCACCTTGAGCAGCTACAAACCCTGCCGCGTCGGCAACCTTCTCACCGGTGGCCTGGAGCACGTCCTCGGTGGTGTCCACAACCTTTTCTTCACCGCTGCGTGAAGTCGCTTTTACGGTTCGCGTGCCATCCTTGCGAGTGGTGACAACCACTTTGGAGACGTGCGGATTGTCGCGGAAGGTCCGCGTTTCAGTCCGCGTACCGTCTTTATCTACGGTCGTACTTATCTCGGAATTATCAGGGCCGGGTGATGTAGTCGCCTGGGCTGGATTTTGGGTGGCGGTTGAATCAGCAGCCGTGCATCCGGCGCCAAAAGCAGCAAGCACTAGTATCGTCAACAAGCAAAATGTTTTCGTCACGCTTCTATCCTCCTAATACTGAGCAAAGCTAAACACACTTGAGCAAGCAATGTGCCAAATTGTTTTATCTGGAAGGGGGCGACAACGTCACGACAGGGCGTCCAATAACGATACGGCAAACGTTTGTCTATTTTGTGCTTTATTGTGGCTAAGCTTTATCATTGACTTTCGTTCGGAATTCCTTTAGAAGCACACCGACATCGTGAAACTGCTAATCAACCTTCCCCAAGGAGCCTTCTAATGCGCAGACTGCTTTTTATTGCTACAGGCGCTTTTTTTGTGGTCGCTACGCTGCTTCCCACGCATCGATCCTTTGTCGTCAGTGCCGTGTCGGACGGCGAGCGCCTGGCGATGTACAGCAAGCCCGCAGTCGTCCGGATTATCGATGGCGGTATGGGGCAGATTCTTTTCGCGCCTCCAGGTATCCAGCCGCAGGTATATAACGTTCAAGCGATCGCCCTGGGGTCAGGGTTCTTTATCAGCTCCAACGGATACATCGCGACCAACGCGCACGTCGTCTCGATGACGAAGGATGGCGAGGACAAACTGAAGCAGATACTGTTCTGGCAGTTGGTTCAGCAGATCGGACAGCAATACGGTAAAGACCCGCGCAGCCTCAACACGACCTTCATCGATCAGCACAGCCAGTTGCAAAGCTTCCAGAAGGTGCATCACGTAATCATCCCTGACGGGAGCTCGTTCCCCTTCGAGATCAAGCAGTATGGCGCGCCGACGGGCGAGAGTGCCGATCAGGGTAAGGACGTTGCGATCATCAAGATCGAAGTCAGGAATGCGCCGATCATCAAACTGGCCGATTCTGAGAAAGTTCAGTTACAGGATCACGTCACCGTTATCGGTTATCCCGGTGCGGCAGACACTTTCAGCTCCGGACTACTCAGCAGCAAGTCGGCGCTTGAAGCGACCATCAACGACGGCAAGATCTCCGCGAAAAAGCAGTCAAGCAGTGGCGCTCCGATTCTGCAAACAAGCACGCCTGCAACCCACGGAAACTCCGGTGGACCGGTACTGAACGACGCGAACGAAGTGGTCGGGCTGCTGACATTTCGCGGCGACACCGTAAACGGCCAGGAAGTTTCCGGATTCGCGTTTATCGTGCCTTCCAACACGGTAATGGAGTATGTGAAGAGTGCCGGCGCTTCGAACGAATACGGACCGACTGACACGACTTTTCGTCAGGGGCTGGATGACTACTGGAACCAGTACTACTCCTCGGCGATTCCGAAGTTTGAAGAAGTAAAGAGACTCTTTCCGCAACACTCAGAAGTGGACCGGCTGGTGCAAAGCAGCCAGCAGGCCAAGGCCGAAGGAAAAGAGAAATCGAGCTTTCCGTTGTGGATTGTCGGCGTAATCGTAGGAGTGCTCTTCATCATCGGGCTGCTCCTGATCATTATCATCATCGCCGTCATCATCATGCGCCGTCGCAAGGGCAAGAAGCCGAGTCCCGCTGCTCCGGATAGCGGAAAAAGCTATCCGACACCCGCGCCGTCGCCGGCAGCGCACTCGCCTTCGCCGAGCTACGCGAAACCCGCTGCGTCACCACCACCCGCGCCCGCTGTTGTCGCGGGCGATCAAGGCATGACCGTGGATCTCTCGCGCACGATTGCGATCACGTCTGATGGCGATACGTTCAAGCCTAACTACGGGTCGATCAAGTTCGTTTCGGGGCCGCTGATGGGGCAACAGTTTGATATCAGGGCTGACGGCGACTTCATTGGCCGCGATGGAGGGTCGTCGCAGATCGTGATCGGAGATCCGAGGATCTCGAAACGACATGTTTGGATCGGCGTGAAGGCTGGACGTGTGGTGATTGCGGATCAGAACTCGCGCAACGGCACGTTTGTAAACGATCCGAAGTCGGCGCGTGTGACCGAGACTTCCTTGAACGCAGGTGACGTGGTCATTCTTGGTGAGTCAGACGTCGCTCGGTTTGAATATCAGCACTGATCTGTGGCTCAAATAATGAGACGAAGGACTCCGCGGGTACGGGGCGGCTGAAGAAGTATCCCTGAATTTCGTCGCAGCGCAGTAACTGGAGGAACCGCAGCTGTTCTTCTGTCTCCACGCCTTCTGCGATCACTTTTAATCGCAAGTTGTGCGCGAGGGTGATGATGGCCATGACCAGCGCCGCATCGTCCGGATCGGTGGTCGCCTCCCGCACGAACGACTGATCGATCTTCAGTGCATCGATCGGCAGGCGCTTGAGTGACGCCAGCGATGAGAAGCCGGTGCCGAAGTCGTCGATCGAGATATTGATCCCCTTACTCTTTAAACGGTTCAGCATCCCCGCCGCAAACTCGGCATTCTGCATGATGGAACTTTCCGTCAGTTCCAACTCGAGGTAGTTGGGCGGCAATCCCGTCTCTTCAAGAATCCTGATCACAGTTTCCGCCAGATCCTGATCGTGAAACTGTCGCGCCGAGATATTCACCGCAATCTGTACCGGCGCGAATCCCTGATCGCGCCAGCGCCGGCCTTGCAAACACGCCGTGCGCAGAACCCATTCACCAATCGGCACGATTAGCCCGGTGTCTTCGGCGAGCGGAATGAATTCGGAGGGTGAAATGAGCCCGAGGTGCGGATGCTGCCAGCGCACCAGGGCCTCGATACCGGTGATTGCCAGCGAATCGACCGAGACTCTCGGCTGGTAGTGGACCAGGAACTCTTCGTTTTGAATCGCCCGGCGTAAATTACTCTCGAGCGCCAGGCGACTCGTGGCCAGCTCGTGCATGTCGGAGGTGAAGAACTGGTAATTCGCTCCACCCGATCGCTTGGCTTTGTAGAGCGCCGCGCCGGCATTCTTCAGCAGCGTGTGACTATCCTCTCCATCGAGCGGAAACAGACTAACGCCGACACTCGCGGTGGCGAACAGTTCGTGCCCGGGGAGATCGAAGGCAAACTTCAACACCTGTGACAACGAACCAATCGTCTCGATCACGTCGTTAGTGTCGTCAATTTGCGTGCGCAGCAGTGCAAACTCATCGCTGCCAAACCGCGCCACGGTGTCTGACTTGCTGATGCAACTCTTCAATCGTTCGGCAAACTCGCGCAACAGCGTGTCGCCGGGACCATGTCCAAGCGAGTCGTTCACTTTCTTGAATTGATCGAGTGAAATGAAGAGCACGCCGAGCGATTGATTCGTTGCTTTTGCAATCGCGACGGCTTGCGTCAGGCGATCTTCAAAGAGGGCGCGATTGGGAAGTTGCGTGATGGTGTCGAAATTAGCGAGCCAGTTGACCTCGGCGGTTCGCTGTTGCAGGAGGCTCTCGATCTGTTCTTTGTAGAGCCGTTTCTCCTTCAGCAGGTTGGCATGGGTGAGAGCACGCTCAACGGACGCTTCGACGTGACGCAGGTCGATGGGCTTGGTGATGTAGTCGAAAGCGCCGACGCGCAGGGCCGTGATCGCGAACTCGATATCCTGGTTACCGCTGACCATCACTACGACCGTGTCGGGTGACAACGAATGCACGTGCGGCACGAGTTCCAGGCCGCTCATCCCGCCCATGTCGATGTCGCTGATTACGAGGTCGAAGGTGTGATCGGAAAGCGCGGCCAGTGCTTCTTCTGCCGAGCCTGCGTCTGAACACTCGTAGGAACTGCCGAGAACGTCGATCAGGAGGTGTCTGATCTGTTCTTCGTCGTCGATGATGAGGACCGTTGGCTTGTGAGTCTCAGGGGCTTCCATGTTAAAGAGGCTTACACATACCCGGGCTCCATTGCTCGCGCAGCGCGCGTTCGTAGCTCGCCTTCACCTCCTCGAGTTTCCACGATTTCCTTTGCATCATCGAACCATCCGTATACTCGATCCGGTTGATTAAAACCTCTTCTTTCAACTGCGTTCCGGAGTTAAGTGTCTGCACGTTTACGACGTCGCTCGGACCGGAAAGACTGAAAGCCTCGAGCTCTTTTCCCTTCCCTGCTCCGATATTGACGACGCAGATAAACTGTCGCCGCGCCACCAGATCGGGATTTGCCGGATCGTTAAACCGGTATTCCCAGAAGAGGGCCTCGACTACTTTCGGGCCGGGGTTTTGCACTTTGATCTTATAGGCGAAACCATCCATTGGTTCAGGCTTGGGGGCGCGCGATTCGGCGACGCTCTGTTCCAGTGCGGCGCTGCGGCCGTCGACTGTGTCAGCGTTGGGATCTCTGGCTCCGCGCGGCTCGTTGACTCTCTGGTTGCGGGCGAAGTTGCGATTCTGCGGGATCATCGCACGTGCTGGGGCGTTACCTTCTACAACCGGAGCTTGAACCGTGCGGCGCGCGCGCGACCATTTGAACTCGGTGACGGTCAGTGGCGCACCGTTGTTGGTCTGGGATTGAAAAGGTAGAAAGAGACTTAAGAGCAGCGAAAGAAGCAAAAGAGTCTTCATGGCGCCTCCATGACCAACTTGAATGGTCTAACTGACTAGATGCTCTCGGATTCGAAGGTGGAGGAAGTTGGGAGTTACATCCCCGGCGAAGTATGCGCCAGTTGCAGCGCCGATTCAACTACAAAGATCGTCGACTGTTGAATAGAGCGCCTCCTTGGAGTGCGGTGCCTTGGCACCGCTTTGGCCATAGCG
>DASVGE010000246.1:0-3068 GCA_036379695.1 Pyrinomonadaceae bacterium | reverse complement strand
AGTAGTTGAAGTAGTTCAATTGAGACTATTTTGGCCGCAGATGAACGCGGATAAGCGCAGATCTGCGTCTATCGGCGTTGATCTGCGGCTAAACTCTTATTTCTTTCGTAGATCAATCGCAACCCGTCGAGTGTAAGCGTGTGGTAAACCTCTTCGATAAACTTCGAGCCACCGGCGATGAGCGGCGCCAGACCGCCCGTCGCGATCACGCGAGGCTGCGATCCGAGTTCCGCGATCATGTGGCTGAGTACGCCGTCAACCAGTCCGGTGTATCCATAATAAAGACCGGATTGCATCGCGCCGATCGTTGAGGTGGCGATGACTTTGTCTGGTCGTTTGATTTCGACGCGCGGCAATTTTGCAGCGCGTGAAAACAGGGCTTCGGCGGAGATCCTGATTCCCGGCGCGATCACGCCGCCCATGTATTCGTGCGCAGCGTTAACGGCATTGAACGTCGTCGCGGTGCCACAGTCGACGACGATACACGGAGCTCCATACTTTGCCACGCCTGCAGCCGCGTCAACAATCCTGTCGGCGCCGAGTTCTGAAGGCGAGTCGTAAAGAATCTTCAAACCGGTATCGGTAGTGTGATCGACAAACAATGGCGTCAGTTCAAAATAGATTTCGGCCATACACCGAAGCGCCTCGTCGAGTGGCGGCACTACCGAGCAGATCGCGATGCCTTCGATCTCTTTCAGGTCCAGTGCGTTCTGCTCAAATAGACTTTGCACCTCGGCGCCATACTCGTCACCGTTCTTGTCGCGCCCGGTGAGCAAACGCCATTGCGACACCAGCTCCGTTCCGCGAAAGACTCCCAGCGTGACGTTTGTGTTGCCGGCGTCAATTGCCAGAAGCATAGACGAGCTCCTCGGTGTGGTTCCGATCTCCGGACATAACTTGCTCGATCAGATCCGCGGCTCGGCGTGGTCCCTCTTCCTGCTTCAGTTGGCGGCTGACCTCGAGCGCCCGGCGAGCGTAACCGGGTTGCATGAGCAGTTGGTGAAGCTCATTTGCGACGCGTGGCGCGAGATAGTTCTTGCGATAGAGCGTCCGGCTCGTACCGATCCTGTAAGCGTGTTCGGCGTTGTCCGATTGATCGAAAGCGAAAGGAACGATCAGCGTCGGCACGCCCGAAAGCAGTCCCTGCGAGGTTGTGCCCACGCCACCGTGATGGACCACCGCACAAGCTCGCGGCAGTAACGACTCATAAGGCGCGTAATTAACCGCGATGATTCCTTCCGGGAGCGAGTGCGCGATGTTTCGTTCGTCGCCAATCAACAGCACTGCGCGCCGGCCCAGACGCTTTGCAGCTTCGATACTCTGCTGAAAGAAATCACGCGCAACCCAAACTGCCGACGAACCCAAGGTGAAGACGATAGGCGGCTCGCCGCTGTCGAGAAAACGAGTGAGTTCGGGCGGCATCTGTGTTTCGTGGTGGCCGTCGTAAAAACAGAATCCGGTGATCTTTGTGTGTGGAGGCCAATCTGGCTGCGGCTTCGCGAACACTTCCGAGAACAGCGCCAACACCGAGGTTGGTGAGTGCTGTCCTTCGAACATCGGGTTGCCGTTGTTTGCAAGACCGAGTTCATCACGAAATTCCGTGACCGCCCTGGCCTTGTAGGTGTTCTTCATCGTGTTCAGCAGAAAACCCATAACGCCTGGGCCAAGTACCGTGAGCTTTCTGGTCCACTGCCAGAACGGCGGCACCGGTGGATCGTGCGCGGAGACGAATGACATGGGCGCCAGCACGGTTGAGATCCAGGGCATGCCGGTCTTCTGACCAACTAATGGACCAGCAGGCGCCGCCGGATGTGTCACCAGCAGATCGGCGCCGGCAACTGCTTTCAACAGATCCTCATAACTATCGCGCACTGCCGGAAACACAAGCTCTTCCATGAGGAACCTCGGTCCGGTTACTGGCTCCATGATCTTCTCGACCAGTTCCGTACCTTGTTCTTTCGGTGTTGGTATGTCGGGTCGCACCGATACGAACTCGAGGCCAGCACCCGCGATCTTTTCTCGATAACCCTCCATTGCAGCGATCACCGGCGTGTGACCGCGGTGTTGCAGCTCCATGGCGATGGCCATGTACGGATGAATGTCACCGAAGGAACCAAACGTGTTCAGGATGATGCGCATCGTTAACTCGACGGTCTAAGGCTGTAAACGTCTCCGGCTCTGACTAGTTTGATTTCACCACTCGCGGTGCTGAGACGCAGTGCTCCGTCGTGCTCGACTCCGCAAGTTGTTCCCTGCCACACCTCGTCGCCGTTGCTGACCTGGACCAACTTTCCGTTCGCGTAAGACGATCGGCTGACCCATGCCGCGACGATCTTTTCCGGTTCACTCAGCAACGCATACCAGCGCGATAAGGCCTGCAACAAAGCGGCGAGTATCGTTTCGCGCTCGGCCTTTTGTCCAATTGCTTCGGACACAGAAGTAGCCACGTGTGACAGTTCAGGCGGAAATGCGTTTTGAGTCAGGTTAATCCCGATTCCGAGTATGACCGCACGTCCCGCGGGTGTCTCAATAGCTTCCGCCAGTATGCCGCAAATTTTTCGCTCGTTTGAAAGAATGTCGTTTGGCCACTTGATGTCGGTTTGCAGACCTGTCGCCTCACTCAGTGCATCACCGACGGCAAGTGCAGCCATAAACGTGATGAGTGGCCAGTGCTCGGTGGGAATTGCCGGCCGCAAAAGAATACTAAAATAAAGCCCCGCCCCTTTCGGCGACGACCACGCGCGCTGTAAACGCCCCCGTCCCGCCGTCTGCTCATCAGCCACAACCGCGAGCCCCTCAACACCACCCTCAGACGCCAGTCGCGCCAATTCAGTATTCGTTGAAGGCAACGACTCGAATCGCAGCACCTTTGGCCTGAGGAGCGTCATGTAGCCACGATTATACAGCCACAAAAAGGCACATAAAGAGTAGCCACAAAAAGGCACAAAAGGCACATAACAAAGAAGGCTGAATGGTTTCCCTCTTTGCTGACGATTTCCTCTTTGCTAACGGTTTCCTCTTTGCCGAATGGATTTCTTCTTGTATGTGCCTTTTGTGCCTTTTTGTGG
>DASVGE010000245.1:0-6430 GCA_036379695.1 Pyrinomonadaceae bacterium | reverse complement strand
TGGTGCAACACCCAGAGTTGCTGCTGCGCAAACGACAAGGGGAAAGTGTTGAAGCGACTATTCTTTTGTTTTAAACGGAATTCCAACAGAGCACGCTTCTGCGGCGAAAGCGAGTTGATCCTGGTAGTCGCTTGGCTCATGAATGTTTTTGCTTAATGGCTTTGCCCGACAGATTGCTTGAGTACATGTCCCAGCCGGGCAATACCTTCTTTAATCAATTCCGGCGGGCAATGAGAGAAGTTCAGACGCAGACAACTTTGACTGCAGGCACGGCCGTTGACAGCAAAGGCCTGCCCGGGAATGTAGGCGACGCGTTGTGTCTCGATGGCGCGGCGTAGTATCTCGGTGGTATCGACCACGGCGTTCAAATCCACCCAGACGAATACTCCTGAGTCAGGTTTATTCCAACGTGCTCCGCTGGGAAAATGCTCGGACAGGGCTTCGATCATGCAGTCGCGCCGCTCGCGGTAAGCCAGCCTCAATTCTTTAATGTGATCCGGCAAGTGACCGGCTTCCAGATAGGCAACAACGGTGCGTTGAGTGAAAGTCGCGGTATCGATATCGCTGGCTTCCTTGATAACCGAGAGCACGGGAATCAACGGCTCCGGCACGATCAGCCATCCGACGCGTAGAGACGGCGCCAGAATCTTTGAGAATGAGCCTACATAAAAAATCCAATCTTCGTCGAACGCGCGCATTGGAGGCGGTCCCGCTTCGTCGTAGCGAAGGAAGCCATAGGCGTCGTCTTCTACGACGGGAACCTGATAGCAACGCGCCAGTTCCGCGAGTCGTCGCCGGTCTTCCTCTCTCAAGCTGACACCGAGCGGGTTATGGCCTTCGGTCATGGTAAAGATGAACGCAGGTCGCTCTTCCCGCTTTAGCACACTCTCCAAAGCCAGTAGGTCTATCCCGCTGCTCGCGTTCGTGGGCACGGTGATCACGTTGGGCTGAAACGGCTCGATGGCTTGTTGGAATCCCGTGTAAGTTAATTCTTCCGTGACGAGTTGACCGCCCGGATTGAGGAGTAAACGAGAAAGAAGGCTCAATCCCTGCTGCGCACCCGCCGTCACAAAAATCTGCTCCTCTCGACAGGAGACGCCGCGCATAGCCATCAGCTTCACGATCTGGCTCTTTAAAGGACGCAGTGGAGGCGAGTACTGCAGGGCATGTTTTTCGTTTGCCAGGACCTGGGCCACGGCGTTGCCGTAAGCTCCCACCGGAAACAACTCCTGGGCCGGCAGGCCCAGCGCGAATGAAATGACGTCGTTGCCGGTGGCGGCGGCCAGCATCTGTTGCAGGGCAGAGGGCGAAGTTTGCATGGCCCAATCCGCCAGCGCAATCCCCGGGCTAAGAGTAGTAGCTTGTGTAGACATGATGTTCGCCCTTCTTACCAATCGTTGCGTCGGGCCTGTTCACGTTCAATCGCTTCGAACAAGGCCTTAATGTTGGCGCCACCGAACCCGGTTGCACCTTTGCGTTGAATCAGTTCGAAGAACATAGTCGGGCGGCTGTGCAGCGGACGGCTGAAGATCTGTAAGAGGTAGCCGTGCTTATCCCGATCTATAAGGACGCCTAACTCACGCAGCGCATCCAGGTCCTGATCGCAATCGCCGACGCGCTCGGCCAGCGCGTCGTAATAAGCGCCGGGCGTATGTAGAAATTCCACGCCCTTGGATTTGAGTTGACGCGTCAGTCCGACAATGTCATCGCACGAAAAGGCTATGTGCTGGACGCCTGGACCACGATAGAAGCTCAGGTATTCCTCAATCTGTGAACGGCGTTTGCTCGGTGACGGCTCCATGATGGGAAAACAAATGAGGCCGTTGCCGTTTTGGACCACCTTGGAGTTCATCGCCGTGTACTCGGTGATCACGTCCTCCTGGTGGGTCTGCTGGAAACCAAACGCACGGTTATAAAAATCTATCCATGTATTCAGTGTTCCCGATTCGACGCTGAGTGCCAGGTGGTCTATGGTCTGAAATCCGCAGGATTCGGTAAACGGCGGATTCGGGATGGGAACGTAGTGAGGAAGAAGATTCTCCGTGAAACCGTCGCGTTCGATCAGCGAATGGACCGTGTCGCCAAAAGTTCCAATCACCGCTTTTTTCAACCAGCCGCCATCGTCTTCGATGACTGTCGGTTCCATAACTGGTTGCGCCCCCTCACGGACGGCCTCCGCGAATGCCTGCTCAGCATCTGCAACGGTAAAGGCTATGTCTTTGACACCGTCGCCATGCCGGTGAACCTGTTCCGCGACCGCGCTGTCCGGGGTTAATGGAGCCGTAAGCACTAATTTGATCCCGCCCTGCTTGATGACTATCGACTCTTTATCCCTGACACCCGTCTCGAGACCCGAGTAAGCGACGGGTTGAAATCCCAGCACGAGCCGGAAAAAGTGTGACGCCAGACGCGCGTTACTGACGTAGAACTCGACGTGATCGATGTTCTTGTACTGAAAACCGATTGTGTTGACTTCCATCATTGCACCTCTTTCGCAGTTTCGCTTCGCTATCCACCGATTACACAGATTGATTTATTAGAAATCTTTGTAATCTGTGGATGAGCACGCTCCAGCAGTCAGTGGCCAGGCGATTCCTGCTCCATGGCAAGCAGTTGCTGCACTTCCGCTTCTGACAGTTGATCGATCTCCTCCAGCAGTTGGTCCAGATCGTCATCGTGACGGGGAATAGCTTCAATCCGCGATTGAGGAATCTCCGGCTGAGACTCAAGACCTTGCTTGATCGTGAGCGCCAGATGGGCCACGGTTGGAGCATCGAAAAAATCGCGCAGCGGTATTTGCACCTGGAACACTTCGCACACGCGTGAGGCGACTTGCGTGGCCAGGAGAGAATGCCCGCCGAGTTGAAAAAAGTTGTCATCCACCCCGACTCGTTCGATGCCGAGCAGTTCGGCCCAGATTTCAGCCACGGTGCGCTCGGTATCGTCGCGCGGTGCGACAAAGCTGACTTCCAGATCCGGTCTCGTTGATGCGGGCGCCGGTAACGCGTCGCGATCCACTTTGTGGTGCGCCGTCAAAGGCAACGCGTCCAGCAACACAAACGCCGCGGGGATCATGAATTCCGGCAGTCTCTGTCGCAAAAAACTTCGCAACTCAGTGACTACGCCATTGAACACCTGCGAACGCGGGACGAGATATGCAACCAGGTGTTTGTCGCCGGGAACGTCTTCTCTCGCTACGACAACGGCGGCAAGAACATTCTCATGCTGTCTGAGCATGCTCTCGACTTCTTCCAACTCGATGCGAAAGCCGCGAATCTTGACTTGCTGATCCGCGCGGCCCATAAACTCGAGGCGGCCATCGGGAAGGTAGCGCCCCAGGTCTCCGGTACGATAAAAGCGCTGACTTCCGAGGGTGATAAACTGCCGCGCAGTCAGTTCATCACGCCCGAGATAACCACGACTCACCTGCGAACCTCCGATATAGATTTCTCCCGGCACACCGAGTGGCACTGGATTCCGTTGCGAGTCGTACAGGCGCATGATGGCGCCCCTGAGAGGCCTGCCGATCACATGTCGCTGCAATGACTGAAGGTCGTTCACCGGATTTAGCGAACAGATAATTGCCGTTTCGGTTGGACCATACGCTTCAACTATCCGCGCATTTGAGAAAAGGTCTTGCATGCGACCGAGGAGCTCTGGCGGAACCTGGTCTCCACCCACGAGCGCGCATCTGACCTGCGTGTAGTTGTCGCGCAGTCCATTCGCTTCGATGTAATTGAGGAGCTGGCCCATCAAACCGGGAAGCGCGTGAATAAAAGTGACGTCTTCAACCGTACGCGCCAGGCGCGGAAGGTCGAGTACATGCTCTTTGGTAAGCAGCATCACCCGGCCTCCAAGCAGAAGCGCATGAAACATTTCAAACAGAAAAATGTCGAAAGAGAAGGAAGCGATGCACGGGATGGCGTCGCTCGAGTTCATCTGAAGCACTTCCTGCATTCCGCCGAGGCAACTCACCAGGTTCCCGTGCTCGACCATCACGCCTTTGGGCTTGCCCGTGCTCCCGGACGTATAGATCACGTAAGCGAGATCTTGCAGAGATACAGAGCTGTTCAGTGCCTCGCACGACTCTTCGTCAATGTCCTTCGCGCTCGAGTCGAGATAGACCGTGCTCGCCGCGTGCGCGGGAAGTCGTTGCGCCAGACTGCTCTGCGTCACAAGAACCGAGGCCTGTGCATCCTGGACCATGAAGGCGAGGCGCTCTTGCGGGTAGTCCGGATCGAGTGGGACAAAAGCTGCTCCCGCTTTGAAAACGGCCAGCAGGCTTACGACCATCTCTAACGAACGATCCAGACAGACAGCTACTCTCATTTCTCGTCCGGCGCCGAGACGCTGGAGATACCGAGCTAACCGGTTGGCCCGTTCATTCAACTCCTGATAGGTCAACGTCAGGCCTTCAAAAACGACGGCAATTGCGTGCGGCGAACGTTGCGCCTGTAGTTGAAGAGTTTCGTGTATTGCAAGCGCGCCGGCGTCAGTGCGTGTGTCCGACCACTCGACTAACAATTGTTGCCGCTCGACTTCCGTCAGGATCGGGATTTCGACGATGCGCTTATCGGGCTCGCGGGCCATTTGCTCGAGCATCAACTGGAAGTGGAGAATGATTCGCGCAATCGTCGTGGCATCGAACAGGTCCGTTCGGTAGTCAATGGAGGCCATCATTTCTGATTGCGTGTGAGAGACGTTGAGCGCCAGGTCAAACCGCGTGACCCGGTTGTTCGGCTCCCAGGAACTGAGGCTGAGATCCGGCAGTTCGAGACTCTCCACGTGCAGGTTCATGACGCTGAACATCACCTGGAATAAAGGCGAGTGCGTAGTGCGTTCCAGTTGGAATTCTCTTACGAGACGTTCGAACGGCAGGTCCTGATGTGCATAAGCGTCGAGCGCTACTTCTCTGACGCGTTTTAACAACTGCCTGAAACTTACTTCCCCGCCGAGTTCCACCCGCATCACCAGTGTGTTCACGAAAAACCCGATCAACCCTTCGACCTCGGCTCGATTACGGTTCGCTACCGGCGTCCCAACACACACATCTGTTTGTCCACTGTAGCGTCCTAAAACCACCACGAAGGCTGCCAGGAACAGCATGAAGGGTGTCACGCCTTCGCGCTGGCCGAGTTCACGCAACGCTTCCGTCAAGGTGGGGGACAACTGCATCGAGGTGCGCGCGCCGGCATAGCTGCGTCGCTGCGAACGCGGGCGGTCAGTGGGCAAAGCGAGCACCGCGGGTGCGCCTTGCAACTGTCCCCTCCAGTAAGAGAGTTGCTTCTCGACGACCGCGCCTTGCATCCAGTTTCGCTGCCACACAGCATAGTCGGCATATTGAATCGGTAGTTCCGGTAGTTCGGATGGGGCGCCACTGCAATAGTTGCGATAAAGGGTTGCCAACTCGCGGAAGAGAACGCCTACGGACCAGGCATCTGATGCAATGTGGTGCATGACCAGAACCAACACGTGTTCCGTGCGACTCAGACGGATGAGGCGGACGCGCCACAGCCGGCCGTTTGTTAGATCAAACTGTCGTTGTGCTTCTTCATCTGCCAGGCGAGAGAGCACCGACTCGGCGGTTTCAGTTGATACGCCGCTGAGGTCTACCTGTGGGAGTTCGAAAACTTTTGCTGAAGGTTTCTGAACCGGCTCGCCGGTGTCGGCAAGGATTGCCGTTCGCAGCATCTCGTGACGCCGCTCAATTTCTGTCAAGGTTTGCGCGAGCGCCGCCGTCTGCAAGTTGCCTCGCAGACGAACGGCGGCGGGCATGTTGTTGACGGTGCTTAGCGGCTCGAGCTGTTCGAGAAACCACAAGCGCTGTTGCGCAAAGGAGAGAGGATCGCTCTCGCTCGCCGGACGCCGCGGAATGCGCGCGTGTCCATTTTGACCGGCACGTTTGTCGCGTCGCTTGCTGATGAGTTGCCCAAGCTCATCGGCTGTAAGAGGCATGACGCCTTCAGACGACTCTTCCATTAGTGTTCTGTGTCCTCGAAATCAGAAGTGAGAGTTGAAAATGGTCTTGGAGAGATGCCACGGGCTTGCCCCGTGGCGGTTCACGCTTCGCTCGGATGCCACGGGCTTGCCCCGTGGAGGTTCACGCTTCGCTTGGATGCCACGGGCTTGTCCCGTGGAGGTTCACGCTTCGCTTGGGATGCCACGGGCTTGCCCCGTGGAGGTTCACGTTTGCTGCTATTCAAGTCACTAACAATTTCGCTCGGATGCCACGGGCTTGTCCCGTGGAGGTTCACGTTTGCTGCTATTCAAGTCACTAATAACTTCGCTCGGATGCCACGGGCTTGCCCCGTGGAGGTTCACGTTTGCTGCTATTCAAGTCACTAATAACTTCGCTTGGGATGCCACGGGCTTGCCCCGTGGAGTCTCACGCTTACTGCTATTCAAGTCACTAATAATTTCGCTCGGATGC
>DASVGE010000244.1:0-8657 GCA_036379695.1 Pyrinomonadaceae bacterium | reverse complement strand
AGCCGTGGCATCTTGGACTCTTTATACCCGTGGCATCTTCGAACCTTACCCGTGGCATCTTCGAACCTTATACCCGTGGCATCTTCGAACCTTATACCCGTGGCATCTTCGAACCTTATACCCCGTGGCATCTTGGACTCTTATACCCAGGGCATCTTGGCCCGTGGTGGCCATGGACGCGGTTATTGCGATCGCGCTTGCACGTTCGTTGCGGCGTCAGGCTTCTGAAGAATTTTCGTAGTTGCGTGTCGCGCCTGAGTCGCAGCTGACTTCTTCCAGCTCGTCAGAGTCGCAGGTATGGAATGACACCACGACCATGTCTCTTTCTGCCGGAAAGAATTCGTGCGGCACGCCTTCAGGAATCACACACCAAATATCATCCAACGAGCAATCCGGCTCACCTCGGCGTTTCATCGGACGTGAGCTCGCTCCAATTTTCGATGTTCCCTCACCTTCAATCATCACCATGTGCTGAACGCTGTTTGGATGGAAATGACAGCCCGAAGGCACGTCTTTCTTAAGCACGAAGATCCAGCACGATCTGATTGTCTCCGGCAGTCGCGCTTCGATTGAGCGCAGGTCGACTGTGGACCAGACAAACGGCTCCGTGGTGTATTGCAACTGGCTCTTAAGAGTGTCAATCACATTGTGGATCGCGGGTCGTGCGATCAGTTGCGCGACCGCTTCGTCAAGCTGCGACAAGTAATTCATAGTTACGACTCCTCCGGATCTAATGTACCTGATATTTCGCTCTTCATCGATTCTTGACTATTCGTTCCAGAAAGAGTATAAAGCTTGCCGAGGCAGGACGAGTCGATGGCACGGCACAAAGAGTTCGAGCGGGACGAGGCGCTGCAGAAGGCGATGGAAGTCTTCTGGGCGCGCGGCTATGAAGCCACGTCCATGCAGAATCTCGTTGAGCACATGGGCATCAACCGCCAGAGTCTCTACGACACTTTCGGCGACAAGCACTCGCTCTATCTCGAGGCGCTCGATCGCTACCAGCAGGTGGAGTCGCGCAAACTCTTCGAACTGCTGGAAAAGCCTGGACCAGTCAAGAAGGCGTTCAGGCAAATGTTCACCGGTGTGATCGAAGGATCGCTTTGTGACGGCGAGCACCGCGGCTGTCTCATGAATAACGCGATGTCTGAGTTGGCCGGTCGCTGCGCGGCGACGGCAGAGAAAACTCGCCACAACATGGCCGCCATTGAAGAAGCGTTTTACCGTGCTTTGGTGCGCGGCAAGAAGGAGGGCGAGCTAAAAGGAGTCCGCGAACCGCGCGCAATGGCACGTTTTCTTTACAACAGTTTTCAGGGTTTGGTGTTGATGTCGAAAGCGACACCGGATCGCAAGACGCTCGAAGACGTGGTCAAAGTCACGCTCTCGGTGCTCGATTAATTTTTTTACTACTTTCTGGAACAGACGTTCCAGAAACTACGCGTATATGATTGAGGAGAAACTTATGTCAACGCTGTTTGACCCGCTCAGGGTCGGGAATATCGAACTCGACAACCGCATCATCATGGCGCCCATGACACGCAGCCGCGCCGACGACGAAGGAGTTCAGCCTGCCTACACTGCTGAGTATTACCGGCAGCGTGCTTCGGCGGGCCTGATCATCACCGAAGCGACAAACGTCTCGCCCATGGCGAAAGGTTACGTCCGCACACCCGGAATCTATACTGAGGCACAGATCGAAAGCTGGCGCCCGGTAACACAGGCAGTACACGCGCGAGGCGGCAAGATTTTCATGCAGATCTTTCACACCGGGCGCATCGCTCTGCCCGACTTCCTTCCCGGCAATGCACAACCCGTCGCGCCGAGCGCGGTGCGAGCCAACGGGAAGAACTACACAGACGAAGGGATGAAAGAGTTTGTCACGCCGCGCGAGATCACAAAAGACGAGATCGCGCAGGCCGTCAGAGACTTCGCGACGTCAGCACGTAATGCAATCGCGGCCGGCTTCGACGGTGTTGAGCTGCACGCAGCCAGCGGCTACCTGGTCCAACAGTTTCTGACGACGAACGTCAACCTGCGCACAGACGAGTACGGCGGCTCGATCGAGAATCGTACGAGGTTCCTCTTCGAGGTGTTGGACGCGATGGTGAGCGAGGTCGGCGCGCAACGAGTCGGGGTGAAGTTCTCGCCGCAGATACCTTTCAACGATATCGAGGAGCGCGACGCGGATGACGTTTATCCGTACATTCTCGAACGTTTGAATGACAAGAATCTCGCTTACGTCCACGTCATGGACGCAACGGGCAGGGGCTTTCACTCGAGGTTGCGCCGGCACTACAAGGGCCTCTATTTCGCGGGCGGAGGCTTCACGCATGAGAGCGGCGCGCAACTGCTGGCGCAGGATGGAGCGGATGCGATCGTGTTTGGGACGAAGTTCCTGGCGAACCCCGACCTGCCTGAAAGGTTCAGGCGTGAGGCGACACTGAACGAGCCCGATATGTCAACGTTCTACACGCCGGGCGAACGTGGTTACATCGACTATCCGGCGCTTCAAGTGTGAAATTATCTAGCCACAAAAAGGCACATAAAGCACAAAATGAGAAAGGCACGCCAAATTCACTTTTGTGCTTTATGTGCCTTTTTGTGGCTAAGTTGTATGCCAGGGATTCTTAGCGGGCGCGAGTCCGAGCCGGACCGCTATTTTAACCAGGTCGGCGAGCGAGTCAGCCCTCATCTTCTGCATGACTTTACCGCGATGAGCCTTGACTGTGATTTCACTAATGCCGAGTTTCAACCCGATCTGTTTATTCAACAGTCCCGCCACCACCAGGCGCATGATTTCCTGCTCGCGTGGCGTCAGTGATTCGTAACTGTCGCGCAGCATTTGTATCTCAGCCTGGTCGTCGAGCACGGCTGCGCTGCGTTTGATGGCGTGCCGGATAGCACTCAACAACACTTCGTCGTCAAACGGCTTCGTCAGGAATTCGACGGCTCCGGCCTTCATGGCCTGGACCGTCATCGGAACGTCGCCATGGCCGGTGATGAAGATGATGGGCATATCCACGCGGTCGCCGATCAACTTCTGTAGTTCGAGACCGTTGAGTTCCGGAAGTGAGACGTCGAGCACAAGACAACTCGGCGTCACGGATCGCGGGCGGGCAAGAAACTCTTCCGCAGATGCAAAAGTTTCCGGCTGCCAACCAGAAAACTTGATCAGCAGTTCCAGCGACTCGCGCACGGAGATGTCGTCGTCAACCACAAAGACGATCGGGGCCTCAGGCGCTGCAATAGGAGAAGTCATCAATCAGATTCGCAGTGCTGTGTTGAGCGCTGCAAGCAGATCCGTTTCAGTAAATGGTTTGAACAAACATTCCACCGCGCCTTGCGCGAGCAAACGTGGACGAACGGTATCATCACGATGCGCGGTGATAAAGACGATGGGAATCTTTTGACGGCGACTCTTGAGTTCCTGCTGTAGATCCGGTCCGGTCATGCCGGGCATCGCAACGTCGAGGAGCAAACAACTGGTCTGGCTAACTGAGTCGGAAGCCAGAAACTCTTCAGCCGACGAAAACGCCTGCGCGTCAAAGCCAAATTCCTTCAGTAAATCAGGCAACGATTCCCGCACAGATTCGTCGTCATCGACTACGGAGATGAGAGGACGTGTCGACATCAGCCATTCCTCGCAATGCTTTTCTGATCTTTCATGCCAATTACTTCCTGTGTCTCGATAGTGCGGGGAATCGAAAAAGTGAACGTTACACCGTGACCGTCGTTCGGGGTGGCCCACAAACGGCCCTGGTGATTCTCGATGATGGATCGACTGACGGACAGTCCCATTCCCATACCACCGTCTTTCGTTGTGTAGAATTCATGGAACAGCCGATCCTTGGTTTGTGGATCGAAACCTTTGCCCGCATCGCACACGCTTAAACGCACGCGATCACCTTCTTCAACTTCAGTCTTGAACACCAGCTCTCGCGGACGATCGTCGACAGCACTCATCGCGTCAGAGCCGTTGCGCAACAGGTTTAAAATCACCTGCTGAAGCTGCACGCGATCGCCGGTTACACGTGGCAGATTGTCGGCGAGTTGCGTGCGCAAGATCACACGGTTGCGTTCGAGTTCTCGCCGCGACAACGCAATCACTTCCCGCGTCGCCTGGTTGAGATCAACCAACTCGCTTGACACATCCTTCTTGCTAAACAGCGCACGTAATCTGGCGATCACGTCAGCCGCGCGATGCCCATCGCGAATCGTGCGCCGTGCGGTTTCACGCGCGCCGTCGACATTCGGCGGATCCGCGTCAAGCATGCGCATACACGTACTCGCGTTGGTAATAATGCCTGACAACGGTTGATTGACTTCATGCGCGATCGAAGCCGTCAAAGCTCCGAGACTCATCACCCGCGTGACGTGCGCGAGTTCTGACCGCGCTTTGTCGAGCGCCTCTTCGGAATGCCGCAGCTCCTCCTCGACAGTTTTCCGGCGTGTAACGTCGGCAGTAAATCCCACCATGCGAAACGGCTGGCCTTTATCGTCGAAGAACATACGGCCATTGGCGGCCAGCCAGTGAATTGATCCATCAGGCCAGACGACGCGGTACTCCGCGGAAATAATTCCTGTTTGTTGTGCGTGCTTCAACGACTCAACGACCCCCGGCCAGTCACTCGGGTGGACCAGCTGCCTCCAGCTGTCATACGTGCCATCGAAAGTTCCCGGAGCAAGGCCATAGAGCGCCTCCTGTTCCGGTGACCACGTATTGATCGTCTGCTGGATGTACCAATCGAACGCCATCGCCCGCGCTGCCTTTTGGGCAAGATCGAGCAGTTCCTGGTTGGCTTGCAACGCTTCCAGTGTCTGCTCGCTCTCGCCGAGAAATTCCTCTCGTCGTTTTCGATCTTCGATATCCCAACTCAAGCCGCAGCGTCCGACAAGCGCTCCCGATGCGCCTGTAATCGGGTTGCCGCGGAACGCGAACCAGCGAAACTCACCATCGTAGCGACGCATGCGAACTTCGGCGTCACACGAGCTTGATGATTTTAAGCATTCGAGCAGCTGAGGCAGGTCTTCAGCGTGAATCGCCTGCTGCCAGCCGTCGCCACAGGAGTCTTTCAAAGAAAGTCCGGTGTATTCGCACCACTGCCGGTTTACGAAGTCAACCTGTCCATCGGGTAATGCGGTCCAGACCAGGCCCGGAAGCGCGTCAACTACGCTACTAAGCTCGTTCTTCATTCCGCTCCTCTCCGGCATCATGAGAATGCGCCGAATCAACACTGAAAGTCCATAATACTAAGGTATCGATCGATACCTTAGTGTAATAGATTCACCCTTTACGCTTGTGGTCTACTCCCGCCCGTCAACGAATACCGACCTACTTAGAAGGAGGACAGCATGACCCAATCCAGCGGTACACAACAAGCGAGTGACAATACGGCGATTCGTCCCTTTGAGGTGAACTTTCCGGAAGCGGAACTTACCGAATTGCGCAGACGCATCAACGCCACCAGGTGGCCTGAACGAGAGACCGTCAACGATTCCTCGCAAGGCGTGCAGCTCGACACGATTCAGAAACTCGCACGCTATTGGGCAACAGATTACGACTGGAGCAAGTGTGAGGCGAGATTGAAAGCCCTGCCGCACTTCATTACCGAGATCGATGGGCTCGACATTCATTTCATTCACGTGCGTTCGAAACACGAAAACGCGTTGCCGCTCATCGTCACGCACGGTTGGCCCGGCTCGATCATCGAACAACTGAAGATTATCGAGCCACTCACCGATCCCACTGCACACGGCGGTAACGAGTCGGACGCGTTCCACCTCGTGATTCCGTCGATGCCGGGCTACGGCTTTTCAGGCAAACCTTCATCGCCTGGCTGGGGCCCCGAGCGCATCGCACGTGCCTGGGACGTGCTGATGAAGCGTCTCGGATACACACGATATGTGGCCCAGGGTGGTGATTGGGGAGCGCTCATTGTCGATATGATGGGAGCACAGGCGCCCGAGGGATTGCTCGCAATTCACACCAACATGCCTGGCGCTGTGCCACCCGAAGTGACTAAGGCCCTCGGCGGTCCCGCGCCGTCCGGTCTCGCCGACGACGAGAAACACGCGTTCGACCGGCTTGACTTCTTCTTTAAACTCGACGTCGCTTACGCCCTCGAGATGGGGACGCGCCCGCAGACGCTTTACGGAATTGCGGACTCACCCATTGGCCTGGCAGCATGGATAATCGACCACGATATAAGCAACTACGAGCTGATCGCGCGCGTCTTCGATGGTCAGCCCGAAGGTCTGACGCGAGACGATGTCCTCGACAACATCACGTTTTACTGGCTAACGAATACGGCGGTTTCTTCATCCCGGTTGTACTGGGAAAACAAGCTTCAGTTCTTCGCGCCGAAGAACGTCACCATCCCCGTTGCGGTGAGTATCTTTCCTGAAGAAATCTACGCAGCCCCGCGAAGCTGGGTGGAGAAGGCGTATCCCAATCTCATTCATTTCAACCGGCTCGACAAAGGCGGGCACTTCGCGGCCTGGGAACAACCGGAATTCTTCAAGCAGGAGATCCGAACGGCGTTCAGATCGTTGCGATAAGGAGATCACGATGACTAGCGATAACGGCAATAAACAAGCAGTCGACATGAAACTCGAGGTCGTTATGCTCGACGTTTCGGATGTTGACCGGGCGAAGGCGTTCTACGAGAAGCTCGGCTGGCGAGTAGACATCGACATCGCGGTTGGCGACTTCCGTGGCGTGCAGATAACACCACACAACTCGGAAGCTTCGATCATCTTCGGCAAGGGAACGAAGTCCGCCAATCCGGGCTCGGCGCAAACCATGGTCCTCGCGGTGGACAACATCGACGTTGCGCGCGACGACTTGATGGCGCGTGGTGTAGACGTGAGCGAGGTCTTCCACTTCGCGGCCGGCCCCTTCAACAACTCGGTGCCGAATCCACGCGTCGGTGGACGCGATCCGGAAGGTCGTTCCTACTTCTCGTTTGCATCGTTCGCAGATCCGGACGGGAACGAATGGCTGCTCCAGGAGATCACGATGCGGCTTCCCGGTCGCGAGTGGAAGTCAGCGAGTATTGATGTCGCCGCGCTTGCAGAACTCCTGCACGAAACGGCGGAGCACCACGATCACTACGAGAAGACGCATGCCAAACATAACTGGTGGGATTGGTACGCGCCCTATTTGAGCGCGCGTCAGAACGGCAGCAGTTCGGAAGAGGCAACGGCCGCTGCGAACAGCTACATGGAGAGTCGTGTTGTTCCGACCGGGTCTTAGGGCGATTTTTCGTCCACTGGAAGCCCGGCTTTCGTCCACGCATCAAAGCCGCCGAACAGCGGGTGGGAATTCTTCAAACCATGGTCCAACA
Source organism: Pyrinomonadaceae bacterium (assembly GCA_036379695.1). Classification (GTDB taxonomy): domain Bacteria; phylum Acidobacteriota; class Blastocatellia; order Pyrinomonadales; family Pyrinomonadaceae; genus PSRF01. The sequence continues at coordinate 1,311 of DASVGE010000244.1, read as the reverse complement.
ACGCCTGCGCCACACGGGCGCTGGATGCTTCATTGGGTCACGTACAGTAGGTAATGACACTGCGGTCCCGCGGAATTTCGTCGAGATGCTGTTCGACTTCTTCCGCGGGAATGCGGATCGCGCCTGGCAGCTTTGTCTTCGCTTCACCCCAGGCTTTGGGATTGCGCGTGTCGACGAAGGTAAACGCCTCGCCGCGATCCATTCGCTGCTTCACTTCATCAACAGTAACTCTGGTTGCTTCCATCTCACCCCTCCCTGGTTGAGTAAGAGTGAGCTAAAGTTTTTCTGCCTTTTGTGCTTTTTTGTGGCAAACCAGTGGTTTCATCACTGGACGGAATGTCCCGAGGAGCACGTCAAACAGCGGCGACGTTACTCCAAACCGCAGCTCCGGCGTCTCATGATGGTGTAGCAGGTGATACGTTCTCAGGTATTTGAAGAGACGTAGACGAGGTCGCCGGTGGTGCGCCTGGAAGTGAAGCCATTCGTAACAGAAATAACCCGCCGCGAGGCCTGTGAACAGGAAGGAAGCTGCGTGCAATGAGCCTGTCGCAAGCCATGCCAAGAGAAAATACGCTGTTGCAATCGGGAGGCTTAGCACCAGGCTCGAAAAGAATTGATTCGTGCCGCGTGGATTCTCGTGGTGTGAAATGTGTGCCGCGTACAGTAACTGCTTACCGAACTCCGAACGCGCGTCGAAGTGAAAAACGAAGCGATGCAGCCCATACTCGATGAGCATCCAGCTCAAGACTCCCAGGGCGATCAATAGTAAGTCGCGGCGCCAGGAAAAACGTTCTCCGGATGTAATTACAATCAGGCAGGCAACAATCGCAGTGTAGAAGAAAGCGGGCCTTAGATGTTTCCAACCCGTAACAGCCACCTCTCACCTCATCAAAACCAGTTTTTGAGGAGCCACTGTTTAGTATGATTTTCGCTGCGCTTAGGTTGCCATGCGAAAATCGAAGCGATGCCACGGGCTTGCCCCGTGGAGTTCTCACGTTCGCAACTAACTCAACCAAAACGCAACGCTCAAGATGCCACGGGCTTGCCCCGTGGAGTTCTCACGTTCGCAACTAACTCAACCAAAACGCAACGCTCAAGATGCCACGGGCTTGCCCCGTGGAGTCTCACGTTCGCAACTACAAAGCCCTAATCCCAACGCTCAAGATGCCACGGGCTTGCCCCGTGGAGTCTCACGCTCGCAACTACAAAACCCTAATCCCAACGCTCAAGATGCCACGGGCTTGCCCCGTGGCATCTTGTGTTCTTATTTTGGTCGTTTGTTAGCGGCGAGCGTGAGACTCCACGGGACAA
>DASVGE010000243.1:0-20204 GCA_036379695.1 Pyrinomonadaceae bacterium | reverse complement strand
TCGGATGCCAGCGAGCGGCTGACGCTCGAGACGGCAATCATCGCCGGTCGCCTGGCGAGTTTTCTGGCCACGGCGCTCCCGTCAGTCGATAACACCGTCAGCAGCGGCCTCGGATTTTTACAGGCGTTCTTCGAGACAGTCGCCGGTGGACAGCCTTTGGAATCGTTTTCACGCAATCCGCTCGACCGCACACCGGCTGACGAGCCGCACCCAATCGACCGTTTGGCTCACTCTCTCCTGCTCACGCCCGGTGAAGTTGAACTGCTGCTGCTCGCTGGGCTGAGTGAAGAACACGAAGGGCTCGCTGCCGTGCTTCGCACTTTGCATCCACGCGGCGAACCACGCGCCACTGTCGGACTCGCCGCGCAACTACTTCACAGCGATCTGCGCACTCGACGTGTATTTCGCAGCACGGTGCAAACTAGCACGGTCGTGAAAAGTGGCGCGCTTCAGTTGACGGGCGACGGTCCGTTCTTTGAGCGTTCACTGCAACCGGCCGAAGCGCTGTGGTCAGTGTTGCATGGAATCGACGTTTGGCCCGGAGCAGTCAAGAGGCTCGATGGTTCGATTGCAACTGCCGGTCTCGAAGAATGGTTTGAGAACTCTGCCGCCGGCCGCTCGATTGCGGCGATCAGGCAACGAGAGATCTGCACCGTGATGGTAGCTGGCGACAACGATGAAACAGCCTTCCATCGCGCCCTCGCTCTCGTCGCTCAGTCTGGTGCACAACCAGCCGGGATCCTGTTGCCGCCGGCAACGGATCAAAATCTTGAGACCTTGATCGGCGTTCATGCGCTTGCTCGAGACACTGTGCCGGTGCTCAGGCAAACACAAGCAGATGGGCCAACTGTGGTCTCGGATAGCTCGCTGTTTCAGAATTATCCGGGAAGCATCGTCTGGTGCGGTCGCCAAAGTGAGTCATCTTCGCGTGAGGCGCGCCCGTTGATCGCCGTAACGGTTGAACGGCTTGGTCCTTCCGCGCGGCAGCGGATGTGGCGTGAGACAGTGCCGGCGATGGCTGAACAGTCGTCAGCACTCGCGGCGCGTTATCCGGTCGAACCATTCACGGCGATGGCAGTCGCTGCCGATCTGAAGTTTGTGAGTGAACTGGAAAACCGGAAGCCGGAGATTGCCGACGTCGCTACCAGCATTCGAGCACGCGGCAGTGTTTCGTTTGCCGCGGGCGTGCGGCTCGTGCGTCCGCGCGCATCGTGGAAAGACCTGGTGCTGACGGCCGATCGCCTGGAACAACTTCGCGAAGCAGTCTCCCGATTGGAACACCAGGCACGCGTGTTCGATGAATGGGGCTTCCTTCGCGATCGCACCGGCGCGCGTGGCGTGCGCTTGCTCTTCACCGGACCTCCCGGCACCGGCAAGACCTTATCGGCGGAAGTACTGGCCAGCGCGCTCAAAGTCGATCTGTTGGTGGTCGATCTTTCACGCATCGTGTCGAAGTGGATCGGTGAAACTGAAAAGAATCTCGCCGCAGTTTTCGAAGCCGCTGAGCGCGGACAGGCAGCACTCTTTTTCGATGAAGCCGATGCGCTCTTTGGAAAGCGCACGGAAGTGATTGACGCTCACGATCGTTACGCCAATCTTGAGACGGCTTACTTGTTGACGCGGCTCGAGCAGTTTGAAGGACTCGCCATTCTCGCCACCAACTTACGCCAGAACATCGACGCGGCTTTTCTGCGACGTCTCGAATTTGTCATCGATTTCGAGGAACCGGATCGTGAAGAACGGCATGCGCTCTGGGGCTGCCATCTGCCGAAAGACGCTCCACTCGCAGCGGATGTCAACCTGTATGAGCTGGCGGCGTTGTATCCGGTCGTGGGCGGAGTGATTCGCAACGCAGCAGTCGCGGCAGGTTTCCTCGCGGCCGCGGATGGAGCGCCGATCGATCGCAGGCATCTGGTGCGTGCGATACGACGTGAGTACGTAAAAGGAGGCCGTCCGTTTCCGGGTGTCCCAATTGACCTGGTTGTTCGATAGCAGAAGGAGATCTTATGGCTGACCCGAAAACAGTTCTTGAATACGCCACTAACCGAAACGCCGCTGCGGCTCAAGCCGTGACTGATGCACAGCAACGTTTGGCCGGCGCGCAATCTGATCTGGCCCAGGTCAATGCTGACCAGCAGGCGGCCTCGACCGAACTTGCCACGTTGGAAGCACAGGCAGCGAGCATTCGGCAAAAACTTTCTGTGATCGCAACGCCCGCGGATGGTGAAGCGCTGCTGGACGCACTCGAACAGACGACCGTCAGGATCAGAGCAACACAGTCGGCTGTGGTGAAGATTCAGGGACGGTTTTCGATCGCCACGGCAAATATGGCCCAGGTACAAACGGAACTTGCCGCTGCGACTGCGCAACAGCAACAAGCGGCCGCGGCGCTCGTCGCAGCCACTGACGCAAATACCGCGCGTGAAGAGTTGTCGAACGCGCTCGGTAATCCGCCGCTGACCGAGGTCAACATCAAGGCAGGCAAGGCGCTCGACGAGTCCGATCCTGATGGCGTTGCCTTCAAAGAAGCGAAAGAGCGCATCGAAGGCGACATTCCGCCGAAGTTAGTCGAGCGCGCGCACGCTCGCCGCGAACAAGAGCGCAAACTCATCAACGATGAACTCAGGAATAACCGCGACGCCGAAGATGCAGTTTTGAAAGAAGGCGCGACGACTGGCGGGCTCGCGAAAGTTGCGGCACAGGCGTGGACGGCGTTCAAACGCGCTGAAGATGCGGCGAGAAATTTTGTCGGTGGCGCGGAGTCGCGTCTTGTACAAGCGAAAGCTGCGCTGGTCCAGGTTGGAGATCCGGATCAATCGCCGCTTACGCCCGAACAGAAAGCACGCATCACGGATCCGGATCTCAACGCGGATCGCGAAGCCGCGGCGGACGGCGAAGAGACACTGCACACGACCGTCGCAAAAGATCTCGCTGACAAGCAGTTGTTGCTCGATGAAGCGATTCTGAAAGCGAAGGCTGATCCGAGTGCGGCTAATCTACAGGCGGTCACAGACGCGCGTGGTGACGTCGATGCCGCTCAGAACGCTTTCAACACTGCCGATCAAGCATGGCGTGAAAAAGAAACGCTGCTTGCGGCCGCGGTCGACAATGTGGAGGCGAAGCAAGCGGCCGTAGCTGAAGCGATCCAGCAAGCCGTCGCGGGCGGCAACGATCCGGAGACGGATCCTGGCGTCATTCAGGCCAAGGATGATCTGGCTACTGCTGAAGACGATCGCAAGTCTGCGGAAGATGATTACAAAGCATCTCCGCACGGCACGCTCGATCTGTGGGAGACCGCGGTGCCCGACGCGACCTGGTTGTTATTCGACAAGTATGAACACGCGGTTGAGACACTCAACGCCTTGAAGACCGCAAACCCGGCAACACTCAAGAACGACCTTAAAACAACCGAGGAAGCTTACGTCGCCGCCCAGCTAGCGGCGGACAAGAGCAGCGGTGTGCTCGCGCAATTAACTGCCGAGCAATCACACCGTGCGGTGCGTCAGGACAGTGCGCAGAAGACGTCCGACGCGCGTCTGTTCAGTGCTTTGCGCGGAGATGCGTAGCGCCACATGAAGCAGCTTTGTACGAAAAGTTATTTAAGCGCGCGCGGTTGCGGCTTCGCCGCCGGATGTGAGGCGAGGCTCTGCCTCGCCGCTAAAGATTCACTGAGAGTTTGGGCTAAGCCCCTGGTCCGGCCTTTGGCCCATAAACATGGGGGCAGAGCCCGAACCGAGGGCGCAGCCCAGTTCAGAATCCAGAGTTGACGGCGGGGCGGAGCCCCGCCTCACATCCGGCGGCGAAGCCGGAGGGGGTGAGTCAAGTTTCATGAGCGGCGGGTGGTGACCTAATTTGAGGTTCTTATCCGCAGATTGCACAGATTTTATTAATTAATCTGTGTAATCTGTGGATGAAAAAGTGAAAATAGGGCACTACCGAGCGGCGCTTGATATTCGAGACGGTATCTCACATCCGGCGGCGAAGCCGCTGAGCAAAGACTTGTTTGCGCGAATCGTGATTAAGGAGAGGTGATATGGCTAACACGCCCGATATGGCAACCTGCGTTGGCGGAGAACATGGGCTCGGAGAATTGCTTCCGCTCAGCCCCTACAATGCCTTGAGCTATCACTTCGGCATGTTGCTCGGCGTCGATGATTTCGAAACCGAGCAGGCTTACCATCGCGCGAAGCATCGCTTGCACAACGCGTGGCTGCATCGCGAAGGTGTCGTTTGGGGATTTGATGTGCGCGTCGATAACACTCGTGGCGAGATTCGGGTCACGCCCGGTCTGGCACTCGATGCTGCCGGACGCGAGCTCCACCTCGAAGCCGACGCATGTCTCAATGTCGAAAAGTGGCTCGAGAAGAATGAGAAAGATCCAAATCTCGAGGTCGAAGTCTCAGACACAGAAAAGAAGATAAAGCAGACGCACATCGTCATTCGCTTCAAAGCCTGCCTGACGCGCCAGGTTCCGGCATTCATGGAACCCTGCAACAACGCGGGAACCGGCACTGCCTACTCACGCGTCTTCGAGACAGTCGAGATACTGATGCGACCAGGCCCAGCGCCGGTTAAAGATCCTCCATATCATCGTCTTCGTTTGCTCTTCGGTCTCGAGCCCCCGGATACAAAGGAAGGCGCTGTCACCGAGAGCGATCAGCAAGTGCTCGACGCGCTCGCAGCTATACAGGCTCTGCCCGTTGCCGATCAGCCTCCTGCTTTAATGGCTGCGTTTCACCGCTTCGCAGCTCTCGACGAGATTGATCTTAAACCTGCGACCAGCGAAGACGACGCGCGCACCTTGCTCTTCCCGGGCCGTGACGACGAAGCCGTTGTGCTTGCAAACATCACCGACCTCACCCTCACAAAGAATAACGACAAGTGGGCGCTAACCGCCGGTGAAGTCGACAACTCCGTCCGGCCTTCGCACGTGGCCACGACGACGATCCAGGATCTGCTTTGTGGTCCTGCCTTCGGCGGAGCCGGCACAGGCGGGTCACTTGGACCACAAGCAGATCACGCGTCCGTCAAGTTTCCGGATGCGCGCACAATCGAGTTCACCGTGAGTAAGTCGCTGCAACCCGCCAGCGTCACGGTGGCAGCGTTCTCCGTCACCACCTTTGATTCAACAGCCGGATGGCAGACGTCGACAATCGATACCGCCACTTACGACGACACGAAAAAGACGGTCACGCTAAAGGTGGCCGCAGATCTCAGTGGAAGAGTCCGGCTCATAGCGAAAGGCACTGGCCCAACGCCTTTGCTCGGAAATGACCTGGTTCCGTTGGCAGGCGCACTCGGTGGACCAGCAGGTTCGACGCACGACGGACACGACTTTGTACACCAACAGGACTTTGCGATCGCGCAACCGCCGGAAGAACCGGTGGCACCCGCAGACGAACCAGTGGACCCGGGTTCGAATCCGGATGACGCACAGAAAACTGAAAGAAGCAGAACGCGCCGCGGAAGGCGAAATTAAGAAAGGAAGCTGCACATGGCGACCAAAAATGTGGAGTCCCTCGTGCTGGTAGGCAAAGGCAACGGTCTGGTGATCATTCCAGCGAAGTCACCATTGACGAGGTTGAATTACTTCGACGGCAAGTTTCTGCGAGCCAGCGATCTAAAGAGTGAGCAGGATTACGTGCGCCAACTGGTCAGGCTCTCAAACCAGGCCGGTGGTTCCGGTGTCGTACATGGATTCGATCTGACGCTTGGTGGTGGCGACACGCTCGATCTTGGACCAGGACTCGGAATCAATCCCGATGGTCGTGTGCTGTTGCTGCCACAGGACGTTTCGATCGGCATCCAGGAACTGATCGACAAGTCGCAGAAACTTCAGACCTTCGACAATGGCAAGAAAGGCGCGACCGACGTCTTCGGAGATTGCGTGATGGCGGGCGATGCGCCGCCAGTTAACGCATCGCATCCGAACGATCTTTACCTGATCGTCGTCTCACCTGCCGAAGCGCTGTGCGGTGAAGAAGACGTCTACGGAAAACTGTGCGAAGAAGCATGTTCCACGAGCACCGATCGACCGTTTGCGATCGAAGGCATCATCGTGCGCGCGATTCCTCTCATGCTGCGAACGCCTCTACCGCAGTCGAAAGCAGTCTCCATAACCAGCAAGCTGCACTTACGTTCGCGCGTTGCGTCTGCTTACTTCGAAGACGAACGTCAACGAGTTGCCGGCATGATTTCGAAGTTTGGTTTGGCCCAACAGGTCTGGTGTCTGGGCGCCGATGCAGCAAGCGGCAACGGACTGCCGATCGGCGTGATCGCACGCGCTGGTGGCACGACGGTTTTCCTCGATCCGTGGATTGCAAGGCGAGAACGAATGGACACGCCGCCGCGTCGCTACTGGCAATGGCGCATGATGATGCGGCCATGGGACGTTTTCCTCGCGCAGATTCTTCAGTTCCAGTGCCAGCTTCGTGACCTCTTCGATGGCGTGACCCCGGGGCAGGACGATCCGTGCGGCGATGCACGCACCGTTATCGGCGAAGCCGCGAAGAAGCTCGCCGATTTCATCAAGGCGCAAAAGGATTCGCCGTTTCAATTCGCGTCCACTGCGGACGGTGTCAGCAGCGAGGAGATGTTCAAAGCTAAGCTGATCGAACTCGAGAGCATGAGTCAAAAACTCACCGCGACCGAAGCGCAGATGCAGGTTACAACCGGAAATCGTTTGTTGCTTCGCAATGGTTTTGTCGAACTGCCGAGCGCCGGTTACTTACCCGTGTCGCCGGAGGCAAAGATGAGCGTCGAGGATCAGGTGCGGCAGTTGATGGGTGAAGGCGTTGACTTGCGCTTCTGCATCGTGCGCGCTGATTTCGTGGCTCATGCGCTGGAAGAAGCGCAACACATGGAGCGCATTTCATTGATTCAGGGTTTGGAAGATCCGAAACAGAAACCGCGCGTTGACATACTGATTCCGGATGGTGAACTGGCGGCGCAGACCGTGACGCGCACCGCATTTGCAGTTGACGCGAAGCTGCAAAGCAAGTTCACGGCAGTAAGAGGCGAGGAGGAAGTGTCACAATCGACGCCGGCCGATTCCTTCAAAGGCGTTGCCCGTGCCGAGAAGTTGTCTTCGGGTGGAACGGCTTTTTACTTCGCCTCAAGTTCACCGGCAGCTACGTCTCCATTGTTCCTGAGCGGAGCACAAACGTTTGGAACCTTCGATGGTGTCGCGCAACCGCCGGCGCCAAAGACTGTTCCTATCGGGATCTGGTTGAGTCTTCGTTCTGAAGACGATCTGCTCGCGCTTAAACCTGGTGACAAGACGGATGTGATCGGTGAAGTTGTGATGGCCAGTGGTCCTCAAAACGCGGCGGACCTGCGTTATCGCGGTGAGATAAAAGGCGAGCTCACGATCAATACGTCCAACCAACCGCAGTTTCCGGTGGAAGGCAAGCTCGCGGCGAGTTTTACGCAGGAAAGCAGCTCGAATCCGGCTCAGTCAGGCACGGATGAGAGCGAGTTCTTCGCGAAGCAGCAAGGCCCGAGCATCGAGATGCGATTGAACGTTGAGGCAGTGAGCTTTCAAATCAATGCAAACTGGACCAATCCCGATAAGGTTCAGGCGGATCTCAAGACAGATGTTCGCCTGACCGAGAGATTCCTCCTGGAGATTGATTTGACGTCAGCCTTGAATAAGGACGAGAACGTTTTCAATGCTACTGACTCAAACCATGTGCTGGCAGTTGACGCGCTCAAGCTCGCAGGCGCAGCGCTGAAGCAGGCCGACTTTGTCGCCAGGAAATCTGAGTTGCTGTTTCCCGCAGCTCCGGCCGCGAGCACTGCAATTCGGGCCAGGCGCGATTGGGTGTTGTTTCATCGCCGGCGCGACAAAGATTGCGGCGGTGGTGTTGCTGTTACAACGCGGCGGTACCAGGTTTATGAGCTGCTGGTGCCTGCTGGTACAGACGCGGCCAATACTGTTCCCAAGCAGCCACCAACGGCTGACGAGATCCTGAAGACGCCACCGGAGTTCTTTAAACGGTTTCTGCCGCTTGGGATCGCGACGTTCTCAGACTCATCTCTCGTTGGCGATCACGCGGCGCTGAAGAGTGCGTGGCAAAAGGCTGCCGGAGCATCGATTCTTTGGAGTGCGATTGCGAATGAGGACGCTGCGGCGAAGGATGGCGACTCGTTGGCACTGGCAAGACTGGCGACGTTGCGCTCAGAGTTGGACCAGGTCAGCCCGGACGCTCGCGCAGATGTGCTGCCGGTGGTGCCGCCGCCGCTCGCCATGCCTGATACAGACGGCGTCATTGTGTTTATTGTCGGTTCGATTGAAGTGAGCGCGGACCTCGCGATCTCCCAAACGGCTGGATTCATCAGGACCGGCAACGCTCGCACAATTACGTATGAATTGACGGCCATTAACAATGGTCCAGGCGCTGCGAAGGACGTCGCCATCGATAATGGTATTCCGCAAAACACGACGTTCCTTTCAGCAGACGTGATTACGGGAACTGGTTGGAACAAGGCCGCTCCGAATGTTGGAGTCGGGGGCGCCGTAACGTTTTCGAAGGCTTCCGTCGCGAACGGTGAGAAGGCCGTGTTCAGAATTGTCGTGACGCTCAGTCCGAACATGACCGGTGGCACGATCACAAACACCGCGACCATTAAATCGTCCAATACCGATCCGGTAAGTTCGAACAACAGTGATACAGAAGTCATCAACCTCAGTTCGCCGCCGCCGCCACTGCCGCCGCCGTAAGCGATGAAGGTTAGCCTTGCGAAGCAAGCAAAGGTTTTAGCCTGCGAAGCAGGCGTTTGCATAAAGCCTGGGGCGCAAGCCCCAGGTCAACCATAAAAAAGGGCGGCTGAGCCCGTGAAACGGGCGACAGCGGTCAATGTGTTTCAGGCTTTCGCCCGCTTCGCGGGCTCGCGCGCCTTATGTGATGGGCTTACCTGGGGCTTACGCCCCAGGCTTTATGCAAACGCCTGCTTCGCAGGCTAAGAACTTTGGAGAGTGCTCCGGAGGAGCACCATGTTTATAGCCTTACCATTTTCATCGGTTCGCGCTCCAGCGGAGCGCCATGTGGTGTGGCAATTCAGTTACATGCCGCTCCTAGCGGAGCGGGATACATCAGGGATTTGGGAGCTATAAACATGTTGCTCCTCCGGAGCAAGAGCTGCGATGTTGCTGCTCCAGAGCAAGAGCTGCGATGTTGCTGCTCCAGAGCAAGAGCTGCGATGTTGCTGCTCCGGAGCAAGAGCTACGGTCCTAATGTTTACTGCTGCCAGTCACAAATCAACTAAAGCATCAACTCGCGAACAGTCGCGAGGCGATGCGGCGCGCAACCAGGAAGAGAGGCGTGATTCCAATCCGGTGTGGCAATCGCTGGCGCTGAGTCCTGTGGGGCTACAGGCAAAGCTTGCGGTCAGCCAACCGGACGATCCGTACGAGCGCGAAGCAGACCGCGTTGCCGACAACGTGATGCGAATGGCGGCTCCAGAGTCGTTTTCTCGTCATAGTCCGGGCGTTGTGCAACGCAAATGTGCGGGTTGCGAAGAGGAAGAAGAGAAAATACAGCGCAAGGAACAGAGTGCTGCAACAGAACCCGCGACAGTCTCCTCATCCGTAGTCGATCGCGCCCTGAACTCAACGGGACGCCCGCTCGACGAAACCACACGCGACTTCATGGAACCACGCTTCGGCTACGACCTCGGCCACGTACGCGTCCACGACGACACAACCTCCGCATCCTCCGCAGTCGCCATAAACGCAAAGGCATACACGATCGGCCCGCACATCGTTTTCGGCGCGGGCATGTACCAGCCCCAGAGCAGCGACGGGCGCCGTCTGCTCGCACACGAGTTGGCCCACACGGTCCAACAGGCCTCAAGCCCCCGGCAAATCCAGCGAGACGTCAGCGACTTCCGAGTCACGAAGGTCCAGCCAGACCCCGTCGAGCGCACCAAAGGTAAACCGGTCCGCTTTTTCTTCGAGATCGAGCAATCAGAGTTTCGCGACAGCGTACCTGCAGAAAAGAAAGAGAAGGAGCGTGTCCAAGAGTGGGGCGACAACCACAAATTCGAACATGTAACGTTGGTGGGACGCGCAAGTCAGGAAGGATCCAGATGGAGCAACCGCGAGCTGGCTCATGCGCGTGCCACCACCGTTTCAGACATCCTTACCGATCACCACGTAGACGTCGACGAGATCAAAGTCGACATGACTTACGAAGACCGTCCGGTTGACTATCGATACTACCGTTCCGTCGAGATCGAGAGTAAGAAAGATTGCGACAGCAAGAAGGATCTTGCTGAATGCGAAGCAGCGCTGGTTGCGGCACACAAACGCGCCACCGACATCCTTACCGCTGCAATGACCCGCTTACGCCCGGACACCGATCCTCAACCGCAACCGAATTCACCGGCTCGTCAGGGCCGCGATGCTGTGTTGGCGACACATTTCAAGGGCACTCCGCGTGCGACGCTTTTGCCGTTGTTCGAAAGCATCGTCACACGTTTGGGCCAGGTTAAGGATGCAGCCGGTCACACGTGTAACGATCGCTGTCAGGAGAAATGTGAGCGAGCGGCTTCGGCGACCGCAGGTGGCCCGGTTGTACTGTGCCCGGCTTTTTACGATCCGGATCTGAGCGACAGTTTGTCGAAGGACATGCAGGTGTTCCTTGTCTTGCACGAAACCACACATTCGGCAGTGGTTAAGGACAGCAAGCCGCCCAAGTCTGTCGGTATCGACTTTGCCTACTCCACTACGCGCATGTTTGAAGTGTTGGAAGCGAAGGAAGCCCTCGAGAATGCCGACAGCTTCGTAATGACGATGCTCATACTGGCAGAGAGCGCGGGTGGCGCGCCTGCCGTGCTGAAAGCAAGAGGCCCGGCGCCCGCCGACAATTTCAACTTCACAACTCCAGCCGGCGAGAAAGACGATCGTAATCGCACGGCGAAGCGCGCCATCGGATTTGCCGAGTCGTGGCTCAACTATTGTGCGTTCTGGTCACCGCGTGCTTACGACTTCATCGCCGCTTCGCTCGGTAGCTGGACCAGCGGCGGTGGTACAGGTCACGCATTAGTCGAGTTGTGGGCCGCTCCTTTCGAATTAAATCATCCGGGCAACAGGGAATTTTCCGATGATAAACGCGCGCTGGTCGAATCGTTCCAGAAAGATCTAAAGGCGCGCGGGTACAAGATGCCGCCAAAGTCGAGTCATGCGACCACAGATGATCGAACGAAAGTTGCGGGTATCTACGATCGTTACAAGCGGATGCTGCAAATCATGGATAGCCCGCTCACGGTTGGGCGTGCCGCGAGTGGAGACGGTTTTTGGTCTACCGGGGTCGGCCTTCCGGGGCTGAGTACTACGGTCCAACTGGCAGACTCGTTCTTTACTACACTGAGTAACTCCGAGCGAACGCGTCACATCATTCGCCTGATGGCACGTGGGATGAGCGACCTCCCGAAGTCCTGGGAAGAGGCCTATGTTGAAGGCGCCGACGGTGTGCGCCAGTACCGTGAGCTTGGACCATAAGTAATTGCTTCCTGATCGTCGTATGGAGTAGTTGATGTTGATGCGGGCAGCTTGCAATCAGAAAAAGACCGGAGACTCGAACGCAACTTGCGCTTCGGACCGTGCGACGACGGCGACACCCCAGCGCGTTTGGCGCTCGCTGGCTATGCAAAGGTCCATACTGCAATCGAAGCCGGTGAATGACACACGCGGGATGACGGCGCCGCCAGTCGTCGATGAAGTGCTGCGTTCACCGGGCATGCCAATCGAGCCGTCGACGCGCGAGTTCATGGAGTCGCGCTTTGGTCACGACTTTGGCGGTGTGCGCTTACATACCGGGCCGAAGGCGGCGGAGTCGGCGCGAGCCGTCAACGCGCTCGCATACACCGTGGGATCCGACGTCGTGTTTGGTGAAGGCCAACATTCACCGCAAAGCGATGCGGGTCGAAAAGTGCTCGCGCATGAGTTGACGCATGTGGTCCAGCAATCGACGGGGCTCGGAAGAAAAGTGCTGCAGCGTTGGACTCTCCATAATTGCAACCAGGCGCAGTCAGTTTATGTTGAGGACGCTTTCGCAAAGTCGTTTGACAACTTGTCGAAAGCCGCGCGACGGCTCGCGCAGAAGCCGACTACGGATCGCGTCAAGAACGCACTGTGGCTCGCATTTCGCAGCGATTCTGAAGAGACGGCAGAGAAACTGCGAGCAAAGATCAACCGGCTGAAACAGAACATCACCAGCGCGAGCATCACCTGTTCTGAGAGCAGCAAGGATCCGGAGTGCAAGGGCGACAGCGGTTATCACGACCGTGGCGACGGAATGATCTATCTTTGCATGCCTGCTTTCAGCGATCAGACCGCGATTGAACAAGCAAATACACTCACACACGAAGCGGCTCACAAATACTTGGACATCAGGGACACGGGTTATTTCGGCAAGGCCTGTGAAGAAACGCAGAGTAGCCGGCCAAAGGATGACCCGGAAGGCAAAGATTCGGGAACCGGGGGCGACAATCCTTTCTACCGTTTCAATAACGCAGACTCATACGCCTGCTTCGTTCATTTCCTGACGCAACTTGGAACGGGGAGCCTGGCCGGCAAAGCGGCGGACTACCGGGGCGACAACCTCGCGCTCACGGCGGACGAAAGTTGGATCTACACCAAGACGGCGACACCGAAACGCGCGACGTTCAAGATCACGGGCCTGCCCGAGAACAGCGGTTTCAAAGTTAAATGGACCGTCGTCGCCGGGGAGGATCGGTTCCGGGTGGTGGCGATGCGAGATGAGAGGATTAAGACGCACGTTTTCGATGAGGATCCGCTCGAGGTGTTTATTCCGAACGATGTTCGCGCTAAGCTTGAGGAGAAGAAGATCTCGGAAGTGAACCTGCAGTGCGACGTGCAGCTTTATCGTCCCGTACAAGGCCAGCCGGAACCGCCCGTGGTCACGAAGGTCATGAAAATAAGAGTCTCCTCAGGCCAGGATCCCAGCGACTCAAGCATTCAATTCTAAAGGGCGTGAGCTTATGTCAGTAACACACGCGTACCACCACACTGAGGCCGCACACGACAGCAAGGCGCCGCGTCCTGTGACCGAACCTGCGGTCAGGTCGAACCCTGTTTGGCAGACGCTCGCCATGCGCCCACTCTCGCTCCAGGCAAAACTCAAAGTCAGTCAGCCCGGTGATGCTGCGGAACAGGAAGCGGATCAAGTCGCGGAAAAAGTGATGCGTCACAGTGGCGAAAGGTACGTGCAACGAATGTGCAGCGCGTGTGAAGAGGAGGAACAAGGATCACACTGACACTTTCACGCGATGACGCCGTAGCGCATGTTGCCAACTGTTGGAGGTTTGAGTGAAGTAGAAACCATGAGTAATAACATTCTTATGCGACCGATAGGTTTTGTGAAAAGTCCCTACTCGGAAACCGCACAGGTCCCAAAAGGGTTTGGAGCACAACATGAAGCTGAAGGCACAATCGAAATCCTTCCCGAGTACGAACTCGGATTAACCGACATCGAGGGCTTCTCGCACTTGTACGTGATCTGGGTGTTTGATCGGTCTGATGGCTGCGAGTTGTTGGGAACTCCGCCCACAGACACCAGGCCGCACGGTGTTTTCGCCACACGTTCTCCGCGTCGACCGAATCCTATTGGTCTGACTGTCGTTAAACTCGCCGGACGAGATGGTCCAACATTGCATGTAGTCGGGCTGGACATGCTGAATGGCACGCCGGTGCTCGACATCAAACCCTATCTATCGAGCATTCCAGAGAGCGCTTTGCAGCGTGGCTGGCTTGGCGAAGCTGAAGCGCGTCGTGGAAAGTGCTGACTACCCAGGAGTGTGTAGTTTGATTTAACGGCGAAGGCTGGGCTAATGTCTCGTAAAACTGAGGAGGAATCAAAAATGACGCTGCGGGATTTCTATCTAAAACGTGCGAAGGCGGAGTTTCCGGTCTTTCTGAAGGTGCTTAGGGCGTTACCGAAAGACCTCAGTTACAAACCGGATGAGCGTTCACCTTCGGCGGAGCAACTGGTTTGGACCCTGACTTATGAATTGAAAGCGTTGCTTGATGTGGTCGACACCGGCAAAGCTGATTGGGAGAACATCACTCCACCAGGTCTGGACGAGATGATTGGGATGTATGAGAAGTATTCCACTGAGTTGCTCGACAAGGTTGCAAAGCTGGATGACGCTGCGCAGCAGAGGAATGCACAATTCCTTTATCAGGGCCACGTCGTAATGGAGAAGCCGACGGATGAGTTTCTTTGGGACTTTATGTTCGATGCCATCCATCACCGTGGGCAGTTGAGTGCGTATCTACGACCGATGGGCGGAAAGGTTCCGTCGATATATGGACCATCGGCTGACGACCCCGGGATGTAATCAACTGCAGAGACAGAAAACCAACGAGCCTTTGCCTCAAACGTCGGGGGCGGAATGCAGAAAGCACACGCGGCAGATTGATCTTGCGACTTCCACAACCACGGCGACGGGGAATTTTCAGTAGTAGGTGAGTACGCGCAGTTCAATTATTACCTGTGCGACGGTTGGAGTATCGAAAGTAAAGACAGCACCAGTACCAGGCAAAACTTCCTCACTGTCCCCTCCTGCAAATATTTTTACCTGATCACTTTAATTCTCGAAAACGTTTCGGGTGGTATTTCCATAACAGATGAAAGATACATTTTGTCCAGTGACGTTACACCCGACGTCAGTGGAGTGAAGTGATACCAATAGTTGTCAGACGCACGGAGGTCTTATGAGCTTGACGCAGGCGCAGAATATTTTTGGTGGGGTTGACGAGGCCGGGATCAATGATCTCTTTCGGGCCTTCTTCACAGCACGACCACGCTATCTGACTTACGGCACGCCGCAGTTTGTTCCTGCTACGACCGTACAGGCGACCAGTGTGGCCGCGGTAAGTTTCTTTGGCATTAACATTGAGTTCATGATTGGTTGCGACCCGCTTCCCACCGTCGATATCACTCCCGGTGGTCCAGGTAGTGCGGCTCTCACGCCTGGGGTTAACGAGTTCACAGTCAGGACCACTTTGAATTTCACTGTACAGATCAATAATTTGCCGCGAATCGCGGGCTCGCTCCAGGTGCTCGGTCTCTGCGCACCGTTTGTGGCGGTTTCGACGCCCGGTACCGGACAAATTGGCATCAATCTGAAGAGAGTCGAGATCGTAGACATCACTCCCGACCCCGTGGAGAGCCTGGTTGAAGCATTAGCTCTCGCGGTTTTGCGGACCATATTGGCAAACGTTCGTTTCCCATTCAACACCCTTACCATGGGCGCCTTTGGTCTCATCCTGCTCGCTGGGCCAACCGCGGAAACAAATCAGCTTAAGGTGCGAGGTAACGCACTCTGAGGAGGTTAGTATGCCGGACATTCTTGTAGCCGCTGATGAATCAGCTGCGACTGAACTTCTCCATGACGCAATGGCCACTTTGGGCACTCGAACCCGCAGTGGTTCGGGCAGCCTCGGACCTTTTAACGCTAACTGGTCCGCGAGCGCATTCCTCGCCGGTGGCTCGGTGGATTTGATTGTTCCCAATGTGATCCGCTTTGTGAACATCGAACTCCACTACAATCTTCAATTCAACTTCTCGTTTGATCTGAGCAACATCATTCCGGATTTTTGTTTGCCACGGGTCTGCGTTCGCATCCCGTTTATTGGCAGGATCTGCACCCCAACAATCTGCATCAACTGGCCCACCGTCACCATTCCCGTCAACTTTTCCGATATGGTGAGGTTCACGGCGGACTTTACGCTTGGTGCACGCCTTGCCGGACCGACGTGGTTGGTTGAAGCAACTATCGTTGGTATTCCAAACCTGCAAATCAGTGTGGCGGCAGCAGCGATTCTGGCGGCGCTGGGTGTTGCCGCGGCCGCGGTCCTGGTCGCAATTCCATTCATTGGTCCCTTGCTTGCCGGCGCTGTCCTCGCGCTTACGACAGCGATTGGCGTCGCTGGCGTTACCGGCCTGCTGGGTCCGATCCTCAGCTTCTTTGTCGCTGGTTTGACCTTCGTTATTGCCAGGCCGCCGAGAGTATTCAACGTTCTGCCGGCGAGTGGAGCGCTCGATCCTGCCGTGAACATCATATTGGACAGGCTCGCTGCTTCCGTCAGCCGTACAGATGAAGACGAACTGTTATTAGAAGCGGACATTTCCGCCTGAGAGGGGAATTCATGAACACGCTTGATAGTAGATTTTGTCGCCTCGGAGATACTTTCGCACAGAGGTTTACAGAACCCGGGAACTACGCTTACGACTTTAATCTGCCCGGACTGCCACCTTTCGGTCATGCCAACCGGTATAGCATCAGTGTGAAAGGGACATTCGACAGCAGCAAGGACGGCGAACAACATTTCGTCATGGTTAGACGAGAGGGCACGAAGTTTGTTGCCGATCCCCCAAAGCTGGAAATCAAGACCGGTGACGTTGTGCTTTGGAGCACTAACGAATCAAACACGCCCGGGTTTAGTATCAGTGGAAAGTCAGAAACCGACTCTTTCAACAGCGGGAACATGATGCGGAATGCGTTGTATTCTCACGCGTTTGGGACGCCGGGCGAAGTCGAATGGCTGGACGCGCATGCACATGGCCCAGCGGGGAAGATCGTAGTGAAGATGCCAAAGACGGATTCGACCAAAGACATGGAAGCCTTCAAAGAAACGTTGGCTCAGGGAGCCGTGATAGTCATCAACGGAAAGAAAGCTGATAAGGCACAAGTGGAGATTCTTGTTGGACAGACTGTCTTTTTCGCGGTTGAGAAAGCAGAGGGAATTGCAATTACAGAACGTCCTGCGAGTATGCCCGTTCCCCAGCCTCCGATTCCGTAAGCCGGCGGACAACTTTTCATCCTTGGATCGGGTCCCTCTACTGACCCGATCCAAGTCGTTCTTTACCTGGCTCCTAGCCAAGATTCATTCTTCGCAGGATTTCATCAAAGCGGGTATTGCTTCTTAGTTGGGCCAGACGCGGCTCGACTTTGAGCCACATCATACGTTCTTCGCGCACTTCGATACACTTTTCCAGAGCCGCCAGCGCTTCGTCGAGGCGTCCCAGTTCGGCGTAATTCTCCGCCAGCGCAAAGAGGGCTTTGGTGTCTCTTTGCGCTAATGCTTCGAGTTGTTTGAGTCGTTCGTCTCGCTTGGCAAACTGGCCGGAGCGATGGTGTGAAGTTACCAGGAGCGAAAGCCAGACGAACTCTTGACTGTTCTTTGCCGATAGCTCCTGTTCCGAGATTTCGATCACGCGCGGGTATTCGCCCAGATGAAATAGAAAAGTAGCGACGCCGCGCAGCCCGCGACGGTATTCTTTATTAAAGTTCACATTCTCCTGCGCCTGCGCGAGGGCTTCCGCGTATTCGCCACGACCTTCGAGGATGGTCAGGTAACCCGACTTAACGTCTTGCGAGAGTGGGTCGAGTTCCATCGCACGTTTTATTTCGACGAGGGCTTCATCGCCTCGGCCGAGGCAGGAAAGCAGCAGCGCATAACCGAGATGCGCGCGCGCGTAGTTCGGGTTTAGCTGAATCGCACGTTTGAAGTCGCCTTCAGCCCCGGCCCAGTCCCAGTCGTAAATTCGTTTGACCGTGCCGAGTGCAAAATAAGCTTCCGGTGTTTCCGGATCCAGACTCAGGGCCTTCTGGGCGAGTGCTTTCGATGTGGCGTAGAACTCTTTGGCGCTCGGACCTGATGTATTAAAGGCGCGCCGTGTAGAAGCGTCGGCGAGTCCGGCGTAAGCCAATGCAAAGGTCGGATCCAGATTGACGGCTTTCTGAAATTCGTCGATCGCGTTTTCAAAGTTGTCAGGATTCTTCGCGTCGAGTATGGCGCGCCCGCGGACGTAAGCGCGATACGCCTCAGGGTTGCCGGTGTAACTCCTTGTAAGGTTTTTTCTCTCGTCGGAACTTCGCCAGATCACAAAACCCGTGAGAAAGAGCAGGCCGATCAAAACGATTGCGACAAAGTGCCAGCGGATCTTCGGTTTTGGTGGTTCGGATGGAATTGCAGCTTCGACGTTCGGCGCCGCCGTTTCCGCGTGACCGTTGGCCGCCACCTCGAGCACATCGGCGACAAAGCGGTAGCCGCGTTTCGGCACGGTTTGAATAAAGCGTTGCCTGTCGTCTTTGTCGAGGGTCTTTCGGAGAAGGGATACCGTGTAGTTGATATTGCCTTCTTCGACAAACGTGTCGCGCCAGACGGTACCCAACAACTCCTCGCGACTGACGATTATGTCGCGGCGGCGCACCAGCAGGAGCAGCAGTTCAAGTGCCTTTGGCGGCAAGGCGACGAGGCTCTCGTCGCGCCAAAGACTGGGAGGCTCCGAGTCGAGACGGAAGTCACCAAACTCATAACGGTGGCCGTTTTTGTTAGACATTTACGCGTGCGCGGCGGGCCTCACAGATTCCTAATCTTTTCCAAAGGACTTTTCAACGTCGCCAAGATAAATGCCTCCCAACGCAGAACGCAATATTTTTATGACCCAGCCGAGGGAGGAAACGATGAAACGCAAGATCGCATTGGCCGTTGCGCTCGCCGTGAGCGTGATTCTATTATCACTCGCAAGTTCGGATTCGGTTTCGCAGGCACAACAACGTAGGTTATTTCAGTGGGACACAGGTGTGGTCGCGCTCGGACCGAACCAGGTGCTTCGCCTCACGGGCGATTGGAACGCTGATGGCGACACGACCGTCGGGTTTAGGGAGATCAAGTATGCACAAGGCCCCTGCAACGGTTCGGTATGCAAGCTCATCACGACCAGCACAACGACAAGCGGCCCGCATACGTTGGCAGCCGGCGAAGGGATTGCGCTGGATCTCGTTGCCACCACATACGGGAGAGGGATAGTTACGAGCAATCGCCGAGACGTGCGGGTGACGGCATCGATCATTAACACGACGACGGGCGAAACCACTTCCCACATCATCATGGCGAATACTGAGGGCGACTTCCACTGAGCGGAACACGACGCATGAAAAAAATACTTTTTGCAGTTTGCATCGTCGTCGCGACGAGCTTCGCGGTCGCAGCCCAAAAAGCGGCGATTGAGTACGACTCGCTCATGAACATGCGGTTCTACGAAGAGTCGGGCGGGTTTCTGGTAGAAGGCCTGGAAGTAGTCTTCCCGCCAGTGGGCGCTTCGCCGGCGACGTTTGTGATCACAAAGCCTAATGGCGAGGTTGTTGCCAGTGTTCCGCTCCGGCTCGAACCGCTCGAGAAGTTTCCGGCGTTTGGTGTTTTTCGACCGGCGCCTGGCAATCCTGGAAATGTTCGCGTTGGTCAGGCCGGCGACTTTGTAATGGCGGTCAGGCTCGGCAGCGAGACGATCACGACTTTACCGTTCAACCTGAAGCAGGAAGTCAGCACTGACCCGTTCAATCCGTCCAAAAAATTTGTGCGCGATGGGTCGTGGCGCGACCTGGCGTTTTTCTCGGTAATCACCGACGACCCGAGCGCGATGCTGCATTTCAACTACTGGTTGAGCACGCGGGAATTGCCGCCGGGTATGAATCGTCCGAAGGTCACGCTTCACTTGCTGGCGAACGGAAAGGAAATCGCGGCGAGTCGCGCGCCCGTGGTGCCGGATACGCTTGATTGGTATTTCTATGAGCGGAAAGAGTTGATAGTCGAGTCGACACCAAAACAGCGTTGGCTGGCGCTGTCGGATGTGACCAGGCAAGACGGCGAGATTGTTATGGTCGTGAAGGCGAACGGCCAGCCGATCAAATCCTACAAGACGCGGGTCGTCGGTGGCCGGCTGCAAACGCTCGAGCGAAACCGTCTGGAAACGGAACCCCGCACCGCTTTTATTTCCCCACGATACGTAGATCTAACCGACAGGTCACGCTCAGACTTCACCATGCGCGACATGTTTTGGATTAAGAAATCCCAATAACCGGCCCGCGAGACACGTCAAAAAACTCAAGGTCATCTTCGCGGATGGCCTCGAGTCTTACCAAACCAGCGAAACCGTTAAAACGGTTTCTCAATATTTCGGAGCGCCTTTCCACTTTTTTTGGCAAAGCCGACATCGGTTCTCTGTTAAAGAAGGGACTGAGGAGCAGTTGGTCCGGATAGGCAGCGTCAAAGTTTGACATGTACTTGGATCGGGTCAGTACAGGGAGCGGTAGCGACCTGGTCGATCTATGGCAGTCAAGATTGATAGGAAAATATCGCATGCTGATCACAGACCAGGTCGCTACATCGG
>DASVGE010000242.1:0-48888 GCA_036379695.1 Pyrinomonadaceae bacterium | reverse complement strand
TCGTTAATTTTGGCTAACGCTTGCGGCGAAGGAACTTAGCCCGCGTGCGCACCCAAATTGAGGGTCCCGAATGCTTAAAATTTCGGTTATTCTTCAAATTATTGGATGGAATATGGAGCCGAAACCAGAGAATTCATGGTCTTTCTCGAACGCAATGAGTGGGTTGCGTGACGCCACACAACGGCTGGGCCACAAAAAGCACAAATCGCTTTAGTTAATCTTTTGTGACTTTTGTGCCTTTTTGTGGCTTCTTAAGTGGTAGCGGCTTCGGCGTCTTCGTGATGCTCGGTGGTGTAAAGACGAAGGATGTCCTGTCCCTGACGTGAGCGTGGATCGATTGTGCGCAGGTGCTTGCGTCCCTGCATTTCCCAAATGGCCGTGACTACTCCATCTTTCTCCACTGCGTGATAAGTAATCTCTTCGTTGCTCGCTTCCGGCGCGGTTTCGTTTGGGGTGGCCGCGCCTTCACCTATTCCGGTTTCATTCTCAGACATACGAACTCAAATAATCTCCAATCTGCTTGCGGTAGGTTTTGTTAGGTGAGGCGAATTGTTGCACACGCCCATTACGCGCGCAAGCGCAAAGCCGACTCGACTGCTTTTCGCGGCACGACCACGCCCCAGCCTTGTCGCTCCACCTCGACGCCCGTCACTCTCTCGGCGGTGTCGATCAAAATGCGTTTAGCTTCCTGCGGCGCCAGCTTCGGGTTCGCCTCCAGCATGCACGCCACGATCGACGAAACGATCGGAGCGGAGAATGACGTTCCATCAACAAACTTGTAGTGCTGGTTAATGACGTTGCCTTCACGCAGCTTGATCGTGATCAACTGCCGCAACAGCGACACATTCAGATCGCACGCTTCGTCGAAATCTTTATCGACGCCTTTGTGGGCGACGATGATGCGGCGCAGGTCCTGGTCTGCGGCGTCGTCGAGCTCGGCGTAGAGCTGGGCTTCGATCGCGGTCGGCGTGTGCGGCAGGATCGGAGCGGCGACCCAGATACCGGGCGCGATCACTTCCGGTTTCTGCAGTCCGTCAACAGTTGGACCATACGACGAACGATACATTCCCCGCCGCGCTCGATCGAGCGAGTTCTGATCGTCAAGACCACCGACGGCGATCGACGACGGCGCACTCGCCGGTGGCAACACGGGATGTCCCGGCAGGAGTCCTGCATTACCAACGGCGCACACGACCGTCAGTCCCGCCTTCACTACTTCTTCCACTAACTGGCACAGCGAGTTGTTGAGATACGACTGCTCGAAGTCGCCGCCGGCGGAGATGTTCACGATTCGAATGTCGTACTTTTCTCTGTTTGCAAACACCCAACGCAGGCCCAATTCGATATTGCTCTCCGGAATGCGCCCGGTCTTGCCGATCTTGACGAGCACGACGTTCGCTTTCGGCGCGATGCTTCGATAAAGCCCGTCAGACAGATGACCATTTCCAGCCGCAACTACCGACGTCATCATGCCGTGCCAACTCGCAACATCAGGCGCTTGCAAAGTCGAAAGGTCGGGGAAAATACTGTGATAGGCGAGGATGCGGTTAGTGGGCTCGGTGAGATCCTTGTGCGCGTAAAATCCCGAGTCGAGGAAGGCAATGGTGATGCCCTGGCCGGTGTAACGTTCATCAGCATCCATCCTCACCGGTACGGGAAGCGCCTGCTCAATAACTTCAGACATTCGCTCACAAGATTACCCGATTACACGGATTTGCCCAAAATTGCTTTCTCTGTCTTATCTGTGTAATCTGTGGCTTACACCCTGGTTGCGTTAAAGGAGACCTGTAAATGAAGCGAAATCTATCGATCCTGTTGGCGTCGCTCTTTGTGATCGCGGGCGCCATTTTTGCCGCCGGCGCGCGTGCTGAAAGTGAAGTTCCCGAGCCGCCTGCGATTGGCGCTACGATTGAAGACTTTACACTTCCCGATACCGACAACAAGGAGCGTTCGCTCAAATCGCTGGCCGGAAAAAACGGCACGGTGCTGCTTTTCATCGCCGTGCAGTGTCCGGTGTCAAACGACTACAACGAGCGCATGGAAAAACTCGCCCAGGATTACAAAGCCAGGGGCGTCGCTGTGATCGGTATTAACTCAAACGTCGCCGAAGACGCAGCCGCAGTTAAGGCTCACGCCGAGAAAAACAAACTGAGCTTTCCGATCCTGAAAGATCCGAGCAACAAGATTGCCGACCGGCTGGGCGCCAAAGTCACGCCCGAAGCTTACTTCCTCGACAGCAGCAACAAGCTCATTTATCACGGCCGCATCGACAACGCTCGCAACGCGGCACAGCTCGAAACCAGCGATTTGCGCAATGCTTTAGACGCAGCGCTGGCCGGCAAGGCAGTTGAAAAGACAGAAGCGAAGGCATTTGGTTGCAGCATTAAACGAGCGTAAGGAAATGAGATTTACCAAAGCGATCATTCCAATCGCGCTTTGCATTATGTTGTTGAGTCTCGCGGCGCCAGCCCAGAAACAAAAGGGCCGCGCCGCGAAACCACAGCAAGCGATCGTGGTGTCGCCAATCGATACTAACGAGCTCAAGGGTCTACTCACGCAACAACGAGAGCGCCCTTTGCTCGTCAACTTCTGGGCCACCTACTGCGATCCCTGCCGTGACGAGTTTCCCGACCTCGTAAAGATCGACAAAGACTACCGGCCACACGCACTCGAGTTTGTCACTGTCTCGCTCGACGACATGAGCGAACTCAAAACTGAAGTGCCGAAGTTTCTTGGTTCAATGAAGGCGACGATGCCGGCTTACCTGCTCAACGCCACTGACCCCGAACCCGCCATCAACCTTGTGGATCCGCGCTGGCAAGGCGACTTACCGGCGACGTTCCTGTACAACGAAAAAGGCGAGATGGTTTACAAGCACTTCGGGCGCGTCAATACCGTTGCACTGCGTGAGGCGATCGATAAAGTGGTTAAGAAAGGTGACAGCCAATAGAAGTGCTTAGCCACGGATCCGTGTAATCCGTGGCTAACTAAAACTCGCTGATGATTACTTCCGAAGTTATCGCCGCCCACAACCTCACACAGCAAGAATTCGAGCGAATAAAGGAACTGCTTGGCCGCGAACCGAGTTTTGCAGAACTCGGCATCTTCTCGGTCATGTGGTCTGAGCACTGCTCCTACAAATCATCTCGCATTCACCTGAAACGACTGCCGACAACTGGAGCACGCGTGATCGTGCCGCCGGGCGAGAACGCCGGCATTGTTGACCTCGGCGACGGCTGGTGCGCCGCTTTCAAGATCGAGTCGCATAACCATCCCTCGTTTATCGAACCGTTTCAGGGCGCCGCGACCGGCGTCGGTGGAATTCTGCGCGACATCTTCACGATGGGCGCGCGTCCGGTTGCCTCGATGAACAGCCTGCGTTTCGGATCGCTCGATCATCCGCAGTATGGACGGCGTAATCGATCGTTGCTGGCGGGTGTGGTGGCGGGCATTGCTCATTATGGAAATGCGTTTGGTGTAGCGACTGTCGGTGGCGAAGTCGCGTTCGACGATGCATACGCGTTGAACCCGCTGGTTAACGCATTTGCGTTGGGACTGGTGCGTCACGATCAAATCTTTTTTGGAAAAGCGACGGGCATCGGTAATCCCGTGCTTTACGTGGGCGCGAAGACCGGACGCGATGGGATTCACGGCGCCACTATGGCGTCGGCGGAGTTTGATGAAGAAGCTTTGGAGAAACGTCCGACGGTGCAGGTTGGCGATCCGTTTCTCGAAAAGCTTTTGCTGGAAGCGTGTCTCGAGGCGATGCGCAGTGGCGCAGTCGCCGGGATTCAGGACATGGGCGCGGCAGGTTTGACGTCGTCATCGTGTGAGATGGCGGCGCGCGCTGGTACGGGCATTGAGCTCGACTTGTCGCTCGTGCCGCAACGCGAACAGAACATGACTGCGTACGAGATGCTGCTGTCAGAATCTCAGGAGCGCATGCTGATCGTGGCCCACTCCGGACGCGAGCGCGAGGTCGTCGATATCTTTCGCAAGTGGGACCTTGATGCGGTGGTTATCGGTCGCGTGCGCGACACCGGACGCATGCAGGTTGTGCACAACGGCGAGATGGTGGCTGACATTCCGGTCGAGGCGTTGACCGATGAAGCGCCGCGTTACGAACGTCCGATGTGTGCGCCAACGAGAGTCGAAGCAGAAAAGCAAAAACTTGAAAGTAGTGACCTGAATTCAGATCTGCGCACACTCCTCGCGTCCGGCAACATCGCTTCCAAACATTGGGTCTATCGTCAGTACGATCACATGGTTCGCACCAACACTGCGATCCTGCCCGGCGCAGACGCCGCTGTTGTGCGAATCAAAGAAACACGACGAGCGCTGGCGATGACTCTCGACGGCAACGGACGTTACTGCGCCGCGAATCCACGCGAAGGCGCAAAGCTCATCGTTGCTGAAGCGGCGCGAAACGTGGTTTGTGTCGGCGCACGCCCGATTGCGATTACTAACTGCCTGAACTTCGCGTCGCCCGAGCGGCCGGAAGTGATGTGGTCGTTCTCGGAAACGATCGACGGGATGGCCGAGGCGTGTCGCGCTTTCGAGACGCCGGTAGTTTCGGGCAACGTCTCTTTTTACAACGAGACCGAAGGCCGCGGAATTCTTCCGACGCCGGTGATCGGAATGGTGGGATTGATCGAGGACGTCAGGCGCGTAGTGACACCCGGCTTCAAGAAAGATGGCGATTTGATCGCGTTGCTCGGCACGACGCAGGACGAGGGGAACCCTCCAGCACTCGATCTCGATCGCGAGTTGGCCGTACAGAGAGCTTGCCTGGCCGCAGCGGAAGCAGGGCTCCTGCTTTCGGCTCACGATTGTTCTGACGGCGGGCTCTCGGTCACGTTGGCTGAATCCTGTTTCTCATCGTCTGGGCGTGAAGCGATCGGCGCCGACGTGAACCTCGAAGGAACACTCGATCCAACCACGCACCTCTTCAGCGAATCGCCATCACGAATCGTCATCAGCTTCGATCCCGCTGACGCCGATGCCGTGCGCGACATCGCCGACCGCAACAACGCGCCCTTTACAATCCTGGGCCGCGTTGGTGGACATCGTTTGATAATCAATGTTAATGGGGCCGAAGCAGTAGCAACGGATATATCTGACTTGGAAGCAGCCTGGCGCAACGCTCTCTCGGGTAAGCTCCAGGCCGAAGTTGTAGCCTGAGTGGGCGCCTTAACCGAGAACAAGTCAGGAAGAGGGGCTTGCCCCCGCTCTTAGACATCGCGACAGCGGGGGCAAGCCCCTCTTCCTGACTTGTTCTTTGTTCAACGTGTTCATTTCCTGAACTGCCATGCACCCTGTCATCTACCTCAACAAGAGCATGGTTGAGGCGACGAAAGCGCGTGTCGCGCCGGTTTCGTCGGCGATGCTGTACGGCCGCGGAGTTTTCACCACTCTCGCCATCTACAACTCAGAACCGTTCCTCTGGTCCAAACACTGGCAACGTCTCACCACACACGCGAAGAAACTCGACATCGATCACACTGGTTGCACGGAGAAAAGCGTCGGCGACGCGCTGCGCAAGCTGATCGCAGTCAACCAGGTGCAGGAAGGTCGCGCGCGCGTGATACTGCTCGCTCGCAGTGGTCGCGACATCTGGAAAACAAAAGCACCGGGAACGAAGAAGACGGACCTGCTGATCATGACCGGCGAACCGCAGAAGGTTCCGCCCACGGGTTTGTCGCTCGCAGTCTCACCGTATCGAACCAACACCTTCTCGCCGCTCTCGGGAATCAAGAGTTTAAACTACCTCGATCACGTGCTCTCGTGGGAAGAGGCACAGAGCCGCGACTTCGATGAAGCAGTGGTTCTGAACGAACGCGGTGAGATCGTCTCAGCGACAACGGCCAACTTGTTCTGGACCAGGAACGGCACATTGCACACGCCGAATTTGAGCACAGGCGCGCTCGCCGGCATCACGCGCGAGTGCGTGATCGAGCTCGCAAACAAACTTTTCATTCCGCTGCTGGAAGGTGTCTACGAGATGCCCGATCTCACCGATGCCGACGAGATCTTTTTAACCTCATCGAGTTTGGGCGTGACGCCGGTAACAACCTTCGACTTCAGGCGCTACTCGGTTGAAGGCTCACACATAACACAGACAATCAGATCCGATTTTATCCGTGTCATCCGTGGCTAATTATGATGAAAGTGGCAACGATCTCTGCCGCTTACCTGTCGCATCGAAGATCGCGTTGGCAACCGCGGGCGCGAGACCGACGATCGGCGTTTCACCTGAGCCGGCTGACGGCAAATCTTTCCGATCCAGTAAAACGATCTCGAGCTTCGGCATGTCGCTAAACCGCGGCAACCGATACTGCGAAAACTTACCGTTCAGAATCTGCCCATTCTTGAACTGAATATTCTCGAACAACGCACCGCCGATCGCCTGCACCACGGCGCCCTCGACCTGGTTGTGTAAGTGCACCTTGTTCACGATCGCGCCACATTCGAAACTCGCCACCGCTCGCTCGATCTTCACGCGCCCGGTCTTCGCATCAACCGAGATCTCAGCCGCAGTCGCAACATAACTGCCTTTCTCAAAACCGCACGCGATCCCGCATCCCTTCTTTTTCCGGCCCCACCCAAACGCGTTCGCCGCCGCCTCCAGCACCGCTTTCAGACGCGCGTCCTTGATGTTTTTCAAACGAAACTCGACCGGATCAATGTTGACCAGATGGGCCAGCTCATCCATGTGTACTTCACGCGCGAAGTGGTTCGCGGTCGCCGCCAACCCGCGATACGAACCCTGCCGCAAAGGCGACTTGCTGTTGTGAAACTGAATGTTCTGGTTTGGAAAGTCGTACTTGCTCTGAATTGCGGAAGCGCCTGAGTTGTAGTTGTGAAACTCCCACGCCGTCACAGTGCCGTCGTTCTTCACGCCGCTGCTGACTTCAATCACGCCCGCCGGACGGAAGTAAGCCCAGTTGAATTCCTCCTCGCGCGTCCAGACGAGTTTGACCGGCTTGCCGCTCGCGCGCGCCAGCCGCGCCGCTTCGATGGCGCACTCACCCGTGTGCTTACCGCCGTATCCCGATCCGGTGTCAGGCACGATCACTCGCACCTTCTCTTCGGGCAGGTGAAACGCTTCGGCCAGTTCCGATCGCACACCGAACGGACGCTGCGTGCCCGTCCAAACCGTCAGCTTGCCGTCGTTCCATTCAGCGACGGCAGCACGCGGCTCGAGTGGAGCATGCGCGATGTAAGCCACGGTGTACGTCTGCGAAAGTTTCTTATCGGCAGCCGCCATGCCATCGGCGATGGAGCCCACCGGTCGTCCACCCCCGCGACTGCTCACCGTCGAATTCTTCTTCAAATACTCAAACAACTCATCATTGCCAGGCTGCCCGGGCGCTTTCCAATGGACCGCGATCGCTTTCTCCGCGCGTACCGCCGTCTGCTGATCGGGCGCCGCCAGGCCGATGAAGTCGCCGTCGCGAACCACAACCACACCCGGTATCGCCTCTGCCGCTTTCGTATCACTCGAAACCAGCTTCGATTCCATCGCCGTTGGCCTTATCACACGGCCGAACAACATCCCTTCGCGCTTCATGTCGGTCGTGTATTGGTGTCTGCCGGTGACGAAGTCGCGGCCGTTGACTTTCGGCACAGACGTGCCCGCGATGGTCCAATCACTAACCGCCGTAACCTTCACGTCCGCCGGGATCGTCTTGACGAGCTTCTGACCTTTCGCAACTTCCGCGAGCGTCAGCGACTTGCTCGCATCGTGATTAACAAAGCGCGCGTTCACGATGCGCACGGAAGCGGGTTCGACTTTCCACTGCTCCGCGGCCAGTGAGATGAGAGTCTCGCGCGCAGCCGCGGCAGCTTTGCGTAGTTGCGGCGCCATTCTCGGTGTCGTCAGGCTGCCGAATGTGCCCATGTCAAACGGCGTCAGATCCGTGTCGGCCATCACCATGCGTACCGTTGTCACCGGCACGTGCAGTTCTTCCGCGACTGCCTGGGCCAGCGACGTGCGGATGTTCTGGCCCAATTCGACTTTGCCGGTGAAGACTGAAACCGTTCCGCTCTCGTCGATGTGAAGCCACGCGCCGATCTCATCAGGCACACGTTGATTGCCGCGGCCACTTCCCGATTCACCCTGTTCCTGCTGAAGAGTTCGCGCAACGAGGTCCGACATCGGCACGATGAGCGCGATGCCGCCGCTGAACGCTTTCAGAAACTGCCGGCGATTGAAGTTGAATTGGTAAGCGGGTCCTTCGAACAGTTCATACCGCTCAAGCTCGAGATCGTCGTTCATCAGGCCACCTCCTTCGCCGTGCCCGCTGCGATCTCGATCGCATTGACGATGCGCGCGTAAGTGCCACAACGACAAACGTTGGCATCCATGTGCTTCACGATCGCCTCGCGTGAAGGCTTGGAAATCTTATTCAGCAAGCTCTTCGCGGACATGATCATGCCCGCAGTGCAATAGCCACACTGAAGCGCGTCGGCCTTCAGGAAAGCCTCCTGCAACGGGTCGAGTTTCCCGTCTTTCTCCAGGCCCTCGATCGTGGTGACGGGCTTTCCGCCGACCCGTCCGACCGGCGTCACGCACGAACGCATCATTTGCCCATCGACCAGCACCGTACACGCGCCACAGCGCGCTTCGCCGCAACCGTATTTCGTGCCGGTCAGGTTCAGGTGGTCGCGCAAAACCTGGAGCAAAGGCGTTTGCGAATCGACGTCCGTGCGCAGGTTCTTTCCGTTCACGTTCAGACTCGTTACTTTTGCCATAGTGCGAATTATTTTAATCTGATCTGCGTCATCCGTGTTCACCCTGTGGATAAATAAGAAGAAATACGTTAACTTGCATTCCGCCATGAGTACCGTAACTGAAGAAACCCCGGAAACAACTGAGCCAAAAACGAATAAGTGGGTCTACCTTTTCGACGAGGGACCCGGAGACGACAAAGCCCTCCTCGGCGGAAAAGGCGCCGGACTCTGCGAAATGACGCAGACCGGACTGCCCGTGCCCCCCGGTCTGATAGTCACCACCGAAGCCTGCAACGCGTTCTTCGACAACGACAAGAACTTTCCCGAAGGCATGTGGGAACAGGTGAAGGAAGGGTTGAAGAGGATCGAGGAGAAGGTCGGGAAGCGTTTCGGCGATCCGAAGAACCCGCTGCTGGTGTCGGTTCGTTCCGGCGCGGCGTTTTCGATGCCGGGGATGATGGATACCGTCTTGAACCTCGGTTTGAACGAAGAGACGGTGCAGGGTCTGGCCGAACAGACCGGCGACCTGCGTTTCGCGCTCGATGCCTATCGTCGCTTTGCGTCGCTGTTTGGCGAGATCGTCATGGGCGTCGCTCATGAGAAGTTTGAGCGCGTCCTCGATCGTTTCAAAGCGCAAACAACCGGTGGACGCGACACGGATCTAGCCGCCGATCACCTGCGTGAGATCATCGCCGCCGAGAAGCAGATCATTCTCACTGAGCAGTCTGCGATTCCTGAAGATCCATACGAACAACTGCGCGTCGCTATCGCCGCGGTATTCAACTCGTGGATGGGACGGCGTGCGATCGATTACCGGCGCGTCAACCGCATACCCGATTCGCTCGGCACCGCGGTCAACGTGCAGGCGATGGTGTTTGGAAACATGGGCGCGGGCAGCGGCACCGGTGTGGCGTTCACGCGCAATCCCTCAACCGGCAAGAAAGAACTGTACGGCGAGTATCTGCTGAACGCGCAGGGTGAAGACGTGGTCGCGGGTATTCGCACGCCGAATCCGATCAGCCAACTCAAAAAGGAATTGCCCGAAGTTTACGATCAGTTTGCTTCGATTGCGGGACTGCTCGAACAGCACTACGGCGACATGCAGGACTGCGAGTTCACGATCGAGCGCGGCAAGCTCTGGATGTTGCAAACGCGCACCGGTAAGCGCAGCGGCGCGGCGGCCGTGCGTATCGCCGTCGAGATGGTTTACGAGAAACTGATCGACAAAGCCACGGCAGTAAAACGTGTCACGCCCGAACAACTCGATCAGCTTCTGCACCCGACAGTCGATCCCAAGACCAACGCGACGGTGCTCGCCACAGGTCTGCCGGCGAGCCCGGGCGCGGCGCAGGGCCAGGTTGTGTTCAGTCCTGACGAAGCGGAAGAGATGGCGCGTGAGGGCGCACGCGTTGTGCTCGTGCGTCTCGAGACCAGTCCTGACGACTTTCACGGCATGGTCGCAGCGCAGGCCATCGTCACTGCGCGCGGTGGCATGACGAGCCACGCGGCAGTGGTCGCGCGCGGCATGGGCAAGACCTGCGTCAGCGGCGCCAACGCGTTGAATATCGATTACGGCCAGCAACAGTTCACCGTCGATGGCACGGTGGTTACGAAAGGCGATTGGATCACGGTTGATGGTTCAACCGGCCGCGTGTTTCTCGGACAAGTGCCGACGATTCAACCGACGCTGGGTACTGATTTTTACAAGCTGATGACCTGGGCGGATCAGTTTCGCCGGCTGCGCGTCAGGGCAAACGCCGATACGCCGCTCGATGCAAAAACGGCGCGGCAGTTTGGCGCCGAAGGTATTGGTTTGTGCCGCACTGAGCACATGTTCTTCGGCGATCAGCGACTCGCGGCGATGCGCGAAATGATCCTTTCCGAAGGTGTGGGTGCGCGCGAAAAGGCGCTCGAGAAGTTGTTGCCGCTGCAGCGTGGCGACTTCATCGGCATCTTCCGCGAGATGGCCGGATTGCCGGTGACGATTCGACTGCTCGATCCGCCGTTGCACGAGTTCCTCCCCAACGCTGAAGAACTGGGCGCCGAGCTTGCCGAGCTGAAGATGAAGTTGAAAGCCGCGACGACGTTGAGCGACATGGACCACGTGCTCGACGAGATCGACCACAAGCGCTCGTTGCTGCGGCAGGTCAATCGCATTCGTGAAGCTAATCCGATGCTTGGTTTTCGTGGCTGTCGTTTGGGACTGCTGTTTCCGGAAGTGACGCGCATGCAGTGTCGCGCGATCTTTGAGGCTGCCTGTCAGGTGCAGGGTGAACGCAAGAAGGTTGAACTCGAAATCATGGTACCGCTGGTGTCGCTTAGTGAAGAGTTGCGGCAGCAGTCGGAGCTGATTCACGAAGTTGCGCGACAGGTGATGGGCGAGCACGGCATGACGATCGATTATCTGGTCGGCACGATGATCGAGTTGCCGCGCGCGGCGCTGATGGCGGATCGCATTGCCAGGCACGCGCAGTTTTTCTCGTTCGGTACCAACGACCTGACGCAAACGACTTTCGGGCTCAGCCGCGACGATTCGAGCCGATTTCTTCCGAACTACATCGAACGCAAGATCGTCAAAGACGATCCGTTCCAGGTGCTCGATCGGGATGGGGTGGGCCAACTCGTGCGCCTCGGCACCGATCGCGGACGCAGTGTGAAGCCGGATCTGAAAGTGGGCATTTGCGGCGAGCACGGCGGCGATCCACAGTCGATCGCGTTCTGCAACGAGATTGGTCTTGATTACGTGAGCTGTTCGCCGTTTCGTGTTCCGGTGGCGCGTTTGGCTGCGGCGCAGGCGTCGTTGAATCCGAACTCTGATGAAACTATTAGTGCGCAAGTTTAGTCCACAGATTACACAGATTAAATCTGTGAAATCTGCGGATGGATTGTTGTCGCATGCCCACGTCCAAAGATCTCCAGCAGCTACTGGAACGCATTCAGCTTCGGCTGGATGAGAGTTTTGTCGGCATCGGCTCGGAAGTCGCCGACCTGCCGCCTGAAGATCTTGCGGAACTCCTCAATCAACTCAATCTCGCTGAAGCGGCCGCGATTGTGTCGATGCTGCCGCTGCCTCGCTGCATCGAGCTCTGCGATCAGCCGACGATGCGTCGCCGCGCAGCGATCCTCGAACAGTTAGAACCTGCCCGCGTAGCCGCCATTCTCGAAGGCTTGTCAGCGGACGAGCGCACCGACGTCATTCAGAAAATGAAATTTCACCAACGGCACCGGATCATGCCGAAGTTTAGTCCTGAGGTGCGGGCCGAGCTCGAAGATCTTCTGCAGTATCCGGATCACACGGCCGGCGGCATCATGACGACCGAGTTTGTGCGACTCGATCCGAAGATGACGGTGGGCGACGCGCTCAGGCATATACGCGCGGTCGCGCAGGAAAAAGAATCGATCTACGCGTGCTACATCATGGATCCGGAAACGGATCGCTTGATCGGTGCTGTTTCGTTGCGGGATCTGGTCATGGCCGAGATCGATCGTCCGTTGCTGAAGGTTTCTCGTCGTAAACCGGTGACGGTGAGTGTGCTTGATGATCAGGAAGTGGTGGCGCAGAAGATCGGGAAATACAACTTGCTGGCGGTGCCGGTTGTCGAGCAGGACGGCAGTGTGGTTGGGTTTGTGACCGTTGACGACGTGATCGACGTCCTGATCGAAGAACAGACTGAAGATCTGCTGCGCATGGCGGCGGTCGAGCCGGGCGCGATGGATAAGCCTTACTTCGACAATCCGATCGGGCGCGTGGTGCGGAAACGAATCGGTTGGTTGTTGCTCCTGTTTGTCGCGGGAACGCTGACCAGCGCGGTGCTGCATCGCTTTGAAAGCGAACTGGCGGCGGTTGTCGCGCTCGCGTTTTTCATTCCGTTGTTAATCGGCACTGGTGGCAATGCGGGTGCGCAGACGGTGATGACAGTGATTCGCAGCCTGGCGCTTGGTGAGGTTGGCGTGCGTCATGCGTGGCGTGTTGCGTTACGTGAAGCGACAACGGGCATGCTGGTCGGTTTGATGGTGGCGCCGATCGCTTTTGGACAGGCGCTGCTGTGGCAGGCGCCACTCGCCCTCGCGCTCACCGTGTCAGTAACGATGTTTGCGATCTGCGTCTGGTCCACGACGGTAGGGGCCCTGATCCCGATTCTCGCCCAACGCTTCGGCGTAGACCCGGCAGTGCTCTCAGCGCCGCTGATCACCACGCTCGTGGATGCCACGGGCCTGATTATTTATTTCTCAATTGCCAAAGCTATTCTCGGAGTATAGGTCCTATTTCATTCTCCGGAACGAATACGTAATCACCTTCGTGCCCTCACCACCATCGATACTCGCGGTCAGCGAATCATCAGCACCCTTGCGATAAATAATCCGTTTCGGGAAATCGTGCTGTGGATTCTCAAACACCGCCTCGGTTGCCGACGCGCGCGTTAACTTGAAATCCGTCCCCGGACACCGGCCCTTCGGATGCGCCACGTAATAGATCCCATCCGCGCGTTGCTCGATTCGCAGATACTCAAACTCGACCGTCTTCTCCCCCGCAACAGTCCGGCTCATCCCCATCATCGACCCGCCCGCAGCCTGCATCCAGTGCTCCTCAATCTGCCTCCTCCCACCGGGCGCCGTCCCCCAATCCCCCGCAATCCACGCCAGATCCGCCAGCGCCGGCGTCGAAACATTAGTCATCAGCAACCCAAACAGAACTACCAGTGCAAATTGTTTCAACATTTGTGTCTCCTTAAGATTCGGCGAGCGGGGGCAAGCCCCTCTTCCTGACTTGTTCTATTCCAGGGTGTCCTAAACATTCCAGGCTGTCTTATTGTGTGGCTTTCTGTTTATGTGCCTTTTGTGCCTTTTTGTGGCTCCTACTGTGCCTTTTTGTGGCTCTACTGCGGTGCTTGCCAGACGTGGCCGTCGGCGTATTGGACGCGCACCAGGATGATTTTTTCTGAGAGGCGGTCGCGCTCTTCGAGACTGAGGGAGGTGACGCTGACGGTGCGTGCGGGTGGTGAGGTGATGGTTACGACCAGCTCTTTTGTCTTTCCTGGTCCAACGTGCTCGTCACTGGTGAACTGCTGCCGTCCGATCTCGTTTTCCGTGCCGCGCTCGAAGAAGACGTAGTCCCAGTCAATCTGCGTGATAGCGGCCGTGTGGGTGTTTTTGATCTTGGTTTTGTAGATGAAGTAGTACTGCGGTGGTTTCTTTTCTCGTTGCGCGGCAAGGTTCTTTTCGTCAGCTTTTGCTTCTCGCCTGGCGCGTTCGCCGCCACCGGTGGCAACGCGTCGCTCATTACGCGCCCGTGACCGCATCTCGTCGAAGTTTTCGAGTGGACCACCGAACGGATCGCGTTCCCAGCCAATCCGGACCTTGCTCCAACTGGATTTCACGACTTCTACGCCACTCGGTTCCTGTGCGCAGATAATCGACATCGCCAGCAGAATGAGCAAGGTCCGTGGCTGAAACATGCTTTCCTCCGAATTAGAAGACGTAACGCAGGCCGACGATTATACGGCGGTTACCTCCGTCTGTCCCCCACTGGTTCAAGAAGTTAGCAGAAGTAACAATCGAGTTGGGAATACCAAAGTCTCGAGAGTTAGTGAAATTATAGAAGTCAGCACGCAACTGCAAGCGTTGATTCTCACCGATGCGCGTGTTCTTCAGAATTCCGAAATCGATGTTGTTGATTCCGTCGGAGCGCAGGATGTTACGTCCTGCATTTCCAACTCGCTGCGCTGCCGTGATCGTTCTGAACAGCGATCCTCCGCCGGCGGCAACGATTTCCTCAACAGTCATCGACGACAAGTCGAGCGTTGTATTCACGTTTGGCCTGATCGCGTTACCAACCAGCGCCGAGATGCTGGCCAGCGTGGCTGCCGGATCGGAACCATTCAGCGGCGTAAACGGCGAACCGCTTTGCAGCGAGAACTGCGAGTTGAGCTGCCACCCGCCGAGTACATGACCCGTGAACCCATTCTGGTCGCGGAAAAACGGCAACTCGTAAACAAAGTTGCCCGCTATGCGATGCGGACGATCGAAGCTCGAACGTGCGCGATCGGCGCGACGATTGTAAGAGTCCTGCGCCACGGCGATCTCACCCGACGACACGTTGAAGATCTCGGACATCGTGTCGATGAACGAGCTGTACGTATAGTGTAGACCCGCGCTGAATCCGCTGCTCAACCGTTTTTCGAGACTGGTTTGCAACGAATGATAGATCGACATACCGGAGTTCGTGCGCAGGCGGGTTGGCCCCTGGTTTGGTATCGTTCGGCAGAAGTTGTTGGCGGCGTTCGCACCGGTGCAGCCAATAATTGCCGGATTCGCATCCACCGACTCAAACAAACCCGTTCCCTTTGTGCCAACGTAACCCACGCGCAGTACGAGATCGCGGGTGAATTCGCGCTGGACTTCCAAACTAACGGAGTCGTAAACCGGCATGTGGAAATTCTCGTCCACCACAGTGCGGTTGACTGTGTTTGCATTGAACGGCGGGTTTTGCAGAGTTGTAAATGCGTTCGGAATCACTGTGACTGCCGTTGTACCACCGAGAGGCACAGTCGTGGTGGTTGGGAACGACGACACCGCCGCCACAAACGGGAACGAGCTCCAGATGTTGAGCGCGATGTTTGTGAAAGCGTAATCGTGCGTGCGCGTGTAGCCTCCACGCAGGACCATCTTATCGCCACCCGTCAACCAACCTAACACGCCATCGGTGCGCGTCTGCGGATTCCAGTTGAAGCCGATGCGTGGCTGGAAATTGTTGGTATCGCGACCCGGAACCGGCGTCAAAATGAACCGCGGATCGTTGTTGGCCGCAGCGAGGACCGGTTGATTGAAGTCGACCAGATCCTGGATCGGCTGGCCGGGATTTTCGTAGCGCAGCCCGAGTGTCAACGTAAAGTTTGGTCTGATTCTCCACTCATCCTGACCGTAGAAGAAGAAGTCGTGCCAGTCGTTGTGGAGCACCTGCGCTGTTCCAGGCAGGTCTTTGTTGATGTTTGCACGCGTGGCGAAGTCTTTCACCAGGAAGTCGAGCGAAGCGTACTCGAGCAACCCGCGCGTGGTTGGCTTGAAGAGTTGATGCAACTGGTTCCGGCGAATATCAATGCCAAACTTCCAGGCGTGATTGCCGGTGGTGTAAGAGAGGTTGTCCTGAAGTTGAAAAGTGTTTCGCACCTGGTTCTGCGGCAGATTCACGCCCAGCCCGATCGCTGTACGCGTTGGACCAGCGTTGAATCCCTGCAGCCCAAGTTCAACTACCTCGATTGAGGGAATCAACTCTGAACGTGGATCCAACGCATTCGTTGCCGAGGCGCTGCGCAGAAACGCACCGCGAACTTCGTTGATCCATTTCGGCGAGAGCACGCTCGTCAATTGCAGGTTCACACCTTGCGTTCTCGCAGGCACGACTGAAGAGAATCCCGGCGGCGTGATTTGCGAAGCTGCGACTCCGGGAATGCTGCCGAACGCGCCGGCATCCTGATACAGGTAGCGACCGTTGAGCGTGTGATTATCGCTGAAGCGATGATCGATGCGAATCGAAGTCTGCCAATCGTCGTAGGTTGAAGACTGTGCGCCAGTCAGCGATCCGAGAGGAACAACAAACGTCTGTCCGTTTCGTTGAAAGCTGGCTGTGCGATTCAGAGGCGTAGCGGCGGCCGGCAGGAAGTCGAGCAGTGCTCGGACCTGGGGCAAGTCACCGGCGGCCTGGCGAATAATCTCCCTGCCTGCCGCAGTCGGTGCACCGTTTAGAGCCTGGCCGATACCGAGTTGGCGATCCCACCAGCGCTGAATCGAGAAGAAGAAGAACGTTCGGTCTCTGCCGCTGATCCAGCTTGGTCCACCTTCACCGAAGCGTGGCAGGGTAAGCGGGCCACCAATCGTTCCGCCCAGTTGATTCTCAACTCGGAACGGCGCTTTGCGACGCGAAGGATCGGTTGCGTTTGGATTGCAGAACCCATTCGCTCCGGCCTTTTGCGTGTTGCTGCAAGCGTTCAGCGCGTTGTCGTTGTGAAACCAGAAACCGGAACCGTGATAGTCATTCGTGCCGCTGCGCGTGATCGCGTTGAAAACCGCGCTGGAGTTGCGGCCATACTCGGCACTGAACTGGTTCGTTACCAGTCTAACTTCCTGGATCGCGTCAGGATTGTTCAAGGGTATCGTCGAACCGGCGACACCGAAGTTGTTGTTGTCCTGACCGTCGATCATGAAGTTGTTGGAACGCGTTCGCCCGCCGTTGGAAGAGAAGTTTGTACCACCGGCGAAGGCGGTTTGGCCGATATTCAACTGGCTCACGCCCGGGGCGGAGAGCGCGACGTTGTAGACGCTGCGGTTGGTCGCCAGCGGCAACTCCGCCAAACGCCTTTCGTCGAAGCGTGTACCCACTTCGGAAGTGGTTGTATTCAACATCGACGCGTTCTCGACGACGTTCACCACTTCCTGCACCGCGCCGGGTTTCATGGTGACGTCGACCACGGCATTCTGATT
This sequence comes from Pyrinomonadaceae bacterium, assembly GCA_036379695.1. GTDB lineage: Bacteria > Acidobacteriota > Blastocatellia > Pyrinomonadales > Pyrinomonadaceae > PSRF01. Next base: position 31,677 of record DASVGE010000242.1, on the reverse strand, counting down.
CAAGGCGAGAGTAATTCCTGACTGCTGATATTTCGCAAAGCCGGTACTCTCAACCGCAATCTCGTAAGCGCCGACAGGCACGCTTGCAAAGTGGTAGCGTCCATCGGAGTTGGTCTGCGCGGTTCGGGTGTCGTTGGTCTGGATGTTCTTCAGGGTCACCGTAGCGCCAGTGATGACGGCCTGCTTTTCATCCCTCACTTCCCCCGCGATGGACCCGGTGTTTTGTGCTAACGCGGGACAGCAAAGCCCCACGAGCAATGCTGTCGTTAGCATCAATAGTCTTGTGGCATTGATCATAAGCATTCTCCCTTTTTGGAACGACTGACGGCCTGTCGTTGTTAATTTTTCGCGAATGAAGACGGCCCGGAGAACGCAGATGAAGTTTTGTACGAGCGTGCAAAACTTCGCAGACGAGTGGGGTCGTGCTTGTGTTGAGGCAACGATTATTCCAATCAGGTCGCGGATCATTTAAGAGTGCCGCACTGAGTAACTTAACGTCCGCGACCCAACGGGAGTCTCTATCAATCCAAGTCAAAAACCTAAAGACAATTCAAAATCGTCAACAACGGGGCCCCTCCTTGGAGTGCGGTGCCTCGGCACCGCTTTGACCAAAGCGGTACCAAGGTACCGCACTCCAGGGAGGGGTCAAACAACGTTGACGACTATGGCGCTGAAGCGAACGCCACGTCCGTGATCAAGAGTCCGCCTTGCAGTCTTTCATTGAACGTAAACTGCACCGACCTGACAGCGTTGAGGTTCACACCGTTGAAAGCACTCAACGGCACGCGCACCGTGTTCAAAACAACTTTCGGCACTGCCAGAACCTCGCCCGGCGGGTAGAACAACGCCGACGAAAAATCGCTGACTCGCACCGAAGCACTCGATCCACCGGCGTCCGTCAACACCACACGAAAGTCCTGCGCGAAATTCGGAACGTTGCGGACGTCAGCAAAGTTGACGCTGACGCGAAACTGCACTGTTTGAAATCCGGAAACATTTCCCAGCGCCGCAGGAATATCGTTTCTGTAATTGCCGGTAAGGTTATTCCAACCGGTATTCAGTTGAGTCATACCGGGCGCTGCCGATCGCGCACTCGGAGTCGTATGCGGCTGCTGTGCGTTGAGCGCACCAGGCAAACACTTATTTGCCGGCGGTGCTCCTCCGCCACACAACTCATACGGCGTTAGACCGATTTGAGTTACGGCGCCGCCGAGAGTATTGATTGAGAGATTGGTGTCGTTCAGTAACCGGTTCACGTCCAATCGTCGATTCGAGGGTGCGTGATACGACACAAACAGATTATTCGTCTGCGCTGAAGGCGGCGGTGGCGCATCACCTGTCAGGATCGGAATGAACTGGCTTTCTCCGCCAACGTACGCGCGGAAGAACGCAGTCATATACGCCAGGCCAGTGCCACGTTGCTGTGCTTCAGTCAATCTCTGATTGCCGCTCTTGCTGCCGCAGTGCGGATCGTTTTGACCGTTAGGCACGAAAAGCCAATCATTTGTCGCCCCTGGAATAGTGGTCGAACCTGGCGACCAGACGGTGTTGTAGAAGTTGTGATTAGCGCCCATCACCAATTCGTAGTGCTTGGGAGATTGATCGCCAGGCACGTTGTAACGAGCGTCATCGTAAAAATGGACGCCTTGCAGATCGGCAACGTCACCGTCGCAGTAAGGCAGCAGCACGTTTAGCGCAACATTGTTCGCTACGAAGCGATTGAAATCCACTGGCGCTAACGGGAAGACAGCCTTGATGCCATACGGCGCGCCCAACGAATTATTCAACACGTAGTGACGCACCACGCCTTCACCGCCACGCGAGTGGCCCATGGTTCCAACTTTGCTCAAGTCAAACTTGCCGACAAACTTGGTTCCGAAAGGCGCGCCCCCGGTGGTGTTGAATGTGTTGAGGATGTCGAGATGTTTTTGGACCAGCTCCGCTCGCGCCAGCGCGCCGAGGTCAAACACGGCGTTATCTACCGCGTTGACTCCGTTGGCGCTGATCGACACCACCACGTAACCATGGCTCGCGAGTACGTTTGAAACGTAATCGTATCCCTGATAACTCGGGATCGGGCTGCGATTATTGGTGCAAGGCCACTGTAGAAACTGGCCTCCAGTGCCGCTGAAGCACGTCGCATGGCGTCCATGTAGAAAAAGAATCACGGGACGAGGACTACCCGATAAATTGGTTGGGTAGTGAATGGAAGCGAGTAGTTCCACGGGTCCGGGAAAGTCCGATGGTTGAAATGCAGTATCGCCGAAGTTGTATTCTTCCCGCGTTACAGCCAATGGACCGGGGGTGCCGGGATCCTGGCCCAGAACCGGGGCTACACCGGCAATCAGGAATAAGAAAACTGCGATCGAAAGTGTGCGCAGGTAGGTTTTCATTGGTTTTCACCTCCCTGTCTGAATCGGATTCCCTGCGGGAGTTTTCGTCGCATTTCCTTGTCTTCACCGTAAGAGACGGAGATCACGCCTCCTTCGCGTATTAACGAACTGTCGAACGTGATCGCGGTAATCTGCGACAACGATTCGTTTTCTATGCCGTTGCCGACAATCTCATCGTCGATCCAGACAACTGCGGGGAGTGCGCGTACGGGAAATGGTCCACCTTGAACAGTGACGCGCCAGGCTTTATCAGTAACAACTTGTTGACCACGAACTTGCACCGTCACATTGCGCGGCAAGCGCACTTCTTCAACGCGATGACCTGTCAGTTTTAAATCACTGCTGGGGCGAGCAGCTTTTGTCTCGCTGATTAATCTTCCAGGCAGTTGCAGCAGTTCTCGCACGGGTGGTTGCTTGTCAGGGATGGGGTTGTTATTTCGTTGTGAAAGGGTGGAGATGCCGCTTGCAAGCAGCAGCGGCAACGCGACAATCGCTATCGCCACGCGGCGATTTATGAAATTTCGCATCTTTATGAGCTCCTTTGAATGGGCGAAAAAATTCGATCAAGCGATTACGGGTTTGGGCCAGCCTCTGAAAGAGAGGTACAGCGGGGGAAGACACAAAACCGCTTGCTAATCTCTGGGTTGGGAGGAGTGTTGTCGAGCTGAAGCAGGCGATACCTTAATCGCAATTATGAGTGCTGTCAACAGAACGGATCGTCGTGACAGGCGGCGCCGTAGATGATCGCCAGCACACCTAAACCGATGCCGATACCGATCCCGATCTTCACCGGCCACGAGAGTACGCCCGGGTTCTTAACTTCGGCGACGTCCTGGAAGGCAAGCAGACTAGACCATTGCCTTCAACGCGGTCACGAGCTGAACCCGTTTCTAACGCTTTCGCTAGTTTATCTTTAACGTATCTGAAGCTGTGTTCGTATTGCCGGCTCGATCTGTGCCACGAACTGTAATCGTGTAAACGTGGGCGCTGTCTCCAACGTTCTTCGTAGCCGGCAGTGTCAGCGTAAAGGAATAATTCCCATTTGACTGCAGAGTAATCGGACCACTCGGCTGGGTCACTCCATACTCATCAACCACGCTGAATGTTGCTCCGTCGGTAAGGGAAACGCCGCTGACCGTATCGGTAGCGTGGCCGGTTACGGTGATCGTCACCGGATTCGAACTCTTGGCTGCCGTAGCCGGCGACACATTACAGGTCACGCCCGGCTGGTTGGAATCTATATTGACGGCCAGCGAACCCATAGTTTCCGTATTCGTGGCTTTGTCCACACTCCAGAAGTTAACCGTGTGTGAGCCATTACCCGATACGCTGAACGGTGTCGTATACGTCCTCGTCGTGCCGCCGTCGACTTTGTAGAAAGTCGTTTGCACTCCGGACAGATTGTCTGTAGCGGCTAGCGACACATGGACTGCACTGCGATACCAGCCGTTGGTTCCTGCTGTTCCGGAGCCCGTGGCTTGTGTCAACGGAGCGCTGACATCGATCATGACGAATGCATTACCGACTGCAGAGACATTTCCTGCTACGTCAACGCTCCAGTACTCGACCGAGTGATTGCCATCGACGCCAATCGTAAAAGGTGAGCTGTAAGCCTGCGGCACGCCGCCATTGACTCGATAGAAAATGTTGGCCACCCCGGACAGGTTGTCTGAGGCCGTCATCGTAAACTGCACCGGTCCTTTGTAGTAACCATTACCGCCAACAGGACCACTAAAGGAGTTCTGCACAGTCGGAAGTGTGGAATCTATTCTGATCGTGGCGTTCTTCTCCGCTTCGGTGTGGTTGAGTTTGTCGTTACTCCAGTAGAGCACCGTATGTTGACCCTCACCGCTGACCGTAAAAGGCGCGCCGCCATAGATTGTTGTTAGTCCACCATCGACTCGGTAAAAGGTGAAGCTCACACCGACCTCCGGATCCGTCGCCGTCAAGCCAACCTGCACCGGGCCGCGATACCAACCGTTGGCGCCAGTTCCGCCGGTCGTGATTTGGGTGGTGGGTGCTTCGCTGTCGACTCGAACCGTCAAAGACTTTTGCGTTTCAGTATTGCCGGCCTGGTCCACGCTCCAGTAATTGACAACGTGAACACCGCCCGTCGAAATGTTGAACGTCCCGGAGTAGGTTTGGGTAGGACCACCGTCAAGCGTGTAATAGGTGTTGGCCGTGCCTGAAGCATTGTCCGTCGCGTTGATGGAAACCCGCGCCGGACTCTGGTACCAAACATCGAACGACCAGGTACTTGAAGCCTGTGCCTGACTTGAAGGCGCTACCGAATCAACCTTGATGAGCATCGAACGCTGCGACTCCGTATTGCCGGCGCGATCCACACTCCAGTAGATGATGGTGTGGTGTCCGCTATTGGAGATATTGAACGGCGCAGTATAGGTCTGCTGTGGCCCACCATCGATCGTATAGAACGTGGTCTCAACTCCTGACGGAGTGTCAGTCGCGGAGAGCGTGACCTGTGCCTCATTTGTATACCAGCCACCGTTGCCTTGCGTCCCCGCAAGTGTTGCCTGGGTTACAGGAACGGTCGAGTCGATATTGATCGTAATCGTTGTCGGACTGGCAGAGTTGCCTGCCATGTCCTGGCTCCAGAAACTCACCGTGTGGGCGCCATTACCCGAGACAGTAAATGGGGAGCCCAGGTAGGCCATCTGGGTGCCGTTATCAATCTTGTAGGAAGTACCTGCCAGACCTGCGACGCTGTCAGACGGCGTTAGCGTAACCTGCACAGATCCCTTGTAGTAGTCGTTGTTGCCTGAAGTACCCGATAAGGAACTTTCAGTTGTTGGTGCTTCCTTATCGATTTTGACTTCCGCAGACTTTTGAACTTCAGTGTTGCCTACGTTGTCGACGCTCCAATAATTGACCTGGTGCACTGCGCTTTCATCGATCATGAAAGGTCCTGAATAAGTTTGAGTTGGACCTCCATCAACCTTGTAATAGGTTGCCGCGACTCCGGAGCGCGCGTCCGTCGGAGAGAGCGTCACCTGGACCGCACTGGTTCGCCATCCATTCCAACCGTTCGTACCAGTGGACGAGAAAGCAGTGCTCGGCGCGACGCTATCCAACTTCAGTGTGAAGAAGTGTTGGCTTTCAGTGTGGCCGGCCCAATCGACGCTCCAGTACACAATCTGGCGATTGCCGTCACCTGAAACCGTAAAAGGACCTGAGTAAGTTTGGGTTGCTCCACTATCAATCCGGTAGAAAGTATTCGCCACGCCCGAACCGGAGTCTGTAGCGGTCAAGGTCACCTGCGCCGGAGAAGCATAGAATCCGGTGCCGGCTGAGATTTGAGTGACCGGTGCGCTAACGTCAACATTAACCACGCGCGACTGCTGTGTTTCATTATTTCCAGCTCTGTCGGAACTCCAGTAGTTAATCGTGTGGCTGCCGTCGGTTTGAATCGTGAATGGTGAAAAATAGTTTAGCGTCGTGCCGCCATCGATAGTGTACCTGGTGCTTTGAACTCCGGAGAGATTGTCTGTCCGCGTTAGCGTCAGCTGTGCGGAGTCCTTGTACCACTGAGTAACTCCGGGTGCGACGGTTCCGGCAACTGCACTGGTGGTTGTGGGAGCGGTCAAATCAATTTTTACGATGGGCGAAGTCAGCGTGGCGGTGTTACCAACTTCATCGGTAACCATCACTTGTTGTGTTTGATTGTCACCTTCGGTGTTGAATTGAAGCGGACTTTCTGGAGTGGCGAACGCAACGCCCGGAGTACGAGCAACGGCGGTAAAAGAAAGCTGGACCGGGGTGTTGTTCCAATCAAGAGAGTTTGGCGCTGGTGTTGGGGTGTTCCAGGTGATGGTCGGAGTGGGATCAGTTTCGTAAGCAACCAGAGTGGTTTTAGTGGGAACAACAAGTATTCCCTCGCCAGCGGCAAAACCGGTTAGCGGCACCGAAGAAGTCCGCTCATCAACAATGGGAATACTCGTACCCGCGGTTGTCGACCAAACCAAATGGCCGTTAGACGCCTGGAGCGCGTACAACTTTCCGCTGTCTGATCCGACGTAAACATAATCATTGACGACGAGTATCGATGATTGCAGGAATCCATCCCCACCGAAACTCCAGAGAATTACATTGGTATTGACGTCACGAGCTTCAAGGGTGCCGTACGGCAAACTAGAAAACTTGTTACCGTTCAAAAAGAACCCCCTGTTGCCTGAGAAGGCCGGGGCGCTCTTTGAGATGAAGGAGTCGAGTAGCGCGCCCGTTTGACTGTCGTAGATCCAATCTGAATTGGAACCCGGAGCGCGAGCATAGACCCGGCCATTGTAGACCGCCGCTGCTCTGCCGCTGCCGCTGCCGCAGGCTATGAAGTCTCTCCAGATGAGCGAGCCATCCGCGGGATTGAGCTTGTTAACATTTACACAAGAGTAAGAAAGATAAACACCATCGGTAGTCACTGCCGCTGTAGTGTTACCTGCGCCGCTAACCGTCGCCGACCAAACCACGTCACCTGTTTCGGCGCTAACCGCGTGCGCCATGCCGCTGGTCGTGACGCTGGCCGAGCCACCGATGTAGATCACCCCCTGAAATACAGTAGGCGCTGAGGTGAAATTTGTGCCGAAAAGCTGCCGGCTCCAAATCACAGTGCCGGTGTCGCCCTCGATGGCGCGCAGCAGACCGCTATTGTTAAGCGCGAAGACGCGGCCGTTCTCGTAACAAATGGCAGACCAGTTGGAGGCGCCTCCCAGCGGATACGACCAGAGCGACGCGCCGTCTGCAGCGTTCAGCGCATACAGGTCTGGTCCAGAGGACACTCCTGCGTTGCGCACTAATACGTAGACTTTGCCGTCGACAATCAGCGGATATGACATGTCTAGTCCGAAGTTCCGACTCCACTTTTGCCTTAGTGGCGGCAGCACGCCGGATACATTGATTGCGCCCGTATGAGTTTCGTTAATCTGATAGTTACGCGCCTGCTCGGGGGCGACTTGAGCCTGCACTGAAATGGCGAACAGAATAGAAGTGAAAACAAAGAGGGACAGGGTGAGCTTTTTCATGAGAATCTCCGGGCCGCAACGAGAGTTTGCTTAGTTAAGGAGCAGAATTTCGGAACAATGAGGAACGTTCAGATTTGAAACCGGCATCGCACCCAGGTAGGCCTTGTTCTACTACGGCGCTGAAATCTTAAGCAGTGTTGGCAAGGGAAAGCAATGATTATTTGCTGTTACTGAGTGGGAGCGCTAACGCACTATTGACACAGCCCGGGCAAAGAACGCGGCAGACTATACAGCCCGCCGCAAGTCGTTGATATCGATGCCAGTGTCTCACAGTGTTTATTCGCACCACGAATTTGCCAATAGTTGGCCAAGGGTAATAGATGAGAATTCTCCCCCATAGCTCCGACGATGTTTCACGCATGGTACAGTTGATTATAAAAGGGGCGTGCGCTAGTATGTGCAAAACTGGGGTAAATTGCGCATGCTGTTAATCAAAGAATGCCAACGAAAGAGCCGCCGCTCTACACGATTCAAGTCATCACCTTCTATAGAGTCGAGTCTAAGTAAGCGGCTATACACGATCTCAGAATTAATAAGTCTTACTGGTATGACTCGCAAGCAGGTTGCTTATTGGGCATACAAACAACTTCTAATTCCAACAATGAGAGACCCTATGGCTCGCGCTGGACGGCCGGCTTCCTTTTATTCAGCGAAGGAAATCGTTAAGGCCTTGATCATTTGCGACATGAAACGAGCGGGCTTTTCACTACGAAAGGTTCGACAGGTTGCGAATAATTTGGAGGAGCATGGGATCAAGTTGGATCAGTCTAAGGACTATTTGGTAACCAATGGCTGCTCGGTTTACTACGCGGATTCTGATATCAAAGCCTTTGACATTCTGAAGCATCACCGACAAATGCTCCTTCTTGTTCCGATCCATGAACAGGTTAAGAAGCTAAGGCGTACGGCCTAAAAGGCAAGGTGGCCGCGAAGTGCCGACTATGAATTTAGAACAACTTTTGGATGTACTAGGATACGCAAATTCGCGTAACTACCGCTCAATAGTCGGTAACCACGAGGCTTTGACAGCTCACCTTTTCCGCTCAGCTCAATCAGCTGGAGTACAAGGAGCATATCTTTTTCACACAAGCCCAGATGATCAGATGTTACCTCCCCGTCCCGCTGTATACGTCGCGGAGGCAACAACCGAGGGAGAAGCCAGGGAGATTCATCGCAGCTTATGGAACCTTGGTAATGCGCCGTTTTTGATTATCGTGCTTCCACATCAGATTAGAGTTTATACAGGATTCGACTATGCAGGGGGAGTGGACCAGTCTCACGGCGAGAGAGGCTTAATAAGCATTGTAGATACCCTCCAAACGGTTGACTGGGACGATGCATTGTCTGATTACACGGCAGATTCGATTGATTCAGGTAGGCTTTGGAAGAATAAGGCTTCATACCTTTTGCCAGAGAGACGTGTTGACGCGCGATTACTGAAAAATCTCAAACACCTTGAGGCAGAGCTGCTCCAGACGGATTTAGAGCTACGGACGTCGCACGCACTTATTGGAAAGTACGTATATATTCGATACCTCTGCGATCGAAAAATCCTATCCGAACAGTGGCTTGATGAAAACAAGGTTGATATTAAGTCCGTGCTCGGTCGGCGTGCCAAGCTTAGTGGTCTACGCCAGCTAGTGGATGCGTTGGATGAACGGTTTAATGGGCATATCTTTCCGTTTCCTTTAGACGGAAAACATGCGCCGACGGACGACCACATATCGTTAGTAGCATCCGCTTTCAAAGGCGATGATCCGAAGCTACGGCAGATGCATTTGGATTTCGAAGCGTTCGATTTTTCTTACATACCAGTTGAGACGCTGTCGTCGATTTACGAGCAGTTCCTGCAAGCGGAAGGAGTTGGCAAAACTGTAGGGGCTATCTATACGCCGGAGCCGCTGGCCGATTATTTAATTGCTGAACTTAATTCTGCAAAGCCGCTTCTGCCAGGAATGAAGGTACTAGATCCGTGCTGTGGGTCGGGCATATTTCTTGTTCTAGCGTATCGAAAACTGATCGAGTTAGAGTTGAACAAGCGTGTAGATCATAAACTGCGGCCAGCAGAGTTGAGGCAGATTCTCACTGAAAGCATATATGGAGTAGAGCGCAATCCAGATGCATGCTTCGTAACAGAGTTGAGTCTGATACTCACCATGCTTCACTACATATCACCACCAGATCTTCATCGGAACAAGCAGTTCCACTTTCCAAACTTGCACAATAGCCAGATTTTTGAGGCCGACTTCTTCGATGACTCATCTCTATTTTGGGAGCGAAAATCTAAGTTCGACTGGATTATCGGAAATCCTCCGTGGATTGAACCCGAAAATGACTCATTAGAGGAACAACTGGCGATCTCTTGGATAACTGATAAAAACAATGTCCGTCACCGACCTGTTGCGGGCAATCGGGTCGCTGAAGCCTTCAGCTGGCGCGTCACAGATTTAACTGATACTGGATTCATTGGGCTGATTATGCCAGCCGCAAGTCTTTTCAATCATGAGTCGAGGACCTATCGCCAGGAGTTTTTTAAACTCCAGCAGGTTCAGAGAATTACTAACTTTACCAATCTGAGGTTTGTGTTATTTGCTGGTCGCGGACTTTCACCTGCTGCGACCTTTATTTATAGCAAAGCGGTTTCAACCGATCCGAAACCCGATATAGTCCACTATGGTCCCTTCGTGGTTAATCAAGCTCTCAGTCGCCTTGTCAATGGAAGTAGAAAACAGGACAGCTGGGTGATCACGATTAATGAAAATGAAATACAGACGGTTTCACCAAGTGAAGCTGAACTTGGAAACGCTGTGACGTGGAAACTGGCGCTTTGGGGAACACATAGAGACAAAAGAGCACTAGAGCGCTTGCGAAGCTTTCTTCCATCAACGCTGGATGAGTTAGGTCGGCAAAGAGGCTGGATATTCAACGAGGGAGTACGTCTTGTAGAACCAAATCCCGATCGTGAGAAAGGTAAATACGAATTAGAAGCTGCTCCAGAGCTTGAAGGAAGAATGTATTTTGATGCGTCGATTATGAGCAAGTCTGGACATCGCTTTTCGATTCCAGATCAGGCATTCCAAAAGATTCCGGTTCATCTATGCTTTATTAGGACTCGAAGTGGGAAAGCTAGCCTGACAGTGCCGGAAGGTGCACATTTGCTTCTGAATAGTGCTTATTTTGCATTTACCGATCGAGATTTCATTATTCGCGCTCCGCATAAGCGACTCTCTGCACCAATGGGAGATGCTGATTACCTACGCGCGCTTTCTCTGTTTCTGAGTTCAAGTATTGTCCAATACTACCTTTTTTTTCTTAGTCCAGCGTGGGGGATTGAGCGTGACAGAATCTATGTAAAGGATATAAAGCGGATTCCCATACCTGACCTAAGTGATCGGCAAATTAGAGAAATGGCGGAGCTTCACCGGGAGATAGCAAGACAAGAAAGCGCGCAGCGCTTAGTCAACAACGACTTACAGCAACTAGTGGATGAGCAGGTTGCCAGGATTGTAGGAGTTCCCCCCAATTTGAGCATCTTGGCGATCGATTTTATGCGCGTTAGACTTTCACTGAATCAGGGGCAGACTCAAGAAGCTAGTCGTGCTCCGCGTGAGCATGAATTATTCGACTATGCGGAACTACTCAGAAACGAACTTGATGCATTCACTAAGGGGCACATCCATCACAGAGTTTCTGTTACGACATCAAGAGACGACCTGGTAATTTGCACGGTTGAGGTCACTTCTACTGAAAAATCCTTACCGGTGAGTTTGGAGCTTGGCAGTCGGCAGCTTACCGCAACGGTCGCCAACATCAGTCGGATGCTGCATCAACAGTTCAGTCAATGGGTGTACGTTCGGCGCGGACTACGAATCTTTGATGACTCGAAGGTTCATATCTGTAAAACGGCGCGGGTGATTGATTGGACACGCACTCAGGCTCTAAACGACTCGGACGACATAATCGCCGAGGTTTTGTCAAGGAGGGATCACGAGCACGAGGTGGCAATGAATGGTGCGCGGTGAGCGAGAGGACGCAATTTGGAAAAGCTATGATAGATCGTTTCGTGAGGACGCTCACCAACTGCTCGCATGGGGATATGCTGATTGTCGCCGAAGGATCGAAGCGAATTTACAGGAAACTGAAATCACAGGTTTTATTGTTGATGCCATCGAGACTAGGTTGAATTCGTCCAGCATAGACGAACGATTTGACAGGTACTCCATCAAAGAGGATAACCCAGTCCCTGGTGAGGGGCGTACCGGCAGACGACGCAGACGACTCGACGTTATAGTGGAATCTACTTATCGACCCCGGCATAAACCTCGGCCAAGATACGTGTTCGAAGCAAAGAGATTACGTAGGCCGGACCAACCGATCGACGATTATGTCGGTGTTGAAGGGGTCTTGAGATTTGTTAATGCCCAATACGCCGGTGATTATCCCGAGGTGGCTATGATGGGATATATTCAAAGCGACGATGCTCTATATTGGATGGCAAGGCTCCAGGAGGAATTCCTAAATGATTCCGAAGACAAACTGCGGATCATAGAAGGACTGTTAAAGGTGAAGGTTATTCCGGATCTAGCCCATGAATGGAAATCCCATCATCGCAGAGCTGTTCAGAATCCAGTCGTCATATTTCATATCATGCTAGATTGTTCTTCGATATGTTCCCACCCGTAACGCCATCACTGGCTACAGATCCGAAATCTCTTAAGACGATTGGTGAATGGCCGCGAGTCAAGAAGAAATCTTGTGAGTTGGTGCCGCGAGTGACTGTGGCTATTTACGCCGGACCACGGCGTGACGAATTACTAAAACTTCGCTGGGCTAATGTGGATTTCGACCTCAACACCATCACATTTAAGGAAACAAAGACAAACAAAGATCGCTCCGTGCCGATGGAGCCCATGGTCCGGGCAGCTCTCCTCGAATTGCGGGAAAGGGCTGGCGATGCGGAGAACGTCTTTGTGAATCCTGACACCGGAACGCGGTATACCGATGTCAAGAAATCCTTTTCCGCAGCATGCCGCAACGCAGGCATCACCGATTTAAGGTTTCACGATCTACGCCATACGTTCGGCACTCGGTTAGCCGACGCCGGCGTTGACGTTGTGAAGATCAAAGAGCTCATGGGTCACGCCTCGATTGTGACGACGACGCGGTACATCCACGCGACCGATCAAGGAAAGCGCGGCGCGATCGTGGTGCTCTCAGAGTATCGAGAGCGGCATTGTCGCAAGTTTGTCGCAAAAGAAAAGCGGCAGACCATCCAGCCCGCCGCAAGTCGTTGATATTGCTGGTGCACCCGGCATGATTCGAACATGCGACCCCCTGATTCGTAGTCAGGTACTCTATCCAACTGAGCTACGGGTGCGAAGTGCTAAATACTAATAGTTACTCGGCAATATGTAAAATGCCGCAGATTACCGAGCGAAATAGCCGGGTTTGGTGCGCGCCGTCAGATCTGAATAGGTTACTTCCACTTTGATCTCGTGCCACCTGCCGCGCGCGCGTTCGCCCTGCGGCTGATAGGCAACGGTGTAGAGGGTACGAAGATTCGCCGCCACCTCGCGATAAAGCTGTGCCATGTATTGCAACTTATTGATCTCGTTCAAACGCCCGCCAGTACGATCCGCCAGTGATTGCATGCGCGCGCGCGCGGCCGCATAGATCCCGACGATGTTCGGCGTCTGGATTGGCAGCCGTTTCGGATCGCCGGACGGCAGGGCCAACGGATAAATCGTGACGCCCTGTCGATCGGCCGAGGCCAGCACGTTATTCAGATCCGCGCTCGATTGCGGATCGATCGTCGCCAGCGCTTCTGCTTCGGTTTGCGCTTTCGACAATGTCCTGCGATCCGAGTTGCGATGATGGGTGTCGAGGCCGTCGGTTAAAACGACGATGGCTTTGCGTCGCTTGCCTTCCTTCTCCAATTCTTTGAGCGCGTACTTCAACGCTTCGTAGAAGTATGTCTCACCGGCGCCTGTTGCAATCTCGATTGCGTACGCGGTCTTCATACGATCGACCGTAAAGCCAGTGAGCGATTTAACCTCTTTATTGAACTGAACGACGGCCACACGATCCTCGGGCGCAAGCGCGTCGAGAAAACGCTGGCTGGCAAGTTTCAATTGCTGGCGAAAGTTGACCGTCGAACCGGACATGTCGAGCATCAGCACGAGGCTGAACGGTGCATCGACAGATTCGAAATGCTGGATCGACTGCTTGACTCCGTCTTCGTACACGACGAAATCTTTTTGCGTCAGCGAGGTGATGGGGCGGCCTTGTTTGTCAACCACGCCGATATTCAACTGCACGAGCGAACTTTCAGTGCGAATAACGTCGTCGACTTCCTGTGCGTGGCCGGGAACCACGGCGAAGACGGTCAAAAGCGCGGCAAATAGAAACGGGTAGAAGTGTTTTCGATAAAACATGGGAAAATCGGCTTGCAAAGTATGCCCGCGCGTTCTGAGTTTTTCAAACGTGCTGATTTCGGACGCAATTGACCGGGGATCGGTTGCTTTCGGCGCGGATCGCCTATAATGCGGAAGAGCAGGCAGGAAAGGACCTCACGACTTGTCGTTCCTCACGAATTATCGTCCAAATTTTTGCTCCGAGTGCGGGGAGAAGATCGTCCGGCTGCGCTGGCGTATGTGGACCAGCAGGAGTTTTTGCGACAAGTGTTTCCGGCGCTTTGTGAAGGCACACTGGTCACAGCGCGCTTGCGTCACAGTGGTTCTTTTGTGCCTCGGAATCCTGATCGGTCGCGGTTGCAGAAGCGAGCGGCCACCACTCGTGATCGAGCGCACAGCCACCGCACCAACCCAAACCTCTTCACCCGCAGTCACGATTGAACAAACCTACTCATGCGGTGCAAGGACTAAGAAAGGCACACCCTGCTCGCGACGCGTTCATGGTCCAGTGCGTTGCTGGCAACACAAAGGCGGAACTGCGATGCTCCCGCAGGAAAAGTTGCTAGTTAAAGAATGAAGGACGCCATGCTACTATAGCCATCAATTGGAGGCCGAGATGCAAGCTTTAGAAAAGGATACATCGGTCGAAGTCGAAATCAATTTCTCACCACTCCTGCGACGCTACACTCTCGAAGAGTTTTGGGCCTTGCCTGAACGCGAGGATCATGCGCGCTATAACCTCATCGGAGGATTTCTTTTTATGGTTCCGCCGCCAAACCCTCCTCACGGGGATGTCGCCACACGGATGACAAGGTCCTTACTGAAATTTCTAGACACGCACAACATTGACGGTGATGAGCACCATCCGAACGAACCCATTTATATTCGAGCCGAAGGATCAACTTATCTCGAGCCCGACATGATGTATGTCTCCAGGGAGCTGCGGGAAAAGATGGGAACGAAGCGCACTTCAGCAGACATTGTCTTCGAGTTCCTTTCTCGCAGCACGAGCGTTTACGATCGCACAACCAAAGCAGATACTTATCTGGCTCTCGGCGTGCGCGAGTTATGGTTGATTGATCCGTTTACGGAAACTATCGAAGTGCGCCACGCGAGCAAAGTTGGTGAGATTCCAGTGTGGAAAAGATTGAAATACTCGCGCGGGCAACACGCCGAGTCGCGCGTGCTCGAAGGTTATCAAGTTTCAGTCGATAACTTGTTTGCGGGATTGACAAAAGAATAGCCACGGATGACACGGACTGAATCCGGATTTTTTCCGTGTCATCCGTGGCTAATATCGATCAGTTGTTGCCCTGCTCGGTGGCTCGGGAGGTGCGACGGTTGTCGATGGTCTTGATGGGTGGAGCTGGTTTCGCGGGAAGCTTCACCGGTTGTTTTAGTTTAGCCATCGTTTCCGCGATTGCGCGTTCGAGTTGAGGGTCTTTGCCGGCGATGACTGATTGCGGATCGTTGTCGACTTCGATGTCCGGATCGACACCGTGACCTTCGATTACCCACTCGCCCGTCTTACTCGCATAGCCGGACTCAGGCACGCTAACAACTCCACCATCGATCAGTGGACCGCGGTTGCCGATGCCGACCACGCCGCCCCACGAACGCTTGCCAATCAACGGTCCCAGTCCCGCTTCGCGAAACATGTACGGGAAGAGATCGCCATCTGAGGCGGAGTTCTCATCCAGCAACGCGACCATCGGTCCCAGGAAAACACCATCAGGATACGTCGCGGCCTCATCGTTCGTGCGCGAGTAGGTGAGCGACAGCACCTTGCGTCGCAGACGCTCGATGAGCATGCGCGAAACGTTGCCGCCGCCGTTTGCACGCACGTCGACGATCAACGCTTCCTTGCGCAGCTGCGGGTAGTACCACTTGATGAACTCCCGAATTCCACTGGCGCCCATGTCAGGCACGTGCAGATAACCAACGCGTCCGTTCGTCGCTTTGCTCACCTTCTCACGATTGTGATCCACCCAATCGAGATAGATCAGGTTCTGTTCATCCGTGATCGGACGATACGAGACGGTTCGCGCGCCCTGCATCGAAGGTGTTTTGTTAAGCGTAAGCTGGACCGGGTTGTCGGCTTTGTTTCTCAGCAGCCGATACGGATCGTCCGTCGCTTTCAACTCTTCGCCATCAATTGCCAGCACGTAATCGCCGACACTCGCATTCACGCCCACTTCCGTTAACGGCGAGCGATAAATGTCTTCCGAGTTTTCGCCCGTGAAGATCTTCGCAATGCGATAACGTCCGGCCTGCTGATCAAACTCAAAACGCGCCCCCGGCAAACCGTAACGAGGCCGCGGCGGAATCTGGAAGTCACCACCTTCGATGTACGCGTGCTGCACGGTCAACTCCGCGATCATCTCACTGATCACGTAGTTGAGATCCGAACGATGAGCAACATACTTGAGCTGAGGCTTGTATTGTTCGCGCAACGCGACCCAGTCGTAACCGTGCATGTTCGACACGTAGAAGAAATCGCGATAACGCCGCCAGACCTCGTTGAAGATCTGGGCCCACTCTTCAACCGGAACGCGATCGACATACAGCCCGCTGGTCGAAACTGCTTTGCGCGATTTGTCACCCTGCGGCGTGGCGTCGTAAAGGTTGTAGCCCGGTCCCTGGGCCACCAGCACCTTCGCACCATCGTTCGAAATGACGTAGCCACGAATGTCATCAGCCAGGTTTGTTTCCTTGCGATCCTTCAGCGAATAGATCTTCAACGACGGCGTGCGTTCACTCTGGCGACCGTAATAACCACCGCCACCCACGATGTACAACAGATGTCCGGTCTTCGCGGCCAATCCGAAATAGTTGTCGGCGCCGACCGGAACACGTGCAACGCGACTCGCAATGTTGTCGAAGTCGATATTCATCGTCGCCGGTGGTTTCGGTGCGGCGTCCGGCTTGGGCGAAGCATCAGCATCCGCGGGCTTCTCCGCTGCGGGAGCTGGCTTAGGCGCGTCGTCCGTCTTCGCGATCGTTACCTCGTCGCTTTCCGGGGGAAACGGATGCTTGACGTCTTTACGCAACGCGAGTGCGTAGATGTACGTCGGCCGGTTGGTCGCGTAATTAAATTCGACGTTCGAAATCTGTGGCGCAAACTCGCGATCGCTGAGGAAGTAAAGATAGTTGCCCTGTGGATCCCACGCGGGACTGTACGAGTTGTAATTGTCCTCGGTGACGCGCCGGCTCTGTCCGTCGTTCGCACTCCAGATATAGACAGACTGAAACTGATTGTTTGGGTTGGCCATCGTGAACGCGAGGAAGCTGCCACGCGGCGACCAGCCGTAATCGCGAATCTGCCCACGCGGTGAATCCGCCACTTCGACGACCTTGCGATCGGCGAGGGTAAGCACGTAGAGCTTGCCGTCTTTATCACTAAACGCGATTCGTTTGCCGTCAGACGACCAATCGGGACCGTAACGCATCGCCGAGCCGCCGCTGGTGATCTGCTCGGCAGGCTTCGAACCATCCTGCGGCACGAGATAGAGTTCCTCTTCGCCGCTCTTGTCAGAGATGAACGCGATCTGCGAACCGTCAGGCGACCAGGCGGGCCACTTGTCATGCGCGCCTGATGAATCAGTCAAGTTACGAGTCGGACCTTTTTCGATCGGAGCACTGAAGATATCGCCGCGCGCTGCAAACACGGCGCGTTCACCCTTCGGGCTCAAGCCAACCGACTCGATCAGGTTTGCCGCTGACACACGACTCGGCCGACGAGCGTTGCCTTCGTCAGGAACGTTGATCGAAATCGGCGTGCTCTTCTTCGTGCGCGCGTCGAGAACCTGAAGCTCGCCGTTCAACTCGTAAACGATCTGGTTTTCGTTGTCGGAGCTGGGCCAGCGCACGTCCCACGGGCGGTTTGAAGTGATCTGCGTGGTTCTGCCGCTCGACACGTTGTAAACGTAGAGATTGAAGTGACCATCGCGGTCGGAGTTGAAATAGATGTTGTCGCCAAGCCACATCGCATCGCGATTGGGCCGCGGGCCTTCGGTGATGCGCTTCGCAGAGTTGCTGCTCAGGTTGAAGATGTAGAGTTGATTCGCTTGTCCGCCGCCGTATCGTTTTTCTGATCTGAAGTCGCGCGACTGTGGTGAGTAAACGATCTGGTCGTTGTTCGGTGACAAGTCGCCGGAACCCGCGGTCGGCATCGGCATCTCGGTCGATGGGCCACCGTCGATCGACACCGTGTACAAACGCGCGATCGGAAGTGCCCACGAATCACGCAACGAGCGGAAAATGATGCGCTTGCTGTCCTTCGTCCAGCCAAACACCTGGTTGTCCCAGCCCCAGCGCGGCGCCAGCGGTCCACGCGCCGGATAGAAAGTCAGTTGGCGTGGTTCGCCGCCGGAAGTCGGCACGACGTAGATCTGTTCGTCGCCGTCGTACTGCCCGGTGAAAGCGATCCACTTTCCGTCCGGAGAAAACTTCCCAAACAGTTCCACGCCGGGATGGGAAGTCAAACGCAGGGCGGAACCACCGCTGGAGGGCGCAGTCCATAAGTCACCAGCGTAAGTGAACACCACGCGGTCGCCCCGAATATCCGGGAACCGCAGGAGCTTGGTTTGTGAATACGCTGTGGTGGAGAGGATTAGAAGGGCGGCGAAGATCAGAGCGACTTTTTTATACGACAAGAAAACCTCCTCAAACCCATCCGCAGATTACACAGGTTAATCCGCGTAATCTGTGGACGGTGTTTACTTCCGATTTTTGAATGCTTCGTTCAGTTCTGTGTGCCTACTGGTTAACACCACCGGACGCCCATCTATGAACAAATACTTTATGCGCGAGCGAATTTCGAGCAGATCGCCGTCGGTTACTACCAGATTGGCCATCTTTCCGGTCTCGATCGATCCCAAACGGTCCGCGACATTCATTATTTGTGCGGGGTAGAGCGTGACCGCCTTAACAGCGTCAGCCTTCGAGAGTCCGAAAGCCGCCGCCATGCCGGCATACTGCGCCAGGTTTCGCGCTTCCGCCCCGGGATCACCAGTGGATATGCAGAAACGCACGCCAGCCGCCTGAAGTTTCGCCGGATTCTCAAATAATGCGTCGTAAGGATCGTCTTCTCGCAGTGGTAACGAAAAGACGCCGGTCAAAATTACAGGCACGTTCTTCTCTTTCAACAAACTCGCGACCTTCCAGGCGTCGTTGCCGCCGAGGATGATGGGTTTCAACTTCATCTCTTCCGCAAACCGGATCGCGCCACGAATCTCGGCTTCGCGATCGGCGCGAAAGATCACCGGCTGCTCGCCGCGAACGTACGGCACGAGCGGTTCGAGCACGACGTTGCGATCGGGGCGCGGCAGCGATCTGTCTTTCGCGTACGCATCCTGCGCGCGGCCGTAGGCTTCGGCGTCGCGCAACATGCGCCGAATCTGTTCGAGTTGTCGCTCGTTTGCGGCGAGCGTGTCGGAAAGATTTGTCTGTTGTTGTTGGAAACCACCGAAGCCGCCGCCGCCACCACCGGCGACGCGCGGGTAGTTGATCACGAGTGCTAACTGCGGAACGACCGCCATCTCTTTCGGCGCAGTGCCGAGCAGGTTGATGAGCGCCGCCTGGCCTGAGATCAAGCCGCCCGTGGGAGCGGTCAAGGTGTTGGTGATGCCTTCGACGCGCGTCACGGCAATGTGGGCGCTGTGCGGGTTAACGGCGACGATCGCTTTTGCGTTTGGATTCAGATCGCCGACTTCGGAAGTGTCGACGGTGCCGTTCGCGCCTTGTGGAACTTCAACGAGGCCCATGTTTGTGCCGGCGTCGATCATGCCGGGATAGACTGACAAGCCGCTGCCGTCGATCGTCTGTGCGCCGGCTGGGACGTTGA
This sequence comes from Pyrinomonadaceae bacterium, assembly GCA_036379695.1. GTDB lineage: Bacteria > Acidobacteriota > Blastocatellia > Pyrinomonadales > Pyrinomonadaceae > PSRF01. The sequence continues at coordinate 11,993 of DASVGE010000242.1, read as the reverse complement.
CGTTCGCGCCGACTGCTTCGATCTTGCCGTCGCGAATTACGACGGTGCCGTTTTCGATGTCTGCTCCGCTCACTGTGACGATGCGAGCGTTGCGGATCGCGAATGTGCCGCGCGGCGGAATCACGCCTTGTTGCGCGGTTGGGTTACCGATCTGTTGTGCAAATACAGGGCTCGCGAGAAGAAGTAATGCAAGTAAGGTCCTCATGTTCTCTCCAATTTTGGCCACAGATGAACGCGGATTAAAACGCGGATTAAGGCTTTTCAATTTCCAGGTCGTCGTGTTCATGACTGCTCGGGCGACGACGTGGGGTTTGTGGTGACTGGCCCTGTGGGCGCGGCTTGTTGGGCTCGGCTTGCTCCAGCACGGTGCGTTCTTTTGCGAGTTCCGGGCGTCGCGCCAGATCTTGTTGGCGATCGAAGTAAACGTCACCGTCGATGAACGTTGTATCGACGCGCGAATAGACGCTGAAGGGATGTCCGTTCCAGATCGCGATGTCGGCGTCTTTGCCTACTTCGATCGAACCGACACGCTCCTGAATGCCGAGCTGGATGGCGGGGTTGAGCGTGATGAGTTTCAGTGCCTGCTCTTCCGTCAGGTCGCCCCAGTGCATCGCTTTCGCGGCTTCGATGTTCAGGCGTCGAGCACGTTCATCGGAGTCGGAGTTCATTGAAACAACCACTCCGGCGCGCGTCATGATTGCGGCGTTGTAAGGAATGGCGTCGTAGGCTTCGATCTTGTAAGCCCATGAGTCCGCGAAGATCGAAGCGCCGGCGCCGTGCGCGGCGATCTCTTTCGCAACCTTATAACCTTCCAGCACGTGCTGGAACGTTTTGATCTTGAAACCAAACTCGTCCGCAAGACTAATCAACATCAGGATCTCGCTGGCGATGTAGCAGTGTGCGTGAACGTAGCGTTTGCCTTCGAGGATCTCGACGAGCGGCTCGAGTTGGAGATCGCGGCGTGGCGGCATCACGTTCTTGTCGTTTTTAACCGCCGCGCGATACTCATCCCACGTCCGTTTGTAATCACGCGCGCGCGTGAACGCATCGCGGATTACTTCTTCAACGCCCATGCGCGTGTTTGGATAGCGGCGTGTGACACCGGGCTGGTTCGGAGTGCTCGAACGCTTCACGTTTTCGCCGAGTGCAAACTTGATCCCCGGCATCGCTCCCGGAAACAGAAATTCGTTCGCCGGACGGCCGTACTTGACTTTCACCACCGTGTTCAAGCCGCCGATCGGATTCGCGGAACCGTGCAGCAGGTTCAGCGTGGTGACGCCGCCGGCCAGCTCGCGATAAAGGTCCACGTCAGTCGGGTTCAACGCGTCTTCCGTTCGCACCATCGACGTGACTGCGAGCGTGCCTTCGTTGATCGCGTCGAGCATCGAGTGTGAATGGCAGTCGATGATGCCGGGCATGACAAACTTGCCCGTGCCGTCGATGATGCGCGCGTTGGCGGACGCGTTGAGATTCTTTCCGACACCTGCAATCTTGCCGTTGCGCAAAAGCACGTCGGTGTTTTCGAGCGTGCCGCGCGTGACGGTGAGTACCGTGGCGTTGCGGATGAGCGTCTCTTGCGCCGTTGGTCTCTGCGCGCGCACCGCGTTAACCGGCAGTGTGGCGACGATGGCGATAAACAGGAGTTTTGCGATGTATCGTTTCATTTTAGTTTTCCTGGTTTGGTTGTCCTGATCGTGTCGCAGTGAATGTCCCGGGGGCGGAGCCTACGATCGCAACGTTTCCGCGGAGCTCGTTGTTCGCGAGTCTGCCGGTGAACGTCGCCTCTTTGGTTTGTCCTTCGACGTTGAGCGCAACCGTGAAGCGCACTTCGCCACTCGTCGCCGATGCATTTGAGATCTCACCCGCTCCGAGTGATCCGGAGATCGAGCCGCTGAGACGATCGCCTTCCTGCTGCAAGTTCAACGTGATCGTCCGTTCTCCCTGGCCACCCAGGTTGACGTTGACCGACCACGTTCCGCTCAAACTGCTTCGAGCCGCGCCACCACCTGCCGCCGGCCTGAGATCTACCGGCCGCCCGTCAATAAAGACGTGGGCCACGCGACTGTTGCGATCGAAGAGGGCACCACGCGTTACCGTCAGGTTCGCGATCTTTCCGGCTTCGACCGAACCGAGTTGGTTCTGAACGCCGAGAATCTCCGCGGGCGAAAGCGTAAACGCACGCACCGCGTCATTCACCGTAAGACCGTTCTCGATCACTCGACCGGCGTTAACCATCAGCTCCGAAATGTTCGCCAACGAACCCGACTGAAACGCGAAACGCACGCCTGCCTTTGCGAGTTTTCCGGCAGTCTGTTGCGCTTCGACTCTGTCGCGCAGCACACGCAACGGTTCGGGATCGGCTTCGGGAATCGCGGCCGTCGTTCGTCTCGGTAAATTGAGCGATAACAACACCGGCACGTTCTGTTTCACTAAACGGTCGGTGAGCCGATCGGCTTCACGACCGCCGGCGATGATGAGACGCAGTTTGAACTCAGCCGCAAGATCCAGAGCACGACTGATTTCGCGTTCGTTGTTGGCCTGCATGACCACCGGCATGCGTCCATCGATAACGGGAACCAACGCCTCGAGTGAGCGATCGGTTTCGGGCCGGCGTGTCCCGCGCGGCGAGCGCTCGTAGATCTGAAGCGAGTCGCGATAGCGTTGGGCGTCGAGCATCATCTGTCGCAGAGTCGCGAACACACCCAACACCGATCCGGGATACGTGCCACGCAGCGGCGTGAAGCTCACGTGCATCGCCACCGGTGAACGCACGATCATCTGTTGCGGCGTTTCCCCGGCAAGATTGATCAATGCTGATTGGCCCATCCAGATGCCGGAACGCGGCGACGTGAGTGCGGTCGTGATGCCGATGTTTCGCGACGCTTCGATCTCACTGCCGCCGGTCCGGATCACTTCTTCGACTCGCACTTCGGGTTGCAGGCCCGGAGGCTGAGTTGAATTTGGACCAGCAGCAGGACGCTGCGACGTCAGTGCAAAGAAGGCGGCACCACCACCGCCTGGACCAGGCGAGGGCGAAGGCGACGCTTCGGGCAACGCCAGGTTGGTGTACGAGTCGATCAAACCCGGATAGACAGTCAGCCCAGTGCCGTCGATAACGCGAGCATCAGGCGGCGCATTGACGTTGGCGCCGGCGGCGGCGATCAAACCATTGCGGATCACGACCGTGCCTCGTTCGATTACGGGCCCTGATACCGTGACGATGCGCGCGTTGGTGATGGCGTAGGTGTCAATGGCGCTGCGTTGCGCGTTGACGTTTGAGACGAGAAACAACAGCGTTAACGCGACAATAAGACGCGAACGGATTTTTGGCATAAGCACCCAAATCCCCATCATTCTGGTTTTTAAGAAAGCAAATTGCTGGAAGTGAGCGAAAGCTTAGCGTAAGAGTAGGGCGGGAGGGAAGTGCAGCCACGGATTACACGGATTTTTTAGCGGATTTGCACTGTTGTCGGTCTGTGTAAATCGCCTTATAGGTCCGTGTAATCCGTGGTTGTTTTTACCTGTTCGCGTTGGCTGGTCGGGCGTTCGCGTTTCCGTTTGCGTTGCCGGTGGCGACCTTCAGCTGGTTCCTCACGCTCTTCACGCCTTCAACGGCTTTTGCCACCGCTTCAGCACGTGACTTCTGGGCTGCACTCGCAACCGTTCCGCTCAGCGTTACTACGTCGTTGTCGACGTCAACGTTGATCGTCGAGTCGCGGAGGTCGTCTGCCGCGGCCAGGTCAAAGCGCGTCTTGACCCACAGCCACAGATCGTTAGCGCCGGAGCCGACCGTCCGGCCAGATTCCCTCGCTTCGCGGGAGTATCTCTCGCGGTCGCGTTCTGTATCTGCACGGGTTGGAGCGGTGTTGGTGTTGGCGTTGGTGTTTACGACGGGCGTGCTCGTTGCCGTCGCGTTGGCATTCGCGTTCGCGTTGGCGTTTCGGTTGTTTACGTTCCCCTGGTTATCACAACCTGCTACGAGCGCTAAAAGCGCTGTTAAAATTATGAACCCTTCGATTCTGCGTCTCATCTCTGCGAAATCCTCCTTCACACTAAACCCAAACTAGTTCGGAAAACATACGTCTAGCGCAGGAGTGAGCAAACGGATTGCCACAGAGATCTATGAGCCACAAAAAAGCACAAAAGTCACAAATGGGTTAACTTAAATCTTGGGCCTTTCGTGGCTTACGCTACCACTTAACTGTTCCTTCTTTTGTTGTGTCGATCTCGGCGACCTTTGGTACGTCACCGAACAGATAACCCTTGATGTTATCGAAGAGAAAGTTTTGCGCGTCGGGGTTTGTGAGGTCGAGACCGTAGTGATTAATGATCTGTGTTTGCTTTTGCAGCCAGCCGCTCCAGCACGGCTGACAGATCTCCGCGGCGATGCGTTGCCCCAGCTCATTTGGGAACGGCGCGAATGGAAGGGCGGGACGCTTCTCGCCGCAGTGTGTGCATTTAATTTCCGACATTTGAAGCCTCCTTGATGGCCGCAATAGTAGCATCGTCTTTCGGCTTGAATAAGCCGATCGGACGCACGTCGCGGTAGCGCAGAATTCCTTTTCCGTCGATCACAAAGACCGCTCGCGCCACTCGCCCCGGGATGAACGACTCAGCGCCGTAAAGTTTAGCAACCGCGCGCTCCGAATCCGAAAGCAGCCGCAAAGGCAGGTTGTGATGCTCGGCGAAATTCTTGTGCGACTCAACCGAGTCAGACGAAATACCAACCACTTCCGCGCCGGTCGCGAGATAGTCGTCCCAACGATCGCGCACCGAACACATCTGCCGCGTACAGACAGGCGTCTCATCCCCCGGGTAGAAGAGCAGCACGACGACTTTCCCGCGCTGGTCCGACAAGCGCCAGTTGTCGCCGTTTCCATCCTTCAGCGTAAAGTCGGGCGCAGGCTGGTTGACAGAAAGATTGTTGCTCATCAGTTGATCAGTTCCGCGAGAATATTCAGAGCTTCCTCGATCTCTTCGTCGGTGTTGAAGAAATGCGGCGACATGCGCAGGCCGGCGACCGGACGCCAGTCGACAAACACTCGTCTTTCAGCTAAACGTTCGGCCATCGTTTTCGCGTCGTCAACTCCGATCATTACCGATCCGCCGCGCTGGTCTCGTTCGCGCGGCGTATTGATCTTCCAGCCTCGTTCGGATGCGAAAGCGATCATCAACTCCGTGCGTCGTTGCGACTCGGCGGCGATCTCGGAAACACCGACAGCCTCGATAATGTCGAGACCCGGGATGGCTGAATACAGCGCCGGAATACTCGGCGTGCCTTGCGCAAACCGTCTCACCGATTTTGCATAACGCATCGGAGCGTGGGCGAAGTCAAACGGCGAGTCGTGCGCGACCCAGCCGGTGAGTCGCGGACGCAGATCCCTCTGCAAATCAGGTCGCACGTACAGGTAGCCGCACGATGGTCCACCGCAAAGCCATTTGATCGTGCCGCCGATCAGAAAGTCTACGTTCCAGTCGGTAGCATCCAACTGCACCACACCCGCCGACTGGTAAACATCCAACAGCACGAGAGCGCCTTTCGCGTGCGCGCGCTCCACGATCGCGTGGGCGTTAACACGGAAAGAGCTGCAATAAGACGTGTGCGACAGCGCGACCAGGCAAGTCTCGGTGTCGATCGCGTCCAGCATTTCTTCCATCGGCACGGAGATGCCGTCGGCCGAGGGAACGACTTCGATTTGCGCGCCGATCTGGCGTTGCCCGTCCCAGAAGTATTCCATCGAGGGAAAGTCGAGGGCAGTCGTTACGACTTTCCTTCGCACGCCACTTTTGAAATCGAAACAGGAGGCCACCGTGGCGAGCGCGATCGAGGCATTGGGCTGGATCTGAACCGAGCCTGCTTCGCCACCAAGAATACGCGCGATGCGATCACCGACGCGACGTGACAATGTCCACCAACTGGTGGCCCAGGCGTCCTCGCTCGTGTGATGTTCCCAGGCGTCGCAGTAAGCAATCATTGACTCGCGCGCCGCACGCGGCACGGGCCCGAGGCTGTGGCTCAGCAGATGAATGCCGGAAGCCAGCGTGGGAAACTCATTGCGATGCCGATCAACCACTACTCAACTCCAGGTATTATCTTGCTGCGTTGCATCCGTGCCAGTTGGTAAAGAGCCGCGCCGACGAAGCCCCAAACCAGTATCAGTTCAATGGATGTCAACGACTGCTCATTTATCCGCTGACGGAGTGTCTGGGTGCTCAACACGTCCGCGTCCTTACCCAACTGAATAATGATCAACAAGCCCATCGAGAGCAATGAGACGACCGCCGCTGCCTGCTGCACGCGACGCGGCAGGTTGATCTCGATCTCGCTCGCAAGGGCCGGGTTCAGCCGCGGGAGGAACAGAAATACTAAGCTGTGGATGAAATAAAGCACGACCAGTGCAAACACTGCAACGTTCAACGCCAGCGCCAGCTGTCCACTGATCAGCAAAATCGCACAACACAGCAAGGTTAACGTCAGGCCGCGTATCGGCGTCGCAGTGGTTTTGTTGATGAAGCCCAGCCAGCGCGGCGCGAGACCGTCTTCGACAAACATGATCACGAGCCTGGATGGAACGAAGATCGTTCCGTTGAGGGCAGTCATGATCGCGGCGATGGCGCCTATGGTGACAAAGATCGCCGCACCCGCAGGCAGATAGCTCGACGCCACTTCAGCCAACGGCGCGCTGCTCTCTTGCAAACGTCCACCCGGCAACACGCCGAAGGAAACGATCGCAGTGAAAACGTAAAAGAGCGCGGTGATCGTGATCCCTTTCAGCAGGATTCGCGGCAGGCGACGCGTGCTGTCTTTCACTTCACCCGCGGTTTGCGCGATCGACTCGAATCCGGCGTAAGCAAAGAACAACGGCAACAGGCTCGCGCCGAAACCGCTTACGCCGTGCGTAAAGAACGGCACGTAGTTCGAGCTCTGAATCACAAACAGACCAGGAACGATCAGCACCAGCAACGCCAGGCACTTCAGCGCCGACATCAAGACCTGGAAACGTCCGAACCATCTGATACCAATGACGTGGATCAAGTAAAAAACGACCAGCGCCGCGAGCGCGAGCGGTAGTCGAAATAGTTTCTCGTCGATGCGATTGCCGCTCAAAGCGATCAGGTATCCCGCCATCGCGTTGGCGAGGTACGCGCCCGCGCCGATGTACGAAATGATCTTGAGCCACGCGCCGACGTAAGCGAGTCGGAAGCCTTTCAGGGTGCGCGAGATGTGCAGATACTCGCCGCCGGGCTCGCGGCCGAGTGGCGTTGAAAGATACGCGGCGTAAGGAATCGAGGTCGCGAGAATCGCGGGCGTGAGGAGTAAATAACCGAGAATGACGCTTGGCCCAGTCAGCGCCCACGCCTGACTCGTGACCTGAAAAATCCCCGCGCCGATAAGAATACCAATCAGCGCGGCATACGATTCAACCGTGCCGAGATCGCGCCGTAAACGGGAAGGATTATTCATGATCAGGTTATTAGCCACGGATTTACACGGACTTCATACACGGATTTTTTCTTATCTGTGTATGCAATCCGTGTAAATCCGTGGCTAAGTTCTATTCATCAACTCATTCGACGGCAACGTTGGGTCGAGCACTTTCTCGGCGCTCTCGACGCCCGCGACCGGTAGTTTCGACGAGTCGATCAAACCGAGTTGGGCCAGCACTGACGCCTGGTCCCAGTAAATGTGTTCGTGCGCGAGTTTGCCGTCGCGGAAGTGAACGATGACGACTAACGCAACCTTGACGTGTTTGCCGGTTGGCTCAACTCCCGGCAGCATCCAATCCATCTTGCTCGTGTGCGTAAACTCGAAAACCATCTCGTCGACCACGCGATCGACGCCGATCGTGCGCGACACCGGCGTCATCGCCGTGTCAGGCGGCATCTGCGGGATGAATCGCTTTGAATAAAACTCGCGCAACTCCTCATGGCCCACGCCTCCGGTCATCACCGGCACGTGATTGACGTAAGAATCGGCGACCATTGTCTCGAGCGTGTCGTCAGTGTTGCGGGTGGCGAATTCGTATTTCACGTGATCGTCCCAACGCGCGGAGAGAGTCTGCTGTGCGGCAGCCATACCTGCGCCGGCAAGATTACGCACGAAGAATTCAAGACTGCGCAGGTTCGCGATCTCGGCGGCGGCAGCGTCGTAGTGCTCGCCTCCGGGTCGACCGAACGCGTGGTCCATGCCTTCGTAGTCGTAAATCGTGACGAGCGCATTGCCATCGAGCGTGGCGTGAATCTGCGCCTGCGCTTCGGGCGGGCAAAACTTGTCGTTCTTAGCGATGTGCAGGAGCAGCGGGCCGCTGAGGTTCTCCGCTTCGTCCAAACTCTTTTCGATACTGACGCCGTAGTATCCAACCGCACAGTCAGGCTTGAAGCGCGCTGACAGCAGGTACGCGAGATTGCCACCCATGCAGAAACCCACCGCGCCGACGTGACCGTTGCACAAGCTGCTGCGACGTAGAAACTCAACTGCCGCCGCCGAGTCTTCCACGGCCTTGTCTTCGTCAATCGCCTGGTAAAGCTCGATCGCTCTCTTCCAGTCGTCGCCTTTGTCGGTGAGCTCGATGCCAGGCTCGATGCGCCAGAAAAGATCGGGACACAGCGCGACGAAACCATGCGACGCGTACCAGTCAGCCACGCTGCGCATGTGGGCGTTCACACCAAAGATCTCCTGGAGCACGACGATGCCTGGTCCATAACCGCTCGCGGGTATGGCAAGGTAGCCGTCGAACTCGCGTCCATCGAAGGATTTAATTGTGGCCATGTTATTAGCCACAGATTACACAGATTTCACCGGTACAGACAAGAAATCCGTTTTTTCAATCTGTGTCATCCGTGGCCCAGTTTTCTCGCACCCACTCCTTGCCCGCATTGCAGACGCTCAGGAAGTTGCACATGCGGCAGTGAGGCGCGGTCTTCACCGGAAACAGCGCCGGGTCGGCGGAAAAGATCGTGCGCTGCATTCCGAGATCCACTGCTTCCTGGCAGCGCAACGGTTCGAGTAACTCATCTGCTAAATGCACTTCGACGTTCGGATCGAGAAAGTGCAACGTGACGCGAATCTTCGCGTGCGCGAGCGACGGCAGCAGTTCGCGCACCGCAAGGGCATACGATTGCATCTGCAACTGGTAATCTTCAGCCGCAATTCTGAGCGCGTCTTCGAGTGATGGGTGACGGTTGACCGGTTTCGGCGGCGGCGCCTCCTCGAAGTCGAAAGCAAACTGTCCGCCCTTGGGTGCGCGAATGCGTGGCGGCTGTGGCTCGCGCGGCACTTCCGACTTCTCGTAAGCGATGCGGTTGGTTTTGAAGTCGATAATCTCGATTTCCGGTTGGCCATCTGCTGAAGTGATGAGGAGCTTGTCGATGATGCCGAACAGTATTCCTAACGGTCGCCGCAGACGAAAACCGAGTTCACTCCAGAGGCCGTCAGCGCCGGCGGGACGCGGTGAGTTTTGCTCGAGGATCTTCGGAGAAGCTTCGACGCGCCTGAAGACGTCGCTCGCGAGATAGTTATGCGCCAGACGCAACAATTCCTTCAGCGCGGCCTCGCGGTCGATCTCGACGAAACGATCGGAAAGCTGCGCCTGCCGCAGTCGCACCACTTCGTCGAAACTCTGCTGCAAGCATTCCTCGGCGCTCTGGTCCGTCGTGTAGCGTTCGCAGAAACGATGAATCACCGAGCCTTTCAGAGTGGCAGTCAGGTTTGCCGGCGGTTCGGGTGCTTCGGCGTTGTTCCAGATCGCCATCTGCTCCGCCGAAGGTAGTTGCAACACGCGATCGAAGTAGTACTGACGCGGGCAACGCTGGTAGTTGATCAGTTGCGTGACGCTGAAGCGGTGAATCGCGTCGCCGCTCTGTGGGCCAAACGGGCGGATGAGCGGGAACGCTTCGTTCAGCGAGTCGGCCGCGTGCACCGGCTTCTGCAACGGTTCGTCCGGCGATGGTTCAAACTCTTCGGGTTCCTCCGCAAGATTCACGGTTAGTTGCAACTGAACATCGTCCGCGAGCTCGATCACATCGCTCGTGCGTCGATCCTTCAGATCGAGCGATTGCCAGATCCACTTCAGCCACGAATCGTTCTTCGTTCCGAGTGTCGCGATCTCCTCAGTGACACCGGAGAGAATCAATCGATCTTCAGCGCGTGATGCAGCGACGTAAAGCAGGCGCATGCTTTCGAACTGTTCGCGCCATGCGTGTCGCTTCTCGAAGTTTGCGTACGTGCAGCCGGCGACGAGATTGCCGCGTCCATCGGGCACTTTCAGGGTGAGACCTTGATGACGATCGAGCAGCACCCAGTTGTCGGTGGCGACGCGCGAGAGCCGTTGCAGATCGGGAATGATCACGATCGGAAACTCGAGGCCCTTTGCCTGGTGAATCGTCATCAAGCGCACCGCGTCCGCCGCCTGATCGATCTGTCCTTCACTCTCGCGACTGCCGATCGCTTCAAAGTCTTCGACGTAACGCACAAAGTCGCGAATCAGGTGTGTACCTGAGCTCTCGAAACGTGCCGCAAGTGTGAACAGCCGCTCGACGTTAGCGAGACGTTGCGCGCCGTCGAAATTGGCGGCAACAACGGTCATGTACTCCGATTCGGCGACGGCGTAACGAAGCAGATCCTGTATCGGGTAGTGGTGCCGGCGATCGACAAGTTCGCTAATCAACTTCGAAGCGCGATCGAGCAGCTCGTGCTCTTCGTCACTGATGAAGGCGATCTCCGCGTGATGGCGCAAAGCAGTGTAGAGCCGGCGCGTCGCTGAAAAGCCGCGCATCGTATCGACGGTATCAACTTCATCAAGCGTCGGCGCGCATCGCAGTGCGAGCAAGGCGTTGTCTGACAGACCGCACAACGGCGAGCGAAGCACGGCGGCGAGTGCGATCTCGTCGGTCTTGTTGTCGAGAAAGCGGAGGAGCTGAATCAGATCGGTGATCTCTTCGCGTTCGTAGAAACCCCGTCCTAGCACCGTTTGATACGGAATGTTCGCGCGGCGGAATACTGATTCGTAAATCTGCACCTGCGTCATCGCGCGAAACAGCAACGCGATGTCGCCGTATTTGACTGCGTTCGGACCACGCGTGAGCGTGATGATGCGTCGCGCGAGTTGTTGCGCGTCGAGCACGCGTGAATCCTGTTCGGCGCGCGGATCGTCTTCGAGCGAGGGCTTGGTCGTGATCAGCAACTCGACCAGCGGCTCTTCGTCGCGCAATTCGCGCTTTGGTTCGCTCTTTTCGTGCTTTACATAACCTAACTGGTCCAGGTTTTTGTATTCACTCGCGGGCACATCGTCCGGCACCTGGAATAGCCCCGCGAAGAGATGATTGAAGAACGCGATCAACGGTGGTTGGCTGCGGAAGTTCAACTGGAGCGGTTTTTCTTCGCCGCCTGCGGCGAGCAAGGTCGCCGTCATCTCGCGAAAAACGTCGACGTCCGCGCCGCGAAAACCGTAGATCGACTGTTTGCGATCGCCGACGATGAAGAGATTTGCGGGCCGGCGTCCTTTTGCTAATGCAAGCCGTTCGAGCAGCACGCGCTGCACTGCGTTCGTGTCCTGGAATTCGTCGACGAGGAAAAAGCGATACCGCTCAGACGTGCGAGCAATCACTTCCGGACGTTCCAACAATGACAGCGTTCGCAGCTCGAGATCATCAAAGTCGAGCGCAGAGATCTTCTGTTTCTCCTCGTTGAGTCGCTGGTCGACGCGCGACAGCAGGTTGACCATCTCCAATGCATACTGCCGCGCAAACAGATCGAGACAAACTTGCGGCACACGCCCCTGAAGCTCTTTACCCCAAACGAGCTCGTCAAGCGCCTTGACATGATCGGCGACAGGCGGGCGCGCCTGCGGCCGGTGCGCGCGGAAACTTTCGACAAGCCGGCAGAAGTCGGGCAGCGTCTCGTGCGAGGGAATGTTCTTCAACAGCTTCTGCGCTTCCGCCCACGCGGAAACAACTTCCGCCTGGTTCGTCATCGCCGCCTTTGTTGTTCGGCG
>DASVGE010000241.1:0-13431 GCA_036379695.1 Pyrinomonadaceae bacterium | reverse complement strand
TGCAACTACAGTCGCTCCGAGCGCCAGCATTGTTGCCGGATGATCGTTTGCCGGATCGCCGTGAGCAAGATTTCCGCATACCGTCGCCTGGCTGCGTACGAGCGGATCCGCAATGACTTTCGCGGTATCGCTCAGCACCGGGAATCTTGTTTTCACTACGTTTGACGATTCGAGTTCGTATTCGCGCGCCAGGGCGCCGATACGCAGATGACCGTCAGTTTCGGAAATGTAATCGAGTCCGGGTATCCGATTTATATCTACTATGTATTCGGGGGATACGAGTCTCAACTTCATCATTGGTATGAGACTTTGGCCGCCGGACAGCAACTTAGCTTCCGGGCCGAGCTTTTGCAGCAGGGCAATGGCCTCGTCGAGGGTGCGCGGAGAGAAGTACTCAAAGCTCCGAGGTATCATAGGGCGTCACCTTTCCTACATCGGAATCAATTTGTTCAACTGAGCGTTTCAACCGGGAAGGGCACGATCATACGAGGCAGGCGCAGTAACGTCAACATGGACCAAGGTTTTGAGCGGCAGATTAGCAGCGTAAATCTGCGGCTAAATAGAAATCGTGTTATTGTCGGCGTGGAGGTGAGGGATGGCATTTAAGATTGAACAACGCTTCGAGGTGCAGGCGCCCGTTGAGCGGGTTTGGAAATATTTGATCGATCCGAAGCGCGTGGTTGAGTGCCTTCCGGGTGCGGAGTTGCTCGAGCAGCAGGACGAGCACACTTTTCTCGGCGCCATCAAGGTGAAGGTTGGACCACTATCGATGTCTTATAAAGGACAGGCGAAGTTCACCGAAATAAACGAGGAGACGCATCAGGTGCGCATGGTCGGTGACGCTCGCGAGGTCACTGGTTCGGGATCCACGAAGGTCTCGATGCTGAGCACTGTCACGCCGCTCGCCAACGGCGGTTCCGAAGTTCTTGTTAGTGCCGACATCGACCTGGTCGGAAAGATCGTCCAATTCGGACGCGGCATGATCGAAGAAGTATCTCGGCAAATGTTCCGCCAGTTCTCGACGTGCGTAAAACAACATTTGGAAGTTGCTGAAGAACCACCGCCGGACCATCCTCAACAACCTGCGGACAAACCCACCGAGGCGGCGGAAGCAAAAGCCGTCGCCGCTGCGCCAATAGCCTTTCGCGCGATCTGGGCCATCGTCGCCAGGTTCTTCCGCGGCTTGTTTGGCGGTGGCGACGCAAAGCAGCATTAACCACAAAAAAATTCTCACCAGTAGTAATACACAAAACTTTTCCGTCTCTATTCAAATCAGGTAGGCAGAATTGAGTCCGTGAGTTTGACAAGCGTCAAGCTCAAGCCCAGGCCGGTTGTGCCTACCGCTCCATCCGATTAGCAATGCGGAGTAGCTGCTTTGTCTAATCTCCCCGCGGCAGTCTCCGTTCTTCAGTCCTTTTGATCGTCATTCGCGTTAGCTGGTGTCGGTAACGCCTGGAGAATACTCATGAAAAGAATGCCGCTGTTCTTCGTCATCGCCTTCGCGCTTCTCGCACTCGCCATCATGCCGTCAGCGAGAATGGAAGTTAGTCCGGCAAAGAATCCGACACCAAAGAACGCCGTCGCTCCCGCGGCTATCACAGCGGCGCCCGTGCCGCCACCGACAGTCTCGCTGACAAGTCCGTTTAATAATGCGCAGTTCCTTGCCGGCGCCACCATCCGGCTTACTGCCAACGCTGCGGACAGCGATGGCACGATCAGTAAAGTCGAGTTCTTTCAGGGCGCAGTGAAGCTGGCGACCGACACCGCCAGTCCTTATGAGTTTGATTGGACCAACGTGGCGGCCGGCAACTATGTGCTCACCGCCGTGGCGACCGACAACCAGTCGCAGGCGACTACCTCGACTGCCGTCAACATCGCGGTGCTGGCGCAGGTGAAACAGTTGGTGGGCTGGTCGTCGATTACGAATGGAACGGATCTGGGTAACGGCTCAGTACGCAAGACGTCCACCGGAGCCTGGGACTTTACCGCCGTTGCGCTGCAGACGTTGTTGGCCGGCGACGGTTACTTCGAGTCAACAGCCGCGAACTTCAATCAGTCGATCAGTCTTACCGGCGCCAACGGGCAGAGCCGCACCATTGTGGTGGGTAGTGGCGGTTGGGTCGGCATTTACGAGGGCAGCACCGAAGTCGCGGCGACTGTAGGTCACATACCCGCAGAAACGATTACATCCCACGCGGCCGGCGATCGTTATCGCATCGAGATTACGAATTCCATACTGCGCTACATCAGGTACCGCGGCGCCGTGCGCGAGGTGATGTTTCAGAGCGCTGCGGCTCTGCCCACGTATCCGATGACGGGCGGCCTCGGAATCTCACCGCAGAACGCCGAGTGGCAGAAGACAGTGCTGGCGCAGTTGACGCGCAAGGCAACCTGGTCAGCGATCGTGAATGGCGTGGATCTCGGTAATGGAAGTGTGCGCAAGACTTCCACGGGCACGTGGGACTTTTCCGCCACGGCGGCGCAAACACTGGCGCGCGGTGATGGTTACTTTGAATCGACGGCGTCTTACTGGAACCATTCGATCAATGCGACCGGCTCTGATGGTGCTGCGCGCGCGCTGCTGGTGGGCACTGGCGGCTGGGCCGCTATCTATGAAGGCGGCGTAGAAGTCGCGAGTACGAGTCCCCTCGGGAACCTCTCAGCACACGCCGCCGGAGATCGTTACCGGCTGGAGATCAGCGGTACACAGTTTCGCTATGTCCGGTATCGCGGCGGCATTCGCACCATTATCTTTACCAGTTCCAATGCAGTGCCGGCGTATCCCATTTCATTCAGCCTGGGCATGTCGTTCCAGAACAGCGAGTGGCAGAACACCGTGTTTGCACAGCTCTCGAACACGGTCACATGGTCCAGCATCAGCAACGGGATCGACCTCGGCAATGGTTCGGTGCGCAAGACCTCAACCGGTACGTGGGACTTCTCGTCCGTCGCCCGCCAGCAAATGGTGTTCGGTCCCGGCCACTTCGAATCGACAGCTTCCTACTGGAACCATTCGATCAACCTCGGCGGTACTGATGGTGCCGGTCGTGCCCTGCTGGCCGGCACCGGTGGTTGGGCCGCCATCTATGAAAACGGAGCGGAAGTAGCCAGTACTTCTCCGCTCGGCAACCTGACCGCGCACGCCGCTGGCGATCGCTATCGACTGGAACTGATCTCCGGCAAGCTGCGCTATGTAAGGTATCGCAGCGGCGCGCGGTCCATCATCTTTACCAGCACCAATGCCATACCCGCGCATCCGTTGGGATTCAGTCTCGGCATGTCGTTCCAGAACAGCGAATGGCAGAACACGATGTTCAGCGACAACGTGCCGGAACATAACGATGCCAGCTTCGTCTCGCAATCAGTGCCGGCGACGATGACGCCGGGTCAGACGTACAGCGTGATCGTCGTGATGAGAAACACCGGCACCAGCACCTGGACGCCGGACGGCGATTACCAACTCGGTTCGGAGAACTTATCCGACAACACACGCTGGGGCATGAGTCGCGTCAATCTGAATGCGACTGTGCGACCCGGTGAGGATGCAACATTCAGTTTCATGGTCACGGCGCCCGCGGCAGGCTCGCACAGTTTCCAGTGGCGCATGGTGCAGAACGCAGTGCAACGGTTTGGTGCTTTGACGACCAACGTCAACGTGAACACGGTAAACAATCCGCCGACGGTGAGCCTGACCGGCCCCGCGCAAGGTGCTACTTTCACTGCACCGGCGACAGTCCCGTTTACAGCCACCGCTTCTGACAGCGACGGCACGATCACGAAAGTCGAGTTCTTCCAGGGCACGACCAAGGTAGTGAGGACACCACCTCGCCTTACAGCTTCAACTGGCCCAGCGTCGCTGCCGGCAGTTACGTGCTCAGCGCCAAAGCTACGGACAATGGTGGCGCCACAGCCACTTCAAGCACGGTCAACATCACCGTGAATCCACCGAACCAGGCGCCGACGGTGAGTTTGACCTCTCCGAGCGCCGGCCAGATCTTTCCCGCGCCTGCGAACATCACGCTTTCGGCCAATGCCAATGACGCGGATGGCATCGTCACGAAAGTGCAATTCTTCCGCGGTGGCTCAACTCTGGTCGCCGAAGACACCTCCGCTCCATTCACGTTCAACTGGACCAACGTCGCTGCGGGCAACTACAGCCTGACGGCGAAAGCCTTCGACAACGCAGGAGCGACGACAACATCGGCAGCAGTCGCAATCACCGTCAATGCCTTACCCTCAGTAAGTTTGTCAGTGCCGGCGAACGGCCAGGTCTTCACGGCGCCTGCCAACATCACCTTAACTGCGACACCTTCCGATTCAGACGGAACCATTACGAAGGTGCAATTCTTCAACGGCGCCACTCTGCTCAACGAAGACACTTCATCTCCGTACACGTTCGCCTGGAACAACGTCGGTGCAGGCACCTACAGCCTGACCGCAAAAGCTTTTGACAACTTGGGTGGTACCACGACTTCGGCTGGCATCGTCATCACTGTCAACACGCTGCCCACCATAACCATCACGAGTCCGGCTCATCCGACAACTTTCACCGCACCTGCATCTTTCACCATCAATGCGAGCCCCGCAGATCCGGATGGCTCGATCACCAAAGTCGAATTCTTCGACGGAGCAACACTGCTCGGTCAGGACACCACCTCACCCTACAGCTTCAACGTGAGCAATCTGGCCAGCGGCACCCACGTACTAACCGCCAAGGCCACGGACAACCTCGGCGGCACAACCACTTCAAGCGCCGTGCATGCCGTCGTCACCAACGCTCCCACCACGAGCATCACCAGTCCGGCCAACAACGCAACGTTCCTGGCCGGTGCGAACATCACCATCAACGCCAGCGCCTCAGATTCTGACGGCAGCATCGCCAAGGTTGAATTCTTCAGGAACGGAGTCCTCCTCGGAGAAGACACCACGTCGCCATATAGCTTCACGTGGAACACAGTACCCGAGGGCGCATACTCACTTACAACTCGCGCCACCGACAATCTCAGCGTAACCGGAACATCGGCTCCCGTTAATATCAACGTGAACCCAAACGGAATTTCCCGTCTCGATCCGATCAATCGCACTGGTGGTGCTAACGAGAATCCGTTTTCGCGTAATTACAACTGGACCATGCCGCTGCTTGAATTGCGTGGGAGGGCGGACCTCAATCTCGGACTCTCGCTCAGCTACAACTCACTCGTTTGGACCAAGTCCGGCAGCACCATTAGTTTTGACGCTGACAAGGGCTTCCCGAGTCCCGGATTCCGGCTTGGATTTCCTGTTATCCAGGGACCATTCTTTAACTCCGACGCTAACAAGAATATTTACATCTTAATCACTCCCGAGGGCAGCCGCGTTGAGTTGCGCCAGTTCAACTCCACGACGCTGTATGAAGCCGTCGATTCGTCCTATCTATTACTGGACACCAGTACGATGATCCTGCGTGGCTATGACGGTACAGAAATGTCGTATCAGTTGTATGGAACTGATTTCCAGTGCAAGGAAATCAAGGACCGCAACGGCAATTTCATCACCATCAACCGCGCCGCCGACGGTCGTATTAACACGATCGTTGATACGCTCTCGCGGACGATCAATTTCGTTTACAACGGCACTACGCTAACGTCCATTACACAAAGCTGGACGGTTAACGGTTCACCCGTAACGCACACCTGGGCCTCTTTCCAATATCGGAATCCCGATCTGACCATCAACACAAACTTTAGTGGTCTCACGAACCTTGGCCCACAAAACGGTTCCACTCTGAAAGTGCTCAGCGGGGTTACGCTCGGTGATAACTCGAGATTTGAATTTGAGTACACCTCGTGGGGCCAGGTCTGGAAGATTAGTCAGTTTGCCAATGATGGCCAGACATTACTCAACTATCGCTCCTACGATCTACCGCTCAACAATATCAACCCGCAGTCAGATTGTCCGCGCTTCAGCCAACGACGTGATTGGGCCAGGTATTGGAATCGTGATGCGGGCGGAACTGAGCAGGAAGCAATAACATCGTTCCTCTGGCAAGCAAATGCCTCATGGACGATGCCGCCAAGTGGTGCGGCGGACTCCGGAATTCTGAGCCAGGTAACTTTGCCTGACGGAACCTTTAACAAGATTTATTCACACGCGACTGGTTGGGATAAAGGCCTGCCAGTACTAATCGAGACCTACGACAACTTGCAGGTTCGCCAACGCCAGACCACCAACGCCTGGACCCAGGACGACACGCAATTGACGGTGCCAAAGAATCCGCGAGTGACTGAAACGAACACCTTCGATCCGGCCGGGAATCGAAAGCGCGTCCGGGTCGAATATCAAACGTTTACATTGCCTAATCAAACCCAATGCACGTTGCCTCGAGACTTTTTCGAGTACAAAAACGCAACGACCGTCTTGCGGAGCACACGCACCACTTATAACCACGACTCGGCTTTCACTACCCGTCGCATGATTGATCGGGTCAGTGAACAAGCAGTTTACGATGGCGATGTTACTCTTAGCGCGCCACTGGTCTCGAAGTTTACTTATGGCTATGACGAGAGTGGCTCGATCGAGGCTATACCAACGCCGGCAGTACAGCACGACGCAGCTTATGGCACAAACTTCGTGCTTGGCCGTGCGAATCTTTCGAGCGTTAAGCGACACGATGTTGCCACCTCCACGCAAGTCACCATTACCACCAACAAGTACAACATTACTGGCGCGATGGTCTCTACAAAGGACGCCTTAGATCATGGCGTGACGTTCAGTTATACGGATGCGTTTGCTGCAAACGGAACCACGCTGGATGCGCCGCGGCCTTTTGCTACTCTGGCTTATCCCACCACGATAAATGATGCCGGCGGGAATTCTCTAACGGCGCGTTATAACTATGACTTCGGCGCCATGACGTTGAGGCAAACGCCGTTACCAAATCAGACGGCATATGCGCCCGGACCTCAGGAAACCTTTACTTATGATTCGGCCGGACGCATAGAACGAGTGACAAGCCTGGCCAACAACGCTCGTCAACGATACCTGTATGGTCCAAATTATGTGCAGTCCTGGAGCAGCGTGAACAACGTTGCTGATGAGTCACTTTCGGTTGAGGTAAGAGATGGTGCAGGGCGCGTAATTGCGACCGCAAAAAATCATCCCGGTAGTCAGGGAGGATTTAGCGCTGAAATGGTTGTCTTCGACGTAATGGGCCGCTCCGTAAAGCGATCCAATCCGACGGAAACGAGCATCACGATTTCGTCTGCGCCGATAAATCCGTATGCGTGGTTGCCGAACGGAGATGATTCAACCTGGTATTTCACGCAGCAAACATATGACTGGAAAGGCCGCCCACTCGTGACTACAAACCCGGATGCTACTCTGAGAACAGTTTCTTATTCGGGTTGTGGATGCGCGGGTAGTGAAGTCGTAACGTTAACGGATGAAGGTACCATTGATCCGTTTGACTTAGTTACAGCCAGAAAACGGCAGAAAAAGATTTACTCGGATGTCCTTGGTCGCGAGGTGAAGAGTGAAGTGCTGAACTGGGAGGGCGGCAGCGTCGTGACTGCCACCGTTACCAATTACAATGCCCGCGATCAGATCAAGATGGTGCGCCAATTTGCTGGTGCGGCGCCCGCAGACCTGGACGATCTGAGCTGCCCCTCGGGCACCTGTCAAAAAACAGAAATGACTTACGACGGCCACGGTAGACTAAAGACCCGGCACGCGCCCGAGGAACAAAACGATCCGAACAACCCTGGCTCAACCGACCACAATACCTGGGATTACAACGCGGACGATACGATTCAAAAAATGACCGATCCGCGCGGTGCTGTAACGAATTACAGCTATAACTCTCGTCATCGCATTACCAACATCACCTACACTCTTTTGCCAAACGTCCCGACCACTGGACCTTCAGGCGTAGCGACGGCGGCGGCGGTGGGTTACGAGTACGATGCTGCCGGTAATCGCAAAAGAATGACGGACGGTTTGGGCGAAGTAAATTACACCTATGACCAGTTGTCGCGGTTGACGAGTGAGACGCGGTTCTTCAGCAATCTTTCCAATTCGCCGACCGGTGGCAACTACACACTGGGCTATGAATACAATCTTGCCGGTCAGGTCACCAAGGTAACTGAT
The DNA here is from genome assembly GCA_036379695.1 of Pyrinomonadaceae bacterium. Lineage (GTDB taxonomy): Bacteria > Acidobacteriota > Blastocatellia > Pyrinomonadales > Pyrinomonadaceae > PSRF01. The sequence goes on along the minus strand of DASVGE010000241.1, from coordinate 5,307 downwards.
CCGAACAACGTTCAAGTCCACTATGGTTTTGATAACGCTGGGAGACTCTCCGGCGTGACCGGGACCGGATTTACAGTCTCAACCTTCCTTTCCAACATTCAGTACCGTGCGTGGGGGGCGCCGAAGAGTGTGGCACACGTTAACAATAGAACGACGGAGACCACCTACGATGAGCGCCTGCGGGTGAAGACTTACAAGTTATTACCGTCCGTACCGGACGACGGTATTAAGTTGCATAACCAGTACGATTATTTCCCGGATGGACGGTTAAAGAAGCTGACTGACCTGGACGATCACGACCCCACTATTATCGGGTTTACAGATTCCGGGCGCTGGTTCACTCGCGTTTATCGCTACGACAACCATGGACGTATCCTGCGGGCCAGAGGATACAACCAACCCAACAACTTCGAGTTCGATCGGCCGTACGACCTGTCCTACGGTTACGATTCGTTCAATCATTTGGTCTCGCGCTCTGGTAAGTATTACTACCAAACTGGGTTCAGCGATTCGGGTACCTTTGAAAACAACCGGCGGCAAGGGTGGGACTATGCCGCCGACGGCCAGGAAATCCACCTCACGGAGACTGGCATGTTTCGCGATCTGACTTACAACGCGGCCGGGAAGATGGTCCAGGTAAAGGAAACAGTCACCGCTACAAATGTTTTCTCTACGTATGTGGTGAGTTACGACGGTGACGGTCACACGGCGCGGGAGTTCTTCCAGGAAGACCCGGCCAACTCAAATACTTATCACCTTCGTTCAAGCGTTCTGGGACGGGTTATAACTCGGCTGAATAATGCGGGAAATAAGACGGGCACGACTGTACACCTCGACAATAAGGTGACAACAGCGAGAATCAATTCGACTGACACTGGTAATGTGCCCTTCCCGACTTATGAAGATCCATTGCGCTACAGTATTGCGGGAGACAAGAAAGCTGTTTACGACCCGCTGGGTAACCACATTCCCTGGCAAAGTTCTCCTCAGAGTAATCCTCCGCCTTTTTATCCGCGCTCCTCCGCCAGCTTTGGTTCGTTGGGTTCGTCATTTGGTTCTGCCCAGGAAAGAGGTTGTGTCCTGGACGGTGTACCGACGAACTGTGATCGCGCCATGCGAATGGTGAATAGCGGCAGCGCAATGATTGACCCGACTTCGAGCAACAGGCAACAGCTGGTGGAGAATGGTTTCCTGGATTATTGGGTCTATATGGGTGAAGAACGGGGGTTCGAGCGCCAGCAGTATTTCCTCCATAACTTCCGTCAGGGACCGCAGCAAGCTCAACCTCAACAGCCGACACCTCAGGAGTTGTATCGGGATTGCCGCGTCCAGGCTATGCTCGACGCCATCGCGTGGGCAGAAGGTACTGCTGGAGATGCCGATGAGGGATACGGAAGAGTAGTGCGGGGAACTGTCATAAGCTCTCCCAATAATCCAGCATTAGTAGGTCAAACCAACGTCACGATTACCAACTTTGCGCAACATCCTAATATTTTGGTCCAAGTGACCCAAACCATTCGTAGCACAGCTGCTGGTCGTTACCAGTTTTTGAATAGAACATGGACGGGGCTTAACCTGCCGGATTTCGGCCGCTATAATCAAGACATAGGGGCTATCATGTTGCTCCAACAGGCAGGGGCCATCACCCCGTTGTTGAATGGAAATGTCAGGCAAGCAGCTGCGAATGCTAATGGCACATGGGCAAGTCTGCCAAATTCGCCGCTTGGGCAACCTACGCGGGCACTGGCAGACTTCGAGAGTGCTTATACCGATTCCCTCGTCGACTGTGTTATTAGACAGTTTAAGGGTCTGCCATAATGAAGAAGAGCAGTGGGCTCATCCTTTGCAATAATCATCTGTGCCGATCGCGGGGTCGGTTTAACTCGGGAGTTAGGCGCTAGCTAGCTGGGGGTAAAGGAATGAACAGGATATTGATTGCAGTTTTCATCTGTGGCTTCGTGATTAGTGTTTCTTTGGCGCAAAAGAAGCCGTGTCAGCCAACTGAACACGCCAAAATCCCAGCAATAACGAAGGCCACTTATCAAACTGCAAGAAAGAGATTGCTTGCTGCCGGGTGGCAACCTGTTCCGAGAAAGTCTTTCAGCGAGACCACTCCTGACCCGAGTATTGCCTACGGAAATGGGCCCATGTTCTGGAAGAGAGGATATGTTGAGGTCGAAGCGTGTTCTGGCACGGGTGTGGCTGCCTGCTCATTTCTCTTTAAGGATGCCTACGGGAATCGACTCCGCATAACGACGGCAGGAGAGGAATTGCCTGAAGAGAAATCATACGCAAGAGTGACGAGCTTTCGATTTGTGTGCGGTTGAGTATCGGTAATCTCCCTGAACCGTTTATCCGCGACCTGAAGGTCAATAATGCCGGCTTTGTTATTGATTACCCGGAGCTCTGGCAGGCTGAGTAGTAGTTTCCGGTTTGGTATCATCTGTTTCGTTGTTGGCGAATCTCTTTCGGATAGTGAGGAAAGAAGATGGCAAACGAAACTACGATTACCGCGGAACCAGGGAAGCATGATTATTTTATCGTTCGCGAGTTTGATGCGCCGCGTGAACTGGTCTTTAAGGCATTTACAGATCCTGAGCTGGTAACGAAGTGGCTCGGCCCTCACGGTCTGAAGATGACCATCGAGAAGTATGAGTCGAAAGACGGCGGTTCATATCGTTACATTCATGAGGACCCGAATGGTAATAAGTATTTCTTTCGTGGTGTGAATCATGAAGTGCTGGCGCCGGAACGCATCATCGGGACGTTTGAGTTTGAAGGATTGCCGGAACGTGGCCACGTTGCGCTTCAGACTGCGAGGTTTGAATCGTTGCCCGACGGCAGGACGCGGTTCGTCAGTCAATCTCTCTTTCAATCCGTTGACGATCGCGACGGGATGCTCCGATCAGGCATGGAGCGCGGCGTGAAGCAGGGATTTGAACGGTTGGATGAAATACTCGCTTCGCTACAGCAAACTGGGTCCGCCGCAAACGTCTAACGGCCTACGATGCTACCCCCATTCAACGCTGTACAAGCTTTCAACGATCTCGATCACGTTCTGCGCATCGAAGAGCTGTATCTGCTGCAACGTGTAGCGCAGAAGATCACCTCCATTCTTGATCTCGAAACGCTTCTCGATCAGATTGTCGCGGACGTCGCCGCTACTTTCGGATACAACCGCCTCGCCATACTACTCAAGGACGATCGAACCGGGGAGCTGGTTGTTGCGGCAGGGTGGACCGGACAACACGTCGCAGAACCGCCACGATCCAAAGTTGATATTCCGCTGCAGATCCGTGGCGAGCTGATAGGTAGTTTCAACTTCGAACACATGGAGACGAACGCGTTTTCACCGGAACGCATACGTCTTCTCGAAGCACTCGCGGGCCATGTCGCAACAGCGATCGCGAATGCCCGGATGTTTGAACGTGAGCGAGTTGAAAAGGAACGGATGACGAAAGAGCTGGAAGAAGCTTGTGCTATTCAGTCAGGTCTGTTTCCGGTGAAGGCGCCGGAGGCTGCCGGCTTCGAGCTTAACGGCGTTTGCACACCGTGCCGCGAAGTTGGTGGTGATTGGTTTGACTATATTCGATTGGGTGACGGGCGGTTGGCAGTGGTGCTGGCGGACGTTTCTGGCAAGGGCATGGGCGCGGCATTGTTGATGTCGTCGACACGCAGTGCTTTGAGGCTTCACTCGGCGCGCGGGCTTTCACCGCGGGAGATATTGTTTGAGCTCAACAAGTTTCTGGTGCAGGATTTTCCGGCCAGCAAGTTTGTTACGCTCGTGTATGTGGTTTTGGATCCGGCGGGGCGAACGATGACCTTCGCCAGCGCTGGTCACCTGCCGCCGCTCTATGTCGATATGTCGGGTGCGCAGTTTTTGAAAGCCGACTCCGGACTGCCTCTCGGTATCATGGAATGCGAGTTTTCGGAACACGAGATAGCGATGCCTGCCGGCAGCCGCGTCTTTCTTTACTCAGACGGAGTAACGGAAGCCATCAATTCAGCGCAGGAAGAATACGGTCCGGAACGCATGCTTAAACATGTGAGCGAGCGGCCCGCCACCGTACAGAGTCTCTTGGACGATGTGGCTAAGTTTACCTGCGGGTATCCGGCGTCTGACGACGTGACGGTTGTAATGATCGGCGCTGCCACTTAGCAGGCTAAAAATTTTCTCACGGGTGGTAATAAACAGAAACTTCCCGTCTCTATTAAGTTCAGGAGACGGTGATGAGTCTGGAGGCGGCGCTTCATTAGGCACGGACTCCGTCTGCCGCCAGGCTCAGAACTGGAAGAACGCAGGACTACTTTCCCGAAGTATGGAATTCCCCCAGGTAGTCTGCGTTCGTTACTCCCATTAGTTTTTCACCCCGCGCCAACTCCCAAGGCGGTATGCTCACGACCGCCCTCACATTGGTGTGTGACTGATCATTTGAAATTGTCGCAATTCGTGAGTTCTTTCGAACATTCTCCGATTTGCATCCCTCACGTAGGCACTTTTATTCTTGATGTTTACAGCTTTGGTCTTCGGGATGTTCCTGGTGGTGGGATAAACGGGTACTGAACAATCAGTAACAACAAAGACAGAATCTTCATTTGCTTTTACCTCAGCCCATCATGATTACTGTGGTCTTACATTCTCAATCTCATAATAGAGAAGCGGGCGGCCTGCAACTATCGCACGGCAGATTTTTTTCATGCCTAACTTCTCGAGTATGCGAACTGATATCACATTCGGTTCATCCACATCCGCTTTCACGGACTTCAGACCGAGTGCGTCGAATGCAAAATGGAGTACAGCCTTTGCTGCTTCGGTCGCAAATCCAGTGCCCCGGAAGTCGGGATGAACGCCGTAAATGAGGTTTGGGCTCTCGTCTGAGGATTGGAGCAGCCCAGCGAAGCCGATGAAGTTCGCTGTCTCCCGCGAAAAGACGAGCCACGTTCGTCAAAGCTGCAAAGACTCTGTTCAACTCTTCGAGTGAAATGACTCGCTCGTCAAACAAGAAATGCCTCACATGCGGATCGGTCCAAAGTTGATGGACACGTTCGACATCGCCAATCTGCACAGCACGCAGCTCTAACCGGGTTGTTACAAGTCGATTCATAAGCAAATTGGAAGAGATGCCGGGCTTGCCCCATGGAGTCTCGCGAATACAAGATGCCACGGGCTTGCCCCGTGGAGTCTCACGCTCGCAACTACAAAACCCTAATCCCAACGCTCAAGATGCCACGGGCTTGCCCCGTGGAGTCTCACGCTCGCAACTACAAAACCCTAATCCCAACGCTCAAGATGCCACGGGCTTGTCC
>DASVGE010000240.1:0-2144 GCA_036379695.1 Pyrinomonadaceae bacterium | reverse complement strand
GATCTGCTCGATCTGGCTGGTGACGTCCGACTTCTTCCTGACTTCCTTTGTGATCTCGGCAATCGACTTTCCGTTAAAAGACTTGTCGCGGTCATACGAAGCGACGACGGCGTACGAGTAGTCTTTGAAACCACTCTTCTTGAGATTCTCTTTCGTCTCGCTGATCACGCGTTCGCGCGTCGCTTTGTCGGCAAGTCGCTTCTTCGCTTCCTCGAGACCACCGGCGCGCAACCACGACGGCAAGCGGGAGTCGAGCGAAGTCGAGCTGGCGGTGTACGCATACTGGTCCACCGTGACTGCGAGACCACGAGCACGCGCATCACGCACGAGGCCGAGCGTCATTGGGGTTTGTCCCCAAAACTTCTTGTTGCTGATCTTGAAATGGGAAATCTCGACCGGCAGTCCGGCCTGTTCGCCAATCTGGATGCTCTCACGAATCGCGTCGGCTACCTGGTCGCCTTCATTGCGCATGTGCGTCGCATACAGGCCACCGTACTTCGCGGTGACGCGCGCCAGCGCAACGATCTCGTCCGTCTTCGCATACGTTCCCGGAACGTAGATGAGACCGGTGGAGAGACCGACAGCGCCCTCTTTCATGCCCTGCTCGACGAGCGCTTCCATCTGTTTGAGCTCTTCCGCCGTCGGCGCGCGATCATCCAGACCGACAACACTACGACGAACCGAACCGTGCGCGATCAGAGTCGAGAGATTAACTGCGAGTGGCTTCTCTTTGATCCGGCCCAGAAACTCCGCGACGTCAGTGGTTGACGAACCACAGTTTCCGGTGACGAGCGTCGTCACGCCCATGCGCACGAAGTTCTCAGCCGAGGGCAGGCTGTAGATCGACTCGACGTGCGTGTGAACATCAATAAACCCGGGAGCAACTATCTGTCCCCGGGCGTCGATGGTCCTGGTGGCCGTCTCTGGGCCAAACTTACCGATGCGCGCGATGCGACCGTCCTTGATAGCCACGTCCGCGCGAAACCACGGATTGCCGCTGCCATCGACGATACGCGCGTTAGTAATGAGCAGATCGTAAGCGGGAGCCTGCGCTTCCACCGGCAAACGCGCCAACAGCAGGCACACGATCGCCAATGCGGTTACCACCACTGCGGCAGACTTTAGCAATAAACTCATGCTCAGCGATGAACTAAACGGACGAGATTGCCTGGTCGAAGAGCACGATTATAGGCCGCAGGCTGGAATAATAATAGCTAAATGTTCTTATCTGTTTGATAAGAATCCCTGATGCGCGACAAAAGAGGATTAGCCACAAAAAGGCACAAAAGGCACAAAATAAAAGCAGAAAGAGAAACGCAGTTAAGGAACGAATCCTTAACTGCGTTTCGGTTTCTGAGTTGATTTCTTTTGTGCTTTTTGTGCCTTTTTGTGGCTAATCCTCTTTGTGGCTAAAAGCTGAGCTTGCCGGAGAGCTGTATGCGGCGCGCGTTGTTGGTGACGCTGTCGTTGATGCGGCCGAAGATATTGGAAGTGATGACCGCGGTCGGGTTGTCAAACGACGGGTTGTTCAGCACGTTGCGCGCATCCACTCGCAGGTCGAAACTCACTCGCTCCGTGATCCTGAACTTCTTCGAGAGCGATGAATCCCACTGGAAGTAGTTAGGCGCGAGGAAGAAGTTGCGCCCGGTGTTTCCGATCGAGCCCGGCACTGGCGCGGTGAACTGGCTGCGCGTCGCCGCGTTGAACCAGAAGTTCCTGCCACTCTCCAAAACCAGGCTCCCGCTGTTCCGCGTGCAACCACTGCAATCAGCAGTTGACTGTACGACGCTACTGAGACTGTTGATGCCCGAGTAGACCGTGAACGGCCTGCCTGTCATCCAGATCACCGTGCCCGCCATCTGCCATCCGCCAATGATGTGGTCCACCACGCTCGGAATTCCCGAAAGGAACTTCTGGCCTTTTCCAAACGGCAACTCATAAGTGTACGTGCCCTGGAACACGTGGCGTCGATCGAAGTCGGACCAGGTGTAGTTCAAACTACGATCTCGCAGGTCAAAAGGAGTGCTCGACGCTGACTGTACCGATCCGGTCGAAACACCGCTCAACGACGGATCCCACGAGCGATTGTCTTTCGACTTAGACAACGTATAACCAAACTGGAATCCCAACCCGGCATTTATCCG
>DASVGE010000239.1:0-4409 GCA_036379695.1 Pyrinomonadaceae bacterium | reverse complement strand
AAAGCGGTGCCAAGGCACCGCACTCCAAGGAGGCTTCCTAGGAGGCGGCCGCTTTCTTGCCGTTGCGGGCCAAAAAATACTCCATGAAATCCGTCCCGATGTCCCCGGTGCGGAACCGCGGGTCGTCCATGATCTTCTGGTGCAGGGGGATGGTCGTCTTAATGCCCTCGATCACCATCACCTCCAAAGCTCGCTTCATGCGCGCAATGGCCAGCTCGCGCGTGCGCGCGTGAACGATCACCTTGGCGATCAACGAATCGTAGAAAGGCGTTACCTGGTAACCCGAATAGACGAACGTATCGACGCGTACTCCCGGACCGCCCGGCAGATTAAAAGCCGAGATAACACCCGGCGACGGTGTGAACGTCTCCGGATTCTCCGCATTGATCCGGCACTCGATCGCATGTCCGACAATCAGCATGTCGTCCTGTGCGTAACCCAGAGGCTCGCCTTCCGCAATCCGGATCTGGTTGCGAACGATGTCGGCCAGCGTCACCATCTCGGTGACCGGATGCTCCACCTGAATGCGCGTGTTCATCTCCATGAAGTAGAAGTTTCCGTGCATATCCAACAGAAACTCCACCGTGCCCGCGCTCGAATAACCCAACTTCTTACACGCTGCCACCGCCGCGTCGCCCATGCGCTGGCGCAGCTCCGGAGTCAACACCGTCGACGGCGCCTCTTCCATTAACTTCTGGTGACGACGTTGAATCGAGCACTCACGCTCGCCCAGATGAATGCACTCGCCAAACTCATCCGCCAGCACCTGGATCTCGATGTGGCGCGGCTTCTCGATATAGCGTTCGATGTAAACGCTGCCATCGTTGAAAGCAGCAGCGGCTTCAGTCGAAGCAGTATCGAGCGCTTTTCCCAACTCCTGCTCGGAACGAACTATGCGCATCCCGCGTCCACCGCCACCAGCCGAAGCTTTTACGATGACGGGATATCCAATCTCGCGGGCGAGTTTGATTCCTTCTTCTTCCGACGTGACTCCACCCGAGCTTCCGGGCACGATCGGCAGTCCCGCTTCGCTCATCACGCGGCGCGCTTCGATCTTGTCGCCCATCAGACGAATGACACTCGCCGTTGGTCCAATAAACTTGATATTGCATGCTTCGCAGATCTCGGCGAAGTAGGCCGACTCAGCAAGGAACCCGTAACCGGGATGGATCGCGTCGACGTTGAAGATCTCGGCCGTACTGATAATCGCGGGAATGTTCAGGTAACTCTGCGCTGACGGCGCTGGTCCAATGCACGCAGCTTCATCTGCGAAACGGACATGCAGCGAATCGCGATCGACGTCGCTGTGCACAGCGACGGTCTTGATGCCCATCTCTTTGCAGGTCCAGATGATGCGACAGGCGATCTCGCCGCGATTGGCGATCAGGATCTTCTTGAACTTACGCGGATTAAAAGCCATAAATTTTTGCCGCAAAAAAGCACAAAATGCACAAAATGAGATTCTCACTCATTTGTTCTTTTGTGCTTTTTGTGCCTTATTGCGGCTTAATTCCGAATAGTGGCTGGCCGTATTCAACCGGCTGGCCGTTCTCAACGTAAATCTTAACTACTTCACCTGCCGCCTCTGCCTGAATCTCATTCATGAGTTTCATGGCTTCGATGATGCAAACAACTGACTCAGGTTCGACGTTACTTCCGATCTTCACGAAAGGCTCCGCAGTCGGAGACGGCGAACGATAGAACGTGCCCACAATCGGAGACGGAATGATGTGTAAATCCTGATCCTGAGAAGCTTCAGTCGACGCTTGCGTGCCGGGATGCAATGGGCCAGGCGCCGGCGGCAGAGCGGGCGGCTGAACTGGAGGCGCAGCCGGAGCAGGAGCAGGATGGGCCTCGGCAAACCGGACTGGCTCGACACCAGCGGAGTCGCGACGAAGACGAACGCGAAATCCCTCGTTCTCGAGCTCCAGCTCTGCCAACCCATTGTCACGCAACAGGGTTATCAGCTCGCGAAGCTCCTCCATGTTCACGGACGGTGCGGGCTTCTGGCCCCCGCGCGCGCCCCGTTTTGGAGTTTCATTCTGTTCTTTAGGTGCAGACATTCAGTTTCACGCAAAAGCGCAAAGGCGCAAAGGGTTCACTCTGCGCCTTTGCGCCTTTGCGGGAGAAAATTTACTCCTCGTTAGCTTCCGGCTTTGGCTCGCTGGCCGCCTCTTCCTTCGCTTCCTTACCGCGGCCGGCCTTCCTCTTCTTCGAGGCCGCAGCTTTTCGTTTCTTCGCCGCTTCGGCAGCTTCGACTTCGCGAGGATTGTCAACCAGTTCGATGATAGCCAGCTCAGCGCGGTCGCCGGCGCGATGGCCCAACTTCAGGATACGCGTGTAACCACCGGGCCGATCCTTGTAACGCTCGCCGAGATCGTTGAAGAGCCGCTTGAGCGCCGCGACACCAGCCGTCCGTTCCGGACGGAGTTGACCGCGCTTGCCCGTAGTCTCGCTGACTGTCATGTTGCCGGCATGAAAGAAACCTGCCGCCTGCCGGCGCAGGTGCAACGCCTGCGCGGCGGAACCTTCATCAGAGAAGCTCCGTGCCCGGCGTGACAGAGTGATAGCGCGCTCGACAAACGGTCGCAGTTCTTTCGCCTTCGGCAAAGTGGTGACGATGCGCTCATCGCGCGAGTTAATCAGAGAGGTCGCCAGGTTGCGGAGCATCGAGTGACGATGCTCGCTGGTGCGACCGAGTTTTCGATGTGCCTTTAAGTGTCGCATGACTCTAACCTACTGTTCGTCGTCGCCTTCAAAATCCGAAAGATCCGCTCCGTCGCGGCCACCCGTGCCCGGAATCGGATTGCCCTGCTCGTCGAACTCCATACCGAAATCGAGACCCATGCCGTTGAGGATCTCTTTGATCTCGTTGAGCGACTTCTTACCGAAGTTCTTGGTGGCGAGCATCTCGCGCTCCGTGCGTTGGACCAGATCGCGAATCGTCCTGATGTCGGCATTCTTGAGACAGTTGTAGGAACGGACTGACAGTTCCAACTCGTCAACCGAACGATCCAACTGATCGTTGCGCGGCAACGGTGGACGCTCCATCTTCGCGTACGCAAAGTCGTCCGTATCTTCCTCGAAGTTGATGAAGATCGACATATGGTCCTTGATCAACTTCGCCGCCAGGCCGATCGAATCTTCCGGCTTCACCGAGCCATCAGTCCAGACTTCGATGGTCAGCTTGTCAAACTCAGTGTTCTGGCCCAGGCGGGCTGCTTCGACGTTGTAATTAACCTTCTTGACCGGGGTGTGTACAGAGTCGATCGGGATGTAGCCCAGCGACAGATCCTCGTCGAAGTTTCTGTCCGCCGAAACGTATCCACGTCCACGCTTCAGGCGCATCTCGACTCGCAGCGATCCACCGTCACTGACGGTCGCGATGTGTACGCTCGGATCGAGAATCTCGACGTCGGCGTCAGTTTCGATATCGGCCGCCGTAACTTCGCCGGCCTCTTCCTTGTTGATGCGCAGCGTCTTGGGTTCAGGGCTGTGCAACTTGAAAGGCACCTGCTTGAGATTGAGAATAACGTCGGTGGCATCTTCCACCACGCCCTTGATCGACGAAAACTCATGCTCGACTCCTTCAATCTTGACTGCGGTGATCGCAGCTCCTTCGATTGAAGAAAGCAGAGCCCGACGAAGAGAATTACCGACGGTGGTCCCAAACCCTCTCTCGAATGGCTGCGGTGTAAAGCGGCCATTCCGTTCCGTCAGGGTCTCCGCGTCTGCCGCCAGTCGTCGCGGCATTTGAAATCCTGTCCAAAGATTATTTTGATCCATAGCCATAGCGTTCAGGTTTCCTAAAAATGCACTGACCAGACGACGGCCTTGCGCAGCGCCGTCGCCCGTTCGGGTTAATTACTTACTATAAAGTTCGACAATCAACTGCTCGTTGATCAGGCGATCGATATCGTCGCGCACGGGCAAGCTGATCACGCGCGCGGCCATGTCGCCGTTGGCACTAATCCACGACGGACGACCGCGACCGGACGCAGTTTGCCACGCACCCTCGATGTGGGCGTTCTTCCTGCTCGACTCTTTCACAGTGATCGTGTCGCCGGGCTTCACTTGATAAGAGGGAATATCTACTTTGCGATCGTTTACCAGAATGTGACCGTGGTTCACCAACTGTCGCGCCTGGCGACGTGAGGTGGAAAAGCCGGCCCGGTAAACTGCGTTGTCCAGGCGCCGCTCCAACAGGAACAGAAGGTTCTCGCCGGTGATTCCCTTCATGCGGGCAGCGCGTTCGAAGTAGTTTCGAAATTGCCCTTCGAGGATGAAGTAGATGCGTTTGACCTTCTGCTTCTCTCGCAACTGCTGGCCATAGCCGACCAGTGCCTTGCCGCGGCGCAGCGAGTTACCGTGCTGTCCGGGCGGTTGCGTTCCACGTTTTTCAATCGGGC
>DASVGE010000238.1:0-30889 GCA_036379695.1 Pyrinomonadaceae bacterium | reverse complement strand
CCAAGGGCCGCGTGACGCCGATAGTCTTTCGCTAAATCAAGCCATACACAGGTATCGATAAGAATCTTGAACAATGAAATTTTACACCGCCGTAAGCACCAGTTCTTTGGGAACGTCTACGCGTGCAACATACAGTGGCGTAGCCATCAAGACCCGCTTGCCGGCAAGGCCTTTGCTTTTCCAAAATCATCTTCTGACAATTGGCCTTGCAGTAACGTCTTGGCCAGAAACTCAAGGCTCTCACTCGGGCCTTCCATGCTATAGGCTGAGAACGCGGTTAAGTCGATGTATTCCTGATTGTCAGGTGTGAAACCTTGCGTTCGATGAGCGGTATCTGCCTTAAGCGTGTTATAGAGTCTAACGTTTTCTGTAGAGAGCTCAAGCGCTTCCAATAAGTATCGTGCAAAAAGCGCAGTACCAGATGCGGCACCGGCAATTACAGTACCCTCTTCTCCTAGAACGTGTTTGCGAGAACCTCCGAGGCCCACTACTGTCTGATCAGTCGCCCCTGCGAAAAAAACTAAAGGGTTCGACACCGTCTTGGTAATACCGTATGGTCCCCACTTCAGATTCAGAGTATCAAAGACGTATTCTGCTGGTTCGTCGACCGTTCCTACATTTCCGAATCTAAGAATGAACTCAGATACCTTCTCAAGTGCTGCATACCTGCTTTGATTACGCTCTGTTTTACGGGTCCGGGAGAGTAACTTCAAATCGGTTTTCAGCTCGGTGGTTACTTTGCCTGAATCTTCCTGGATTTGTTCGAGTAGCATCTGTAGCTTCGTCTCTGAGACATAATGGTAATATTTCATAATGGTAAAAACCCGGTTTTAGAGTTTGCGCACAGACCCTTGCGCGTGGGATGATCACAGTAATCGTTAAGCCGCCTTTCCGCCGATTCATGATGGTCCTAGGTGTCTAATCTCGACGCGCAGTTGTTTGCCGTCAGCGGCTCGTCCCAACAGAATCTGTTCATAATCTCCGGAAAAAGGACTGCCGCTTTCTGGCTGAAAAACTGCAAGGTGAGCCGTACAGTCGATCACCTTGCAATTCAGGATGCTGCGATTGCCGAAATGCCAAACTACGACGCTCACAAGTTCGCCTTTGCGCATTGCCTCTAACAGTGGTCTTGCTTTGTTCATCCGGCTCGCTATCAATTCATCGAACAGAATCTCATTCGCCTTAATGCTTTCTGAGCCAACACGAACATATGCTGGACCAGCAAAGTGCGGCCTATTGTGATCTGGCTGAACAATCACTGCCACGACATGTTTTCCACCAGACTCAATCACTCTTGACGTATGACGAATAGCGGGATAGCACCAGTCTGCCCACCTCCGGACGTTCTTTTGCATATTATCGGGGTTGTCAACGCCGATTGCGGTTCCATCGTCCGCTACTCCGATGAACAAAAGCGCTTCTTCACCATCCGGTAACGAATTCGCAAATGCCACTAATGCTTTGCGCACGTCATCTCCGCCAACGGTTTGCAGCTTACGCTCCGTCCATCCGTCCTCAAGGTCGGTAAGCCGTCTCTTAATCTCTTCGTCATTCATATGACCGTCTTCTCCGATTCTGAAAGAACGTTCGTAAGGACGGCAGCTTCTATAAGAGTTCTAGGCTGCTCGTGATTCGTTAGCCGTTTCCCGAAACACGGGAATTACGCCCCTTGGAGGCGACGATACCGCGCGCGAGAATAAGCCGCGGAGTGAATCGAATTTCTGCTATGCTGCCGGACCGTCTACTTCCTTCAGGGGCACATAGGTCGGGCTACCAGACAGCCTCGCGAGGTCTGAAACGCCAGGCTCTGCGAGCCACGCTACGAATTCGCCAGGCATAAGTCGGCCGGTCAGCACTCGCATCAGTCCTTCCATAAAAACAGCGTGCTGGACGAGCGTGATTGACGAAGATGCGGCAGCTTTCTTCTTACAGGTCTCGTCGAAGTCTGGCTTACCCAATGTCACGCGCTTCATTTCAGGCGCGAAGTCGGCTGCCTTTTGCAAAATAGCAAATGCATCCTCTTTCGCCACCAACGGTGGTTTCTTAGTCACAGTTTTGCACTCGATGAGTAGTGCTGTTTCCCCCAGTTTTAGTTGAATGTCCGGGACGTTCTGCCGTTTGCCGTCATCCAGCTTGTCCACGGTCCAATTGATTTCTTCTTTCAGTAAGGCGCAGATCGCGTCCTCATAATCTGTTCCCAATGCATCATTGCAATTCAAAACCTTTTCACGGATGCCCAGCTCGGCACCCAACTCCACATGCATGCGTTCGAACTTCGCCGATGCTACGTCAAGCGTGTCCGACAACGCAGCCACCAGAGCATCAGCACGTTTTTCTGAGTCTAGTAACTTGATAAGTTGATCTTTCGCTGCCGTCAACACATCCATTACTGTCGTGAATCCGTTTGTAAGCAAGGCCATCACGCGTTGACGACCGAAGCCCGGAACACTCTTGCGCCTTGCGATCCGGAGCACGTCAAGGGCTTCCGCCGGAGTGCCCCAGCGAACTCGACGCGCCAGCATACTGATCTCATTCGTCAGGGTCTGGGGACAGGCGAGGTCTGATGCGCCTGACACGGTCCTAAGACCATCGAGGATCCAACTCACGTCGATTGATAGACGATGTAGATACCCTGCGGAGATTCCGGTAGCAAAAGCGATCTTGCGTTCAGCTAGACCATCAATAAACAAGGCGAGGGCGTGAACACAGCGGGTAACTCGATCGTTCGTCCTGTCCCAAGCAGTTAAGTGCGTCGCTGCTCCCACAAATGCGGAAGACTCAGGCTTCATGTGTCCGGAGGGCCAAGCCAATAACCGAGTTGGCGTCGTCGACATGAACTCTGGGCAGGTTAGAACCCAGTGAATCAATCCGATTTCGTATTCGGCAAAGTTGGCTTCCATTTTCGCCGACATTTCCGCAAGTAAGTCGACGAATTGCTTCGCTGTTTGAGGCAACAGGCCTGAAAGCGATGTTAACTTGCCTAAAGGCGTAGGGTTAATCGTTGAGTGGCTTTCCTCGACAAATCCGTTTGCAAGCAGCCACTCAATAGCAGTTTCTGCCTTCGCTACAACAGTCTCGAGAAGTTTGGGATTATTTTCGAGTATTTCATGCCAGTAAAAGGTATTCTGAAAAAAGGCCGTGAGGTCGGCTTTAGAAGAAACAGCGTGCGAGGCAACCAGCGAAAGCACAGTACGCCGCATACTCACGGTCATGAGTTGTGATTCCACACGATCGTTCGTCGGCATGACGAGACGCTTCGCATGTTCGAATTCCCCTTTGTCTGATGGCATGAGAATTACGTAGCCATCGTCATGGTAGCCAAGCCGCCCAGCACGACCGGACATGTTTCGGAAATGAGAACGTGAAAAACGTCTGCCTTCGCGACCACCGTACTGGTACGTCAATTTTGGAATTATGACTGTCCGAAACGGGAAATTGACACCTGCCGCCAACGTGGAGGTTGCAAAGCAAACGTCAAAACTCGAATTGACAAACCCTTCTTCGATTACTGTTCTTTCGTCAGGCGTCAGATCCGCTGTATGGAAAGTCACGCGACGCTCTGCCTGTGATCTTAGGTGTTGCGAGGATTCGGTCGGCTCGCTGAATAGTTCAAGCTGCTGCGAGATTAACAGTCCCTCAGCTGACCGTTGGGCCTTCTCAGAGTACTCAGCCGCAAGCTCAAGCGCCTCACGTCGGGTTTCAGTAAAAACCAGGACGGGACCGAGTCCGTCATTCAAAGTTTTGCGGATTAGATCATGGAGATCACGTTCGCCAAACGGATCGTCGGCAGCGTCCACATCTTCGTATCCCAACTTGACTTTGTACAGTTTGCCACCGTAGCGAACCATCTGAATCAGATCGATATCGCGCTTGCCGCTGCGGACCACTTGGCAGTTCATCCACGCTGCGAGAGCTTCAGGATTTTCAAGAGTGGCAGTCAAGCCCACGAACTGGTGGGGTTGGCGTTGGCGCAGGAGCGCACACAGCACCTCCACTGAAGGACCACGCGTGTCTTCGCCGAGGATCTGTAACTCGTCAGCGATGACAACGGTCTTCGAGATCTTAAGTCTGCCTGCTAGGAGCAAGCCTAAAGCCTTTTCGTACGTTGAGATGAGGAGTCGCGCATTCACATCACCCTCTTCACGATCCCCGGTGCTGATCCCGATCGTGACATTCGTCCATTGACCGCCCGAGAATTTCTTTATGAAATCGGCAAATTTCTGATCGGCTAGAGCCTTATGCGAAACAAGGTAGAGCGCGTCTAAGCCGCTCGCCAGCGCGCTTGCTAATGCCAGTTCGCCAATGAGTGTCTTACCCGAAGAAGTGGGCGCACATACTATTGCACTTGCACCAAGGGCAACATCGGCGTCGATTGCCTGAGCCTGGACATCCGTTAATGATTCAATCCCCCAGTCGCGCAAGCATGAAACCAATCGCTCATTTATTTTCGGATTGTTTTCGAATGAAATCATCGTCCGCCTACGAAATTATTGTTTTAGATCGGGTCAGCCTGCGATTAGCGATTCTTCGGTAAATCACGGAAGTAAAAGTTGGCTGGTGATTGAGAATTGCAAATTATAAGCCTGAGCCCTGAGATAACCTATTAGAGAACTTCTTCGAACTCGGCATTTTCACAAGCCTGTTACACAACATTGAGATCTCACAGCATCGTGTAGCCGCTTGTTACATGTTCATTTTAACAATTCCGTTGGCGAGCTGGAATATGTCGAATCTTACCATCAGGAATCGCGAGGGAGGGCATTGTGACGCAGAGAGGGAAACCTAGTGGTCTATATTTGGTTTGCTTTGTTGGATGCGACGGCAATCTCTCTTTGCATCCGGGTGAGCCATGCAATGCGCAAAACGTGTGGCCAATTTGTGAACAGAATTCGCAGCACTTGACCGTGAGGCGCTGGTAACGAACTGAAACAAACCGCAAAACCCTAAGGGCCTCGATCTCGTCTGTTCTTAAAGTCCAATTAAAGTCGAGAAGCGCCGGGGTGGAACCGTACGTTGTCTCTTGTGGCAGATGGCATCGCCTTTATGTGGAGGAAACGAAGGAGTAAACATCGCTTCCCAATTTATCCAGATCAATTAGAGATAGTTTGGCTATTATATATAGAGATCGTGTCGGATTAAGTAAAAAATGAAAGCCTTCCTAAGCTCAACGTATGTTGATTTAATTGAGCACCGGCAGTTGGCCGCCGAAGCATTGGAGCGGCTTGGCCAAGCAGTCGGGCGGATGGAGGTGTTCGGCGCGCGCCCTGAAGAGGCGACCCAGGCGTGCCTCTCAGAAATAGAGGATTGCGACATTTTCGTGGGCATTTACGCGTACAGATATGGGCATGTGCCCTCCGGATCGGAAATCTCAATTACGGAAGCGGAGTATAATCACGCGTCGAACAACCAAAAGCCGATCTTCTGTTTTATGGTCGATGAAGATTATCCGTGGCCTCCCAAGATGATTGAGCAGCAGCCCGGAAAATCAAAACTGGAGAACTTCAAAAATAGAGCCGGAGGGACTCTAGTTCTCGAAACGTTTACATCACCGGAAGTACTGGCATTCAAAATCGCTTCCAGTGTGGGCTACTACTTATCCCGGATTAATAGATCGCCACTAGTCACGACTCCAAAAGATTTTGCACCCACTAACCTAAAAAGTATCGCGGGCCGCGCTATCTCTCAGACGATGGCGATGGTGTTCGTAGATCTCATGAGGCTTTTGTATGTGGCTTCATCGCGCCTCGCCCGCGATGCCAACTCGGACAGGTATCAAGAATTTATAGACTTAGCCGATAGGCATTTCGGCGACCTTCGGAGTCGCATCGCTACGTACTCATTTGCCCTTGACGGTAAGTGCCATGAGGAGATTAACCAGTTGGAGCTTAGGCTGTCATGGATGATGGGCCGTGTTAAGCTCAAACGCGACCTGAGCAATTCTTACGAGTACCACTTCGAGACAATGCGGCAAACTGGGAATAAGTTGAACAGTTTTTGTACGGCTAACCTCACTGAACAATATAAAAACGACTATGAAAATACAGTTGCGAAAGCCACAAGTATCTTGGCGGAACCTCCCGTAAATCTTGAATCGCTTGATGACTTATGGCAGCTGCGCCTGAACTCTCAGAGGCGTTTGCTGAAAGACGCGCGCGAATCGGGCGGCGCCCGGATCTTTACAATAGCCGACGATATGGAGCAAACCTACTCGATTCTATACTTCGCTATTGACTACTTATTACTGACAATGCGCGCTGGGGAAAATGACGCATAACAGCCGCTCGCAATGGCCCGAAAGTTGTGGCCAATTTGTGGACAGAATTCGCAGAACATGATGGTGAGGCGATGATAGGGAATGGCAAAGAACCGCAAAACCCTAATAAACTCGTGGTGGCTGCAACTTTCGAAATGGCAAAAACTTAGCTTTTGCCGAACCTAGGATTTGGGACCGAGAGGTCGGAGGTTCGAATCCTCTCGCCCCGACCATTAGGATCAATAATTTACGGCTGCCATCACTGGCAGCCGTAATTCATTGTGGACTGCAGTACTCCACTATGTTGGGAACCGTTTAATGGCTGGCATCGATCGACCAACAAACGCTATTTGCGGCGGATCTCGATATTGCCTCCACGTAGCAGCTGCTCGCCTGAGTCATAGCCGTCCATGAGCAACCGGTACGTATCTTGACCCTTGCCTGGTCCGCCCAAGTCCTGCACGTTGATCCTGAAATTGAATATACCTGCTCCGTTGATCGTCGCCCGGCCAAAGATGCTGGCCCGAGTCGAGCCATCGCAAACAATAGCCACGACGTCGATTGAGTGTATGTTCAGGCGTTGCACTGGTCCATGATCCTGGTATTGCTGCTGTCCTCGCGTCTCTCCGCTCTCGTTCGCTTTCGCGTTGCCGCCAAAACTGGCGCGGTCGCCGTTCTCCGCGATGATCCATCCGCCGTTAGTGATCTCG
The DNA here is from genome assembly GCA_036379695.1 of Pyrinomonadaceae bacterium. Classification (GTDB taxonomy): domain Bacteria; phylum Acidobacteriota; class Blastocatellia; order Pyrinomonadales; family Pyrinomonadaceae; genus PSRF01. The sequence goes on along the minus strand of DASVGE010000238.1, from coordinate 23,926 downwards.
CAGCGCGGAGTGCTTGTGGGCAGGACCCAGGTTTTCGTGGCCACGCCGTTCGGCTCACCCTGCTCCTGCAGACTATCGCCATTGCTGTCGGCAAACGCAGTGATCGTGTCCGCGCCGGGCAGCGGTGGACCAAAGTAACAGAAGGTGGCCTCTCCATCGGCGTTAGTCGTCGCCGAACCGCTGATGTCGACTGAGCCATTCACATCGAAGCGAACTACTACATTAGCGACGGGGTTTCCTGTCGTGTCCTGCACCGTGGCGGTTACACAGTGCTGTGCATCGACCGGGTTCGTGTCCGCGGGCGGAGTCAAGCTTAGTGTCGCTGCAATACCAACCGTGCTGAGCTTGAACACGAAAGCGTCAATGGAGGTGGCGCCGTTATGCGTCGTGTCGAACGCGCCGACAGTAGTCGGAAAGTCGGGTGATGCAGTGTCGCCCGTTACGTAAGCACTGCCAAACGTGTCCACAGCAATATCAAACGCGAAATCGTTACTACTGCCGCCGAGGAAAGTCGAGTAGACAAGCGGTGCCGAACCGGACGGGTTGAGCTTCGTCACGAAGACGTCACCTTCGCCGTTATACGTCGTGTCGAAGGCATCAACCGTCGTCGGAAAGTCGAACGAACGAGTGCGCCCCGTTAGATACGCGGTGCCGGAGGTGTCCAAAGCTATGCCACGTCCGGTGTCATTATCACTGCCGCCGAGGAAAGTGGAATAAACGAGCGGCGCCCCACCGGACGGGTTGAGCTTCGTCACGAAGACGTCACCTTCGCCGTTGTACGTCGTGTCGAAGGCGCCAACCGTCGTCGGAAAGTCGAACGATGAAGTGTCGCCTGTTACGTAAGCACTGCCGGAGGTGTCTACGGCAATGCCCAGTCCCGATTCACTATCGGTGCCACCGAGGAAAGTGGAGTAGACGAGCGTCGAGCCGGAGAGGTTGAGCTTCGTCACGAAAGCGTCAGCCCTCACGAAGCCGTTAAAGAAGCCGCCATGCGTGACGTCGAAGGCACCAACAGTCGTTGGAAAGTTCGTCGAGAAAGTGAAGCCCGTTACGTAAGCATTGCCGGAGCTGTCCAGGGCAATGCCCAGTCCGGCGTCACTACTATTGCCGCCGACGAAAGTGGAGTAGACGAGCGGCGCCGAGCCGGATGGGTTGAGCCTGGTCACGAAGACATCAATTGTGCCGTTGAACGTCGTGTCAGCGGCGCCAGCCGTCGTCGGATAGTCGGACGAGAAAGTCTGGCCCGTTATGTAAGCACTGCCGGAGGCGTCCAGCGCAATGTCAGTGGCTTCATCCAAACTAGAGCCCCCGACAAAAGTGGAGTAGACGAGCGCGGAGCCGGACGGGTTAAGCTTCGTCACGAAAGCGTCAAAGGAGCCATTATGTGTTGTGTCGAAGGCGCCCATGGTCGTCGGAAAGTTGAACGAAAAAGTGTCGCCCGTTACGTACGCGCTGCCCGAGGCGTCCACGGCAATGCCTAATCCGAAGTCATTACTGTTGCCGCCGAGGAAAGTGGAGTAAACGAGCGCCGAGCCGGACGGGTTGAGCTTCGTCACGAAAACGTCTTGACTGTCGAAGTTTGTATCGAAGGCGCCAACAGTCGTCGGGAAGTCGAAAGAATCAACGAACCCTGTCACATATGCATTCCCTGAGGCGTCCACGGCTATATCCCGACCCTGGTCGTTTCGAGCCCCACCGAGGAAAGTGGAGTAAACAAGCACCGGATCAATCACCAGCGGCCTTGTCGCATCATATTCCGCTAATTGAAAACCTACCGTGTTGCTGTCTTTGAGTTTGTAGCTGCCGGCGATTTCACGTCGCACGCCATCCACGTCCTGGTAGATGAAAGGCTTCCGCTGTCTGATCTCGCCACCAGCCGCATGCAGCACCAGCTCGCCCTCGGCGTCAACTGTCAGTTGATCAGCGCCTTCGAAGCTAACTGCAATGATGTCCGGATCAGCGCCGGGACTGACGATGAAGTCATATTCGAGTTGCTGCTGGTTGCCGTAATAAACAAGGTCCACACCGGGATACAAGTTCTGGTAAGCGACTTTGGCATAAGTAGAAATTCCAGTGCGCCACTGTCTCAGATCATTACCGCGGAAGTAATTGATTTTGCCAGGGAGTTCCTCCCGCCCAGCCACGCGCGGCCTGGTTTCGCTTCCGACGAATTTCATGCGCATGACGGTGGCGGCGGCTGACTCGTGGTCATTCAGTCCGTTGCGCGTCGTGGGCGACGGCGAAGCGGCTCTCAAGGCAAGCAATGCCTCGCTGGGCGTTAAGAACAAGGTGTAGCCACTACCGCGCGAAATGAAATCGACCTGAGGATGGGTCTGGCCCACGTTAGCCTCAAAGCTCAATGGTAGTTGGCTGTACAGTTCGTTGAGCCGCGCCTTTGTGGTCTGCCTAACAGTATCGAGTGGCTGCGCGGCCTCATGAGCCGTCCACTGTGATCGGGTCCACGTTGCGCCACCCAACGCTGACGCAACGAGCAGTAGGGCAACAGACAGAAAGGACTTCCTTGAAGTCCAGGGAAAAATGCGTTTCATTGTCATCTCGTCCTTTCGACGCGGAACTATTCAGAGGGCAAAGTTGCGCCGCACGCCGATGCCAGATCTCCAGGGGGTAAGTTCAACAGGGAGGGACGACGAGGAAAGACGGGCGAAGGATGAAACAACACCCCTTGGGACGCCCTCCATCGGGTTTGCAAGACACGATTGCTGAGGGATGTTCGCGAAGTCTCCTGAAAGGTTTCCCAGATGCTTTTTCTTCGTGCCTTGCGGGCGTCAGTCTAATTAGTCAATAGTGAGAGGTCAAGTATTCCAATTGACTCCACTGAAATCTACTTGGGAGGGTGTTCGTTGCCTCAAAGAATCTACTCAAACTTAGCTTTTTGCCGAACCTGTGATTTGGGACCGAGAGGTCGGAGGTTCGAATCCTCTCGCCCGACCAATTAAGTTATTAGCTTACGGCTGCCGTCATCGGCGGCCGTATTTCTTTGGATACAGTAAAAAAGCTGTTGAGTTTTCAAGGTTATGCAACGAAAATCGAGGTGCTGCGTTTCTAGATTGGTGTCCAAATCCTCAAAGGAGCACGAAAAAATGAAAAGCAAACTAATCGTTGCAGTACTCACGGTCGGATTACTCTCCATCGGTGCATGGAGTAGCCACGGTCAATCAGATAAGACGCGAAGCGTCTCGTACGAGTATCAGGTAATAGCTGATCCGACTGCCTGGGCCGGGCCAGAGGAAGGTCTAAAGAAACTCAATCAATTTGGCGCTCAGGGATGGGAAATAACAGGCGTTGTCCAGCATGGCGACAACCCGCCGATGCTCTACCTTAAGCGGGTCAGAAGGTAAGCCGTAGTCCGTTTCCTCGCATTCAGAACTAGAGCTTAGAGGTTTGGTAAATCTCTCCCGAACGTGTGTCCAAAAAATAGATCGGAGCCTTTGCATGGAGGCTCGTGACTACTCTAATAAACACATTCTCTCGATCCCTCGGTGCTCGGAAACGAAATTGTGTTGAGACTTTGCCGGATGGAGCAAAGACAACGATGCTGTGAGCGTTTAAGAGCAGGTATCCTGTTCCGCGTCCGTTAATGGAGACAGAATGAGTAATGAGCGGCGGTATGAACGCGCTATCCGGATTCTTGGCAAACAACTCTAACGAGTAGTTGCCCCGCTGTGAATCAGGGATCAGTTCAGACGGGATCGTAAATTGATTATCACTAAGAAGTTTACCTTCCGGCGAATATTTTCTGATAACAGGCCACGAGCGAAATGCGACAAACAAGTTATCCTCTGCATCGCATGCAGCTACCGCTATGTTCATGTTGCGGGCTAGACTTCCAGACGATGTAATCAGCCTCTCACCAAACCTGCGCAGGAACTTTCCGGTGGCGGAAAATACGTAGATTAACTCTGTAGGCCGGGCTGTATCAGGCGTCAAAAAGATTTCCCGTTTCCGATTAACCGCGATGCTTGTAGAAGGAAACGGGAGGCGGAAACTGTGCTGGAATCGGCCATCGGAATTGTAGATCAACACCCTTGGAGTCGTAGGATCACTGACGTAGACATTCTCGTCCTCATCGACCGCCATAGAATCGTTTAGACCGCCCGGACGCACGGCCCCGGGTCCGCTGTCTGGCTGACCAAATTCGACGATGAATTTTCCGCTTGAATCGAGTTTTACGATCCTTGAATTTCCGTCATCGAAGACGTACACACTTCCGGACCGGCCAACTGCGATTGCGGCAGGCCCGGCAAGTTTTAACTTAGCGTCCCTTTGTTGCGACGAAAGGTAGACGGGAGCTAACGAAACTCTTGCTTGCGATATTACAGAAATAGTCTGCACTGTAGAGGCTAAGGACCATATCAGAATGACCAGGGGAATTGGTGTCATTAGTTTTATCTGCTCGCAGAGTGGAGTAGTTCGCCTACCTGACTCATGACCTGTTGCTCAGACATACCCGCCCTCTCGTGCCAGATCACATTTCCCGTTGAGTCAAGAACAACAAGCAGCTTTCCAGAGATCAAATGCGGCTTAACCGCTTCGATGTCTCCTTGAACGAGTGACTCGGGCATTGGCAGGATTGCCTTGAAATTGTCTATATCCTGAGTTGAGAACTGATTCCCTGAGAAGATCAGTACTATCGGCGCATCGGGATTCAATGAGTGGAAACGTTCCAGTGCTTCAAAGCGATTTCCGGTCGGGCATCCAGCGGAGAACTCGTAAAACAGATTCACGACAGTTAACTTATTGCCGAGCGGGATAGGCGAGTGGTCTCCGCTGGCGGTGGTGAGCTTTACGTGAGAAAAGCTGTTTGCAACTTCACGCGATGGAGATGCGGCTGACAGATGACAGCCGATGATAAATGAGGTCAATACGAGCAACAACGTGAGTCTTATGAGCATGGTCGTTATTACGAGGCGTTGAATAAACTAGCGCAGCGCAGCGTTAGACTTCTGTGAGCTTTCCATTAGCCCTGCGCGAACAGCCGCAAAGGTGGCCCATAGCCGCGTTTCCTTCTTTTCCAACAGGTGAAAGAGTTGAAATGTTTCTTCGCAGTTCACGCGGCACATTGTTCCAACGGCTGATAAAAGCGAGGATGGAGCCGGCGAGTTTATCGGAAGCTCGTTTTTCAACCCATAAACGACGACCCTTGATGAGAAATTGGATCGATTGAAGTTGAAGTCTGAAACTTTATTGATGTCTTTAAAGGTTTCAGCGGCCCATTCAAAGCTTCGGGATGGTTCAACAAAAAGGGAGAGTTGGACCAGCATTAATTTAGCTTGAAGCCGATCTTGATCGTCTCCAATCTGGTTCGCTGCACGGACTGCCTGGTTAAACAGATTCAAGGCGTCTCCGGTTGCTTTTTGTTTTAAACGAGATTGGCCCAAACTGCTCAAGGCTACTACTCTCACCAGCGGCGCGTTAATCTTCTGGCAATCAGATTCAAAAACGGAGGAAGTAGTCTCAGGCGTTTCCAGCCTGGCTTGAAGCGCATTTAGGGTGACGAGATCTCCCGCCTTCTCCTTCAACTCCTGATTTCTGATCCGACTTACAAGTGTCGTCGCTCTGGTAAAAGCCTTCTTAGGCAAGAGGTATCCGAAAACGATGTTGAAGTACTCAAAATCACGCCAATCTTCCTTTTCGAGTGTGTCCGCTTTTTCAATGCGTTTTTCCCAATCGGCTGTCGCGTCAACCTCGGAAGCATGGAAGTCGCTGTGAGCATCGGTAAACGCGGTGGAATCCTCCGTCGATACTCCTGGAAGCTGATTCGCCATCTTCGCATAGACCTCATCGAGCAATTCCGGGGCGTGAATTTGATATTGAGGCACGAGATTCTTGAGAGCGAAGTAAGCGACAGCCGAGGGAATTAACTCGCTGGAACTTGTTTTCATGAGCAACAACGAGAGGTAACGCTTAGCGAGGCCTGGATTCTTGGGTACAGCCGTCAAATTGGCCGCGACGTTCGCAGCGTTATAACCGCTGATCGCAAGGTATGCTACACCGCCATTGGGAGAGAATAGATACGATGACAGTATTAAGATCTCGTTTGCGTCCGAGAGAGGCCGTCGAGCCAGCACGTCGAGGGTATCGCCAAACAGGGTATCTGTAATCTCAGGGATCCGCTTACGGTGACTCAACAGCAAGAAGTAATGATCTTGCGTTACGCGGATGGAAACGCTCTGCCGAAAAACTTGCCTTGCTTTCTGTTCATCGGTCTTCAGATAGTTCGCTGATTGAGATAACAACAGATGTGAGAGTTGAGTGGGATCAGGTTTCGACTTAATGCTGTTCTCGCCAATCGACGTAGTCGCTTGCTGCCACTTGTCCTTTAGCGTCTTTTCAAACTTTGTATCGTGCTTTGAAGCAATCGAAGTAAGTTGAGCGAATATCGTCTGCGGATCTGCGGTGCTTGAAGCAAGCGCAGGATCAGAGGATTCCTTTAACAGTGCGACTGTTAATTCGAAACTCCGTGCCAGGAGTCGCTCGCCAAGTAGTCGGTCAAACGGCCAAACAGCATCAGCCAACCGAGCTTGCAACCGTATTTCGTCAGTTGGTTTGAGTGCCCGAGCCTCAGTGGAGAGGCGACGAGCGTGATCGAGGACTTGAACAGTGTCAATACCAGGACTGGTTGTTTGTGCGGGCTGTCTGGGTTTAGCAGTTGTAGTACTTTGCTCTTGTCCGAACGATGAAAGCGGGAATAGCATCAAGAGGAGTGTAAGGTAACTGCATACTTTCATTTGGCACCTTCCTGATATCAAGGCGTTGTGAGAGATCATTTGGGAGGTATCGGCTTTGTCCCTGAAGCAGAGGTTGGGCGAAAACCTCTGCCTCCCGGGAAGACTGAGTATCAGTTTACGGGTGAACCTGTAAAATCGTCAGGCTCATGGTAGCACAGGAAACTCCTCAAAACTTCCGCCGCCACCACCACCCGTTCTGGGTGGCGGGTCGCAATTTGCGCTGCCGTTAGGAACAATCAGTCCGGCTGGATTCCCGGCTTCCTTGTAGCAAGTAATTGCGCAAGGACCAGTTTGAGCATAGCGATCGCCCGAGCATTGGGCGAAGCCCGGACAATTAGAGGTGTTGTGACAGCTATAATCTGCCGCCAGCGTCCGGTTTCGATTGGCAATAGCGCCGGATAACGCCGCCATTGCCAATAATGTGAGAGTTACGAATATCTTGATACGTCTCATAACTATCTCTCCTTGGTGTGAAGAAAACCGTTGGGCGATTTGAATGGGCACTATGTTGCCTGGCCCAAGTCATTCACCGCCATCATAGGTTTCGGGGTTGAGAGGAGCTTATGCCGCGCTTATTGCAACGCAAGGACGGGACATAAGCAACGCGTATTGCAACGAACAAAGTAGTTAGAGTTGACTTCTCTGGGCGGATTTCTGTCGGCCCGTACCAAGTTGGGGCTGAGCAACGTAGCGATTGGTTCATATAACTTTCTTTCTTACACAACCAGATCCTGAGGTCCTGCCTCTTAAGGAGATGACAGAGATCTCTCTGCTGTTAATGCAGAAAGATTGGATTCATTACATCAGCAACAGCGACATCACAGGACACTGGATTTCGACACTGAACATGAGAATTCCCCTCTGAGATTTGAGTTGGGGAAGGCCAAGTTTAAGCGAGTGTGCGAGGACGCAGAGGCTCGGCTGCCTTCGAGTGTGGGAGGTTAATCCCATCGGCGTGGAAAGTCAACGTTGACGAGCTGTGTAAACCCAAAGTTGAAATGTCACCTTTCTACTTGGGCAAGATACAGGAGTTCGCCACGACGCTCTTTTGCTTGCATTGAATTCTTGCTGAAGTAAAAGCGACGCAGATGAACGCGGATCTGCGTTTATCCGCGTTCATCTGTGGCTTAAAAATCTTAATCAGTATCCAAATGGAGGTGGTCGATGGTCATTTCGCCGGCCTCGACGCGATTTACTATTTGCTCGAGGTGTTGGTCTTTGAGTTCTAATCCGTAACGAATCAATGAGCGTGTTCTTGGATCGACTCTGCTGTCGGTTGCGAGGTTTCGAGCGCGACGTTTTAGGTTGGCGTCGAGTGTGCGAGATTCTTGTTTGCGCGGTGATGCGCTACCATAATTTGCCATGGTCCTTATCCTTTCTCTAGAAGGTCGAGGATCTAGGGTCGATTTGTGGTTCAAGCACAAGTCGGCCCGCTTCTTTTAGTTGGTGGGTGTATCATCAACCTAGCGCAAAAATTTTCGTTTGTCACCAAATAATCGGAGGCACATGACACTGTTATTCGCATTTCTAATCGGACTCTTCGCCGGACTGCGCTCGCTTACGCCTCCGGCCGCTGTCGCGTGGGCCGTGTACCTCGGTTGGCTTGCACTTCCGCGGCCACTGTCTCTCATCGGCTCGCTTCCTGCAGTAATAATTCTGAGCCTGTTAGCCATCACTGAACTCATTTTCGATAAGCTGCCGAATACACCGAACCGCACTGCTCCTCCGGGACTTATCGCGCGCATCGTGACCGGTGGATTCACGGGCGCATGCGTTGCTCTTGGCGGTGGACAGTCGGCTTTCGCTGGTGCTGCGTTGGGAGTGATCGGCGGAATCGTCGGTTGTTTCGCGGGCTATCAGGTTCGCGCTCGAATCGTGAAGTCACTGCGCCAACCAGATTTCAACGTTGCTTTGCTCGAAGACCTGGTGGCTATCGGGGGCAGCCTGTTCATCGTTTCGCGATTCTAATACGCAGTCAAGGCGGCTGGTGAACGACGGTGATCATTATTTCTTCATTCGTGCGCTCGAGTGTGATGGCCATTTTACTAGCGCACTCGACCGCCCTCGCAATCACACAAACCGACTCGTTCCCAAGAGGCCAAATCGTCGACAGCATTGCAGCGCTTAATGATTCATCGCAAAGTTACGCGCTCTATCTCCCGTCGCATTACACGCCGAATCAGAAGTGGCCGGTGCTGTACGCCTTCGACCCGGGTGCGCGGGGCCGGGTGCCGGTTGAGCGTTTTAAAGAGGCGGCGGAGAAGTACGGGTTAGTTCGCCTTCATTTTCATCTCCTCAACTGCTTTGCGAAAGTCTGCGATGGTCGTCAGGGGGCCGTGGACGGGGATTGTTGCTTCGACTGCCAGTTTCTTTGAATCGATCCAATTAAGGAAGTGGACCGAGGTGTCGTTGGCGATCGGGTAGTCGCCGTTTGAGGGGCGGTTAAGGAGATCGCCCTGGTAGATCAACTTGTGATCGGGGAAGTATGCGACGAGCATCTCTTCTGCGTGTGGTCCTTTGCCGATGTCGTAGATCTCAACAGTCGTGGTTCCGTCAGTTAGTACGCGCTTGCCGTTTTGAAGTGGTTCGAACTTCGGTGCGCCAGGCTTGCGAGTGAGCGTGTCGGGATCGGCGCTGAAACGAACCGCGCTCACCTTCTTGAAGAACGCTTCTTCACCGGGAGCGATGATCAAGGTCGCACCTTCGGCCATGTACGTGCGAATGCCGCCGGCGTGATCGTCGTGATGATGAGTAACGGCGACGTACTTGATCGGCTTGTTGGGAATGGTCTTCTTGATCTGTTCGATCGCTTGCAGCGAGACACGATCGTTGCCGGGAGTCTCCATCACAAAGATGTAGTCGTTGAAATCGACAAACAAGACGTTATAGCCGCCGGCGCTGGTCGTATAGATCTTGTCTGCGTGCTTCGTGACCGGTGTAGGCGTTGGGAACGTGACTGCACGAAACCCCTCGGGCACCTTAAACCGCTCGGGTGTGAGCTCGATGTTGAAGGCGACTTCTGCGAGTCCGAAGTCGTTTGTGATCTCGCCGTTCAAAGCATTCACGCGACGAGCCGGCACGATGTACTTGCCAACTTTGCGCTGTCCGGTAAAACGCGTCTCGAAAAGAGAGTCACCGAAATAGGGATCGATGATAAGCGTCTCGAATTTTGAGAGCAGGCCTGTTTGCTGATCGATATAGAGCGTGAGGCGGGCGCCGTCATTGGTGACGTAATCGACGACCTCGTGCGGTCGTTTCTCGTAGTCGGCTTTGCCGAGATAGCGCAGCGATTGTGCTCGCTCCAATACGTTCAGGAGAACGAGTTGCGGCAGCCAACGAGTAGTCGCCTTGAAGTTAGCGGGAGTGATTGCGCCAGGCGGGTTAGACGTCCGGCGAATCAGGTCGAACCCAGTCCGGTTACCGGCGTCAATTACAAACCCGTTGTGCCAGTTGAATCCACCGGGATAATGCCCTTTCTGCGCCTGCCTGGCCCGGGAGTTTTTCAGGTCGATCAACAATTCCGCGGTGTACTCCGTGCGATCCATGTCTCCCGGGCGCCGGCTCTGATTACGATGGACTGACTCTCCGGCTATCCGTATCGAGACGTTGTTGATCGCGTTCAACTCTTCCGTGCCGCCATATGCAGCGACGGAGCGGTCCACAATTGCCTTTGCTTTTGAGAATGATTCGGTGGTGAGACTCTGCGGAAGTGCACTAGACGCAACAACTAACAGCATGATCGCTATGGCCATAGACTTCGTCATGACTTTTTCCTCTCGCACAGGTTTTTGGTTTTTACGATTTCCAGGATTAACTGTTGGCGCGTGCAAAATGTGAAACGCCGCGGACCCTGATATTGTTGCGACCAGTTTTCGAAGCCGGCGGATGCCGGGACTCGACCGGCCCAAACCTCAAAAAACCTACAAAAAACCTAGCGAAATGCTGGTTTTGTTGAAGACTTTGCAGCTTGAGTGTGATATATGAGTGTCCTGACTGCTTTATCAATCTAGTTCTCGTTGGAGGTGCTACACCAGAATGGCGACCAAAGCCGCAACAGGCAAGAAGCGCATGACTCAATCGGAAGTTATCAACTACTTCTCTGAAAAGACAGGAATGAAGCGAGCCCAAGTGAAAGAGTTCTTCGAGGAGATGTACAACCTCGCAGCGCGCGAAGTGAAATCAAACGGTGAGTTTGTTCTCCCAGGATTCGGAAAACTCGTTAAATCCGAGCGAAAAGCACGAGAAGGCCGGAACCCGGCAACCGGCGAAACCATTCAGATCCCCGCCAAGACCACGTTGAAGTTCCGCGTTGGCAAGGCTATGAAAGATACCGTGCTACCAAAAAAGTGAACTTACAGCACTATTATTTTTCAGCATCGGCGCCGCCCTTAATACCTCTAGCAAACGGGCGGCGCCTTTGTCCGTAGTGACAAACGCCCCAGTTTTTCACTATCTCGACGGCATCGAAGACAGTTTAAGGTACCGGGAAAAGAAAAATCTGGACGTGTGAACGTTCGTTCAGTATAATTCAACGTTTCGCTGAACACCCCTGCGGCAAATACTTATAGCCCACTTCTGTTTTTGGGGTTTTACCCTGAATCTGAAGTATTGCCTTGTGGTAGGAGGCTGCATCCAAGGGGGGTTGGAGGAGCATCTATAGTTCATACATTGGAAACAGATATCTTAATGGAGGAGTAGAGGCAATCGTGACTTTTGATACACACTTGCCGCTGAATGAGCGGCTTATGAGAATCGATCACATTCAGGCCCGTCGTTACTCTAAACTGAACGGCGTGGCTCTCGAGATAGCTACAGAGGGCATCATTCGACACTTGAAAGCGTGCGACCGAATGGACGTTAATCCGGAAACTTCGGCAGTGCGCGAAATCATCGACGATGCGCTCAACGGCCGTCGCGTGTTCGCTGAAACCAAAGAACACTTCCGCGCCGCATAGCTCAATCTCTAAGCGTTATTCAAAAGGGATCGCCCCCGCGGGCGATCTCTTTTTTGTTTGTTTGTTTCACCACAAAACGCACAAAAGATCTTTCCCCGTCAGTGTGCTTATGTGCTTTTTTGTGGCTGAAGCTTTGACGTGGTAACATGCCTACCTTGTTTGAATGTGCCCCTGTAGCTCAGCGGATAGAGCATCTGCCTTGTTGGAGCCTTAATGGGGAAGTGCGGTCGGAACCCATTGAGTGGACGACCCTGTATGCGGGGACGCCCTGAGAGCCTCCGGTACTTCGATCTGTTTGGTCCAAGTAACAACCCGTGAGGATTGGGTAATCCGCAGGAAACCTGTGTTGAATTTAAGCAGGGATCCTCAGAGACTATACGGGTCGGGACTGTGATGTCCAAGATATAGTCCAGCCAGCAACCCCAGCTTTGACGGGCGGTCAGGGAAAGCCTGATGCTGGAAGCTAAGCAGAGGGCCGCAGGTTCGAGTCCTGCCGGGGGCATTACGCACAACTAAATATGGCGGCTATAGTTCAGTAGGTTAGAACGCTTGATTGTGGATCAAGAGGTCGTCGGTTCGAGCCCGACTAGCCGCCCCAAAAGCTCGCCACAAGAAGGCACAAAAGCACAAAAGGTTTTGAAGACCTTTTGTGCTTTTGTCGTTTGTGCGTTTAGTCGATCTCTTCCTGATCGAGTTTCTTGACTGAATACGTTTCCAGATACTGCGGGTCGTGGCCGTGGGCCACAAGGATGTAGCCGGTGTGGCCGCGACGCGCGGCGACTTGCCAGGTGAATTTGTGATTACCTTGAATGTGCGACTGTTGCGCGGACTTTAGATCGGCGACGTCCTGGTAACGGATACGTTGACCATCCGTGCGCGCGATGGCAGTGACATAGCGCACCCGGTTGTCTTTATCGTAGCCGACGAGCAGATGTGAGATACGGGCGTCTTTGACGGCCCACACCTCCTGCCGCTTTCGCTCTTCTTTCTCAAGGTTTCCGATTGCGTTCAGGCGAGCGCGCGCGGCGTCGCGGCTCATATCAAGACTGATGCCCATGATTTCGGGACGCGGTCTGACAGGAGCCGCACTCGCCAAAACGCTCAGCGTTAGAAGTAGGAAAACACTTATTGTGCGCTTCATTTTGTTTTCACACTCGCAACGTTTGAGTAACTCGACTTCCCACCAGCGTTACCACTGCGCACGCGGTAGAAGTAGGTCGTCTTTCGAAACACGGTGTTGTCCGTGTAGGTTCGCACGTTAGCACCCAGTGTCGCGATCTGAATGTAGCCGCCCGACATTGAAGTCGAGCGCTCGACGAAGAAGTTATCTTCGTTGTTTGAGTTGTCAGACCAGTTCAGGATCACCGTGCCCTTCCCTTGCCCGCCAACCGCTACGAGTGCAGACGGCGCTGCCGGCCGCGCCTGACACGCCGCATTCCCGATCAACGTGTACCCAACGGCCGGGTTCGGGCTCGCATAGTTAGCGTTGTCCGGCACGACCGCAACCACCGGCACGCGCACGAACATTCTCGACAGCCTGCCACCCGCTTGTGGATTGCCGATCTTGCTGTTTGAGACAACCAGCTTGATGGTATCCGTCTGCGTATTGTAACTACTGCCCGCATCGAGGTTTCCGACGATCGTTGATGTGCCTGCCGTATTGTCTGCGTTGTGAATATAAGTACCGTATCTGAAACTGACCGCTCCCAGCAGGTCGGTACTCATGTCCACAAAATATCCGTTGCCGTTTGCGCCCGTGAAATAGACGCGCCACTGCGTGTTCGGTGTGAGCGGATCGGCGAGGTCAGTCATCTTCAGCGTGAAGACCAGCTTCTGCGAACCATCAGCAGAAAACGGTTCTCCGATATGTAGCGAACGTATGTCGTGACCTGCTATCTGGTCCAACGAATCCCCTGCCGCGTCGGTCATAATAGTAAGACCCAACCCAGTGCAGGGACTTTCACTCACAGTCGGAAACACGCGACTTGACGACGCACCTTCTCCATTCGCATTCGAGGCAGTCACACGATAGTAAAAGTTCCCGCCGGTCGCTTCGTTGTCCGTATGCGAATTGACTTCAGGACCAAAACTCGCGAGCAGCGACTCACTGCCACCCTCAACACCACGAAAGAGTCGATAACCCGTAATCGGCGAACCACCATCTTCAGGTATAGACCACACGAGATTAACTGCATCACCGTCTTTCGTGGCTAACAGGAGCGGCGGCTCAGGTTTCGCATTTACCGGCGGATCGAAAGCAGCAAACAAACGCTTGCCACCAGTTTGACGAATGATCGTCGCCTTTTCTGTTCCGTCGTTGTCGTTGCTGTCGAGTCTGCCGTCACCGTTTCGATCGACGCCGCGAATACAGTCGGAACTGACGCAGCCGTCTGCATAAGCCGCGAGCACACGACCCTGCTTGTCTACTGTCAGATCGTTGAAGTCGAGCAGGTTGCGTGTGCCATCCGGACAGGTGGTGCCGCTCGTACAAACAACACCGCGCTGAACAGGATCGTTTGGTGTGGCGTTGGCTGTCACCCACGTGACGCCGCCATCGTATGTGGTAGCGATGTAACCATACCAGGCGCCCGGGAACGAACGATCAGTCTGTCTTCCATTCGCGCCCGGCGTAGTTGAGCCAAGGAAGAAATACGCTGCCCGGTTACCGTCGCCCGCAATCACTGCCGGGAAGACGGTGTTCTGCACGCCCTGCGCAGCGCCTACGTCTTGTACGTGCTCCCAGGTCGCACCACGATTACGCGAGACCGCAACTCGAGCATGTCCATCGCCATCAGCATAACCAAAATAGACGGTGCCGTCCGAGCCGATACCGACTGAAGGATCGGTATCACCAGATGTACTCTCCTCGACGGTGCGAATGGTCCACGAGAGACCGTTGTCCTCTGAGACAGCGACTCCCTGTTTCTCACCGCAGGACTTGTTGGGCACATAGATAGTTCCGTCGGGCGCGACTTTGATGTGTCCGTGCAGGCCATTGCATTGAGCCAGTGTCCACATCGGGATCGCAACGCCGAAGGTGAAACCGCCATTGTCACTGCGTGCGATCTCCGCAAGGCCTATGTCCTGTGACGCGTAGTAGACGGCATTTGGATAAGTTTGTCCGTTCGGGCCAGGAAGCTGTACCGCGCCACCCTTCAACGAACCGTCAGGGTTTCTGGCGTAAGGACCACCGCCAACAGTCTGATGATCGACGCCCGAGTTAATTCCGGAGCCTTGACTGATGGTCCAGGTCGCGCCGTCGTCGTCCGTGAACGACATCAAACTCGCTTTGCCGGCCAGTTGAGAAACGAACGTACGATTGGTCCGACTCGCGCCTGCATCGCTGTCCGTGAAAAGAATCGGATCCAGTGTTCGGAGTGAAGTGTTAGACGCGCTGACGTCTTCCCACGTCGCAGGCGCCGGTGAAGCAGTGTCGTCAAACTTCACGCGCAGTGTCTGCAAGCCGGCGATGAACATGGCGGCCCCGGAGTTCCAGTTCACGCCCATAGTCGGCTCGCCCGCTGAATCACCGAGCCCCGGAGGCGGCTGATAATTCTGGTAACGAGGAGCCGTTTCAGTTGACGGCGGAGGCGCTGGTGGCGCCGCCGGCTTACTCTCAATCGTCGCGCTGCCGCGATATTGATCAGCCAACGTAGCTGCGTAGTAAACCGCGCGAACGGTGTAAACACCGACACCAGTGATTGCAGGATCGATCGTCGTGTCTTCCCATGTAAGCGGATCGGTTGGCGACGTTGCACCGCGTCCGGAACTCGCGACGAGTGGACCAGAGTTCGAATCTTTGTGGATGTAGAGATCAAAGTCAGTGACCGGCAGCAGCCATTCGATCTTGACGCGGATCTGTTTGCCGGACCAGTCGGCAGCAGTTCCTCCTACAGTTAAGGTGTAGGTGTCGCACGTGAGACCTTCCTGGCAGAGATCCTCTGGAGCAATCAGGCCCAGTGGTGCGTTGATCGCGCCGCCTCCGGTTGCAGTGCCAACCCAGGTAACGGGGGTGGTCGCGGTGGGATTGATGGTTCCTCCTGCGGGACTTGACGCCCGCGTGCTGTGAAAACCGAACGATGCCGCAGCGAGCAGGGCCAGCATGAAGCCGGCGGCAATCAAAACCCGCCGTGACTCTCGCGAAAATCTACCGCTTGTTCCGAACCTAAAGGAATTGTGCCTCATAGTTTTTTTTCACCCTTCTGACGAGGCGCAGTTGTGTGACGCGTTACGCCGAACAACTATCGCTCCACGTTTATCGGGGGGTTACTCCTTCTTGGTACACCTATCGTGGGGACTTTAGGCGCCGGGATTGGAAAGCAACCTCTGATTAGCTTTGAAAAATGGCGAGGTATTCACGAGTTGTCGCGAAACCTTAGAAAACAACTTGCGGATGGCTTATGGTTATCATGCGACATTGTTGGGGCATCAATGGTATCTTCTTGGGACTTAAAGGAGAGGTTGTGTAAATGCCTGATGAGCAAAGAGTAGCGAATAATTCCCAGACCTACGTGGCTGATGCGGATACTTTTCAGTTTGAGACGTTGCAGCAGGAAAATGGGCAGGCGACGGTGATCCGTTTCCGGCTTGACGACCCTCGTTATCACGCGGGCGACGTGCTCGTGGTCTTAAGCGGCAGCGAGATCCACTTCCACGGAATGATTGGACAGCTCTCGGATGGCTGGGCAGTGGCTAGCGATCATCGTGGGTCATTACTAGCCGCCACGGTTCAATAAAGGCCACAACAGGCACAAAAGAAGAGGCACAGAAGCACAAATGATCTGTTTTGTGCTTTTGTGCCCTTTTTGTGGGCCTACCTCACGTAACCTGAAGGGTAGGAAACACGCACGCCTGGAGTCGAAGAGCGCACTTCGATGCGATGGAACCCTTTGCTCAGGTGCGTCGATAGAAACGTCAATGCCGCCTGTTTCTGAAGTGAAATATCCAGCTCACGAATGAAAGGGTCGAAGCTCACGGGTGCGCCCAGGCCCTGGAAGAAAGCCAACCCACCTGTCTCATTCGACAAACGCAACAGCGAACTCTGAGCATTGCCCGCGAGCCCCGGATTTGCGGCCGCAACTGCCGTTGGCGCGTAAAACCCGTAAATTGCCACGCTACGGCGCTGCGACTCATTTATGGCTCGCTGCAGATCGATGCTTTGAGTTGGAGACGAAGAGTCGACCCCACGCGAGACATCGAGCCCATCCGAAACGAGCAGTATCGCCCGGCGACCAAGAGGCTGCCCTTCAAATCTTTTTAGCGCTTCGATCACTTCCACGTAAGGATTATAAGGACTAGCACTCGCGAACCCGGACGGCGGCCGCAACGCCTTGGCCGCTTTCTCGAGATCGTTAGTGAATCTTTGTCTGACTTGCAGGCTGCCCGTTCGCAAGTACCCCACCATGACGCGCGACCCCTTCGGCAACTGCCGGACGAAATCTGCGAGCGACCTGATCTCGTTTTGGACTGAAACAAGATCCTCTTGAATCAAAACAGCAAGTGTAATCGGTGAGTTGGTGCCCTTGATCGAGATAAGCGTCTGCGGCTCGCCGTCCTCAATGATTGACAGATCGATGTTCTGTAGCTCGAGCTCGCCTTCCTCTTTGAGTCTGATAGTCACGGGAATCGTTACGGGTTTGCCCGCGCCACGGGCAGCGCCATTGCCGCCGGCACTGGGCTCCTGGCCAAAAGCTGACTGCGTAAACAGCGCAAAACCAATAGCAATACATAGCCGCAGGGCGGACGGGTGGAGTCGTCGGAGCGTCTTCATTTAACCTTCCTTTACGTGGCAGACATTATACGTCTAAGATCTCAAACCTAGTATCGGAGTGTGACAGCGATGAGTCAGTCTCAAGGCAAACTTTCCGGCAAAGACGCCACTACAGCACGGATGCTGCAAATCGCTCCCTGGCTTGCCCTGTTGGCCGCTTCCCTGCCGGCCCCGCTGGTTTTCCTGGTACTTTTTCTGACTACCACAACCACAGAATCGGCGGCTGTTTATTTATTGCTGGCCGGCCTGTCGTTGACCCTTGGGATCGCGCTGGGGGTGGTGATTGCTACCATACTCCTAATTTACCGCAGGAGATGGCTGTCAAAATTACGAGACCGGTTAGCTTCGGATGGAATCACGGCGAATGAGGTTGCATGGTTTCGCTCGGAATTGACCTCGGCCGAGCGCGCCTCGCTGGCCGAAATCGAACGAAGTAACCCACTTTTGGCGGACGCCTACCTCGAAACACTCGCGAATAGGCTCACTGCTTCCCGGATTATTTCGCGATCTAAGCGGGAAATGTTACGGGTCGAAAGGCAGATTAACCGAGCCCGGGCCGTGCGTACGCCGGAGTCTGATTCGTTACAACAGGAGCTGACCGCAGACCACGAAAGGCTGTCACACCTGCGACAACAGGCAAATGACCATCTGGCGAAGGCAAAAACGCGCTTGCAGATGATTGAGGCGACGGCCAGCCGGAAGCTAACGCAGGGTGAGACAGACTTGATGATGCAGCGGTTGGGAAGCTCCCAGGATCAACTGCCTTTGGTGCTGGAAATTGCCAAGTTGGAACAGCAGGCACTCCTCGAAGCGAAGGCTGACGAGAGCCTCTCCCGACCCTGATTTCGGCGACTGGTAACCTAACAAGTCAGGAAGACGGGCTTGCCCCCGCTCTCCCAACAGCGGGGGTAAACCCCTCTTCCTGACTTGTTAGGTTTTGCGTGCCAAAATGCGTAAGACGATAGACGCCGGGGGCGAGGCGCTCGGCGAAGCCCTCGTCGACGAGGCCCCAGTTACCCAGGCCGGCTTCAGGGGAACGGAGGCCTGTCACACGTGCCAACTCACCGCGTAACGTCATCCCAGCTCCGACCAGATACGACCGCGCAATCTCCTTCAACGCCTCGTCCCTGTCCACATTCTGCTTGAGTTGTTCCGGAAAACGGGCCTCGGGAATGGACCAGATGTACGTGAACGTTGGCTCGTATAAAACCTCAGTAGGAATTATTTTGAGCGCTTTTTGTAGCTGAGTCATTGCACGATCGAAACGAGCGCGCTCCGAGATCCCACTCGCCTCGCGCAAATCCCGCGTTGCCATCTCCCACTCGCGTCGCATGATCCTGAGAATGATCTGAGCGTCGTCGGAAAGCGCTTTCTTCTCCATTTTCCGCGGCACTCCCCACAACGCGTTAAAGAACGGAATCAGGCGTGGCGCGACAAAAGTCGAGCGACCCCGCAGTATCTTTCCATAAAAGCACTTGCCGCGGCGCATCACCTCATCCTTGATGGTCCACGCCAAACGGCTTTCGGGATCCTTCTGCACGTTGCGCGGCATGTGCGCGTCTCGACGCCCGCAAACGGCGACATAAAGCGACGGTCCAGGCCGGCGCGAATCCGTCAAAGCCTCGCAAAAACCGACGTCTTCAACGAAGCGCTCGGCGGCGTAAACGTCCTCAACGCGATTTTCCGGATCGCGTCTCCACATGCGGTCGCGATGGACCTCGATCTCTTCCGGTAGCATCGGGCCGATTCTATCAAACTGATTTGGGCGCCAAGTCACATTGAGCAGATCGG
Source organism: Pyrinomonadaceae bacterium (assembly GCA_036379695.1). Lineage (GTDB taxonomy): Bacteria > Acidobacteriota > Blastocatellia > Pyrinomonadales > Pyrinomonadaceae > PSRF01. The sequence continues at coordinate 4,661 of DASVGE010000238.1, read as the reverse complement.
TCAGGCTTAACGACCTGCCCCCAAAAGCCCCAGTTCAATCTAAGTTGTTGCTACACATAAACTAAGCTCGGTTTAACAGGTTTGGCACGGTCCATGCACAAGGGGGTTCGCCAGTCGTACGTCCAGAACTGGCCGAAAACTCTAGTATGGAGAAACGATAACAGTGATTTCGAGCCCTAATACAAAACGCTTCCTGGTGCTGGCATTGCTGGCAAGCCTCATCCTGGGACCAAGCCTTTTAGGCGGTAACCTCCTGGCTACCGCCCATGGAAAAGGCAAAGTCTCCCGCGGCAACAACAACCAGAAACCTAAGAAGGTTGCATCAGACCTCAACGCGCTGCTTGCGCATAAGAACAGCGATAGCCTCGTCAAAGTTATCCTCCAACTCAATCAAAAGCCCAGTGGTCAGCTCAACGCCCTGTTAGCCTCAAACGGAGTCAGGATCAGAAAATATTTCAACCACCTAAACTCTTTTGCCCTCGAATTACCCTCTCGCGTAGTCAATGTTCTTTCCACGTTCTCCGAAGTTGCATTCATATCTCATGATGGCGAAGTAAGGACACTGGGTGGCCACGTGGCCCACACGACCGGAGCCGATAACGTGCGTTCGATGAGCTCCGACGGTGCGCTTGATGGAAATGGAATCGGAATCGCGATTGTCGACTCCGGTATCTACGGCGCCCACACTTCCTTTACCGACACTCAAACCGGCCAATCACGAATCGTTGTTAATGTCGATTTCACTGGCGAAGGCCGCACCGACGATCCTTACGGACATGGCACACACGTAGCAGCGGCAGCCGCCGGCAACGGCGTAGTTTCGCGAGCTGAATACATCGGCATTGCTCCCCGAGCCAAAATTGTTAACTTGCGGGTTTTGAATTCGAAAGGAATCGGAACGGTTTCGAGTGTACTTGGCGCTTTCGACTGGCTGCTGGCGAATGCGTCCACCTACAACGTTCGCGTGGTAAACCTCAGCATCGGTATGCCCGCGATCGTTTCCTACAATTTTGATCCACTTTGCGTCTCCGCGCGCATGCTGGTGGACCGTGGCATCGTTGTTGTTGCCGCGGCAGGAAACAATGGCAAGAACAGTGCGGGTCAGAAGATTTATGGAATGATTCACTCGCCCGGCAATGAGCCGTCGGTGATGACGGTGGGCGCAGTCGATACCCGCGGAACCGATCAGCGAGGCGACGACACGATCGCAACCTACAGCTCGCGTGGTCCGACACGCAGTTCCTGGACCGACGAGTCTGGCATCAACCATTTCGACAACCTGATCAAACCGGAAATCGCGGCCCCAGGTAACAAGACCATCTTCGCGCAATCGCCCAACAATTACCTGCTGCAACAGAATCCCGGGCTGGATGCAAGAGTTAGCAACAGCCCGACTCGCAAGCAGATGATCCTCAGCGGAACGTCAATGGCTGCACCTTTAGTCTCGGGTGCAGCGGCTTTGATGTTCGAAGCCAATCCGACTCTTACCCCCAACCTCGTTAAGACGTTGTTGATGTACACGGCACAACAACTGGCCAACTTCAACACGTTCGAGCAGGGCGCCGGCGAATTGAATATCGATGGCGCTGTTCGTCTCGCAAAGCTCGTCCGCACCACTATCAACAGCTCAACCCAACTCGGCGACCCGTTACTCATTGGTGCGGCTCCGACGCCGAAAACGAGCATCACTGTCGCCGGCGGTGTCTACACCTTCAGCTGGGCGCAAGGTGCGATCATTGGCCAGACCTATGCCACTGGTACGGAACTCATCACTCGGTATCAGAACGTCTACGCCAGAGGAACGCTCCTCGGTGATGGAGTGCTGCTCAACGACGGCATTCTGTATGGTGACGCAATGTTGGCTGGCGACCGCCAGGGCGTCCTGGTGGGTGATACGACCAGGCTCACAATGGGCGTGCTGGTCGGGGACACTATCCTTATCAGCAACGGTACCACGCTCGGTATTGGACAAATCTTCTTGTCCATGTCCGATCTGCTAAGACAGGGCGTGGTCGTTGGTGACGGTGTAGTGGTTGGCGATGGAGTTCTTTACGGTGACGGCGTGCTGTTCGGCGATGGCGTCCTGTATGGCGATGGTGTCCTTTACGGCGATGGTGTGCTGTATGGCGACGGCGTGCTGTATGGCGACGCAGTGCTCCAGGCTTTCAACGCGCTGACCAATGGCGATGGCACCGACTCTATGACAATTGTGCCTGACGACTACACGGACTATCTGGGTTACTAAGCTGTACAACTACTCAGAACCCAATGAAGGTAGACGATATGTTGCCCCTGAGCACAGTAGTAGAGGAACGCAAACTGTTAACGGCGCTGACTCCGGTCAATGTTGAGCGTCTGGCAAACAGCGATGCAGCAGAAGTGCTCCAGTTTTTGGCCCAACGTCCGATTCATACGGTGACGATGATGAGTTTGATTCACGACAACGGCATCGTGAGCCCTTTCAACCGCGGCACGTTCTACGGCTGTCGCGACTCGAAAGGGCAACTCGAAGGCGTCGCGCTCGTCGGTCACGCAACCTTGATGGAAACGGTATCGGATCGCGCGCTCGCCGCACTCGCGCAAGTCGCACGTGAGTGTCACACCACACACATGATCATGGGCGAGAAAGAAAGAGTGGCGGATTTCTGGAGTCATTACGCCGAAGCCGGACGCAGGCAGCGTTTGGCGTGTCGCGAATGGCTGTATGAATTAGGCTTGCCGATCGAAGTCCGCGAACCAGTTGCCGCGCTCCGTCTGGCCACGCCAAGCGAGCTGGAGCTCGTGATGCCGGTTCAGGCTGAGCTAGCTTTTATTGAAAGCGGTGTTAATCCGTTGCATGTAGATCCGGAGGGTTTTCGCAGGCGATGCCTGCGACGTATCGAACAAGGAAGGACCTGGGTGATCGTCGAAAGTGGTGAGTTGATCTTCAAGGCCGACGTTATCTCGAAAACTCCCGAAGTTATTTATCTCGAGGGCGTCTGGTTGCGCGAAGAGTCTCGCCACAAGAATCTGGGAACGCGGTTCATGTCAGAACTGCTGCGACGATTGCTCAAAGACGCGAAGTCAATCTGCCTGCTGGTAAACGAAACAAACGAGTCGGCCCAGGGCTTCTATCGGAAGTGCGGTTTTCACTTCCGGGCCACCTACGAAACCATCTTCCTCCCAAGGAAGGAGCAAGTGCAGAACTAGATCACCACCCACGATCTATCCTGATAAAGGCGAAACAATACCCCCACCTCAAACATGAACCCTATTGCACCATGGCAAATAAACTCTTTCGGCCATTCCTCTGGGTGGTAATTGGATGCGGTAGCCTTGCGTTTATCTATTCTGCTTTGCGGGTCGACTTTGGCCAGTTCGATTCACGCCTGGCTCTGATGGTAGGGGTGGCCCTGCTGCTTACGGCGCGGATCACGATTCCGATTCCGCGTTACAGCTCACAGATCTCCGTTTCCGACACCTTCGTCTTTCTTGTCCTGCTTCTTTATGGAGGCGCAGCCGCTGTGGTCGTTGGCGCGCTCGAAGCCTTTCTGTCGTCGTTGTACTTCAGTCGTCGGCCGCTGACGCGGATGTTCAACTGGGGCGCGGCGGCGTTATCCATACTGATTACCTACAGTGTGCTGGAACTTGTTTTTGGCAACGTTGTAGCGCTGCGTACGACGCCGCTAACTGCCGCCTTCGTGGCGGCAATCTGCACGATGGCGCTCACTCAATACGCGGTTAACTCCGGCCTGGTAGCGATCGCAGCAGCATTAAAAGTCGACGAACCAGTCTGGCAAACGTGGCGCAAGCACTATCTTTGGACTTCGTTGACGTATTTCGCGGGCGCATTTGCGGCCGGATTCATCGCCGCGCTCGTCTATTTCATCGGCGTCTATGTCTTCATAATCACGTTGCCGATCATTGCGATCATCTTTCTCACTTATCGCACCTACCTCAGTAACGTCGAGACTTCGGCCGAACAGGCCGCCCAGGCTGAGAACCACGTCAAAGAACTTTCTCACTACATCGCGGAGCAGGAGCGCATCCGCGAACAGTTTTCACAAATGGAAAAACTCTCCGCGCTCGGCGAGCTCGCATCCGGCGTGGCGCACGATTTCAACAACACGCTTTCCGGCATTCTCGGACGCGCCCAACTGCTCCAGCGCACGGACGATCCTGAGAAGCTCAAACGCGGGCTCGACATCATTATCAAGACCGCTGAAGACGGCGCTAAAACCGTCAAACGTATTCAGGACTTCGCCCGACAACGCCGCGATCACAACTTCGAACTTGTCTCGGTCGATCAACTCATTTTGGACGCGAGCGAGATCACGCGCCCGCGTTGGAAGAACTGTGCCGAGGCGTCGAACATTCACATCACGCTCAACCTGCAAATCAGCTCGAACGCAATGGTGATGGGCGACGATTCGGAGCTACGCGAAGTGCTCGTCAACATGGTCTTCAACGCGATCGATGCGATGCCTGAAGGTGGAACGTTGTCGCTGAGTACGCGCACGGTAGACGATTCGGTGACGATCCAGGTTGTCGATACGGGCGTGGGAATGTATCCCGAGGTGCGTTCGCGCATCTTCGATCCTTTCTTTACGACGAAGGGCAAAGCCGGGTTGGGCCTGGGGCTGGCGGTGAGTTTCGGAATCATCCGGCGCCATGGCGGCAAC